>CAZUMV010000020.1:0-21478 GCA_964621435.1 uncultured Thiotrichales bacterium | reverse complement strand
GGCAGAAGGTGTTAAAAAGGGCGACCGTGTGACGCTTTATATGCCAATGGTTCCCGAAGCGGTGATGGGGATGCTCGCCTGCGCTAGAATTGGCGCCATCCACTCAGTCGTTTTTGGTGGCTTTGCCGCGCGCGAGCTTGCCAACCGAATTACCCAGGCCAAACCAAAAGTCGTCCTTAGCGCCAGTTGCGGGCTTGAACCAAACCGCATAGTTGAATACAAACCTTTACTCGATTCAGCGCTGACGCAAACACAACATGTACCGGAACAGGTGGTGGTACTTCAAAGACCTGAGATGCTCGCCGGTTTGACCGCAGGGCGCGATGTCGACTGGCTCGACTTTGTGGATTCCGCGAGTTCCGCTGATTGCGTTGAGGTAGCATCAACTGATCCGCTGTACACCCTGTACACCTCGGGAACGACCGGACAACCAAAGGGCATCGTCCGTGATAACGGCGGACATGCAGTCGCGCTACACTGGTCTATGCAGGCGATTTATGGCATCAACAAAGACGATGTTTACTGGGCGGCCTCGGATATTGGCTGGGTCGTTGGTCACTCCTACATTGTCTATGCGCCACTCCTGGCCGGGGCAACCACCATACTGTACGAAGGAAAACCAGTCGGCACGCCGGATGCCGGGGCATTTTGGCGAGTCATATCCGACTACCAAGTGAATGTGTTATTTACCGCTCCAACCGCCATCCGGGCAATTAAACGCGAAGACCCGATGCTGGCATCCGCTAACAAGTATGACTTATCAACGCTGCGCGGCTTGTTTTTGGCCGGCGAACGCTGTGACCCGGACACGTTAAACTGGGCCGGTGACGTTTTAAAAATACCGGTCATTGACCATTGGTGGCAGACTGAAACCGGCTGGGCGATTAGCGGTAATTGTCTTGGAGCTGGGTTGTTCGAGGTGCGCGCGGGTTCAGCCGGTAAAGCGATGCCGGGCTGGGATATTCGCGTCATTGATGACCAATGCAACGAATTACCTGCCGGCGAAATTGGCACTATCGTGTGCAAACTTCCGCTTGGGCCGGGCGCACTGCCCACCCTTTGGCAAGCAGACGAGCGATTTCATGACACATATTTGTCGGACTACCCGGGGTATTACACCACCGGCGATGCCGGGTACATCGATCAAGACGGCTACATATATGTTATGACTCGTACCGACGACATTATCAATGTTGCGGGTCATCGTCTTTCCACCGGCGCACTGGAAGAAGTATTGTCCATGCACCCGGAAGTCGCTGAGTGCGCGGTAACCAGCATAAAAGATCCGCTTAAAGGACAAATCCCGCTTGGCTTTTTGTGCTTGAAGGCAGGCAAACAACAAGACCCGAAAAAAGTTATCGACGAGTGTGTTGCGCTCGTTCGGAAGCACGTCGGCCCGGTCGCGGCATTCAAGCAAGCGTTGGTGGTAGAACGGCTGCCAAAAACACGCTCCGGAAAGATCTTGCGAGCAGTGTTAAGCAAAATTTCTGATGGAGAGGCCGTCGATACGCCCCCGACCATTGATGATCCAGATATACTCAATGAGATCAAACAATCCCTGATTGCTGCCAATATAAGGAAATAGTCTTGAACCCATCGTTGGATAGTCCTAACAATGAACGCTACGGCTGGTACGTGGTATTCGTTTTATCAATCTGCGGTGTCGTCGCCTATATTGACCGCCAGATCATCAACCTGCTGATCGACGACATCAAAGCCGATTTACTAATTACCGATACCCAAATCAGTTTACTACAAGGTCTCGCCTTCGCTATTTTTTACGCCATTGTCGCTATTCCACTGGGACGTCTGGCAGACAGCAAGAACAGACGCTGGTTAATAACTATTGGTATCATCGCGTGGACTATCGCCGCCATGGCGTGTGGTTTAGCCGAGAGCTATGCACAATTGTTCGTGGCAAGAATTTTCGTTGGCATCGGTGAAGCGGTACTGACGCCGGCCGGTTTTTCACTCCTGGCAGATTTATTTAAACCCAACAGACTGGCTCGCCCGGTTAGCGTGTTTACCGCATCAAGTTTCGTCGGCTCCGGTGTTGCCTTGATGATCGGTGGTGTCATTATTACCCAGCTGCGCGAACTCGATGTGGTGATATTGCCATTACTCGGCGAAATGGAGGTTTGGCAAGCCGCCTTCATTCTCGGCGCTTTGCCCGGCATACCAGCAGCGCTGTGGTTTTTCTTTACCACACACGAACCGGAACGCCAGGACTTTGATACCACCCGCATGGAGTCCGGTGAATTTAGACAAGGATTTATTCAAGCAATGCGCTATTGCGGCAAAAACCATCGTTTGTTTGTGGCGGTATTTGTCGGTCTTTCTGTTTTGTCGGCAGCACAATTTGCTCTAGGTGCCTGGGTACCGGCTTATTTCATGCGTGTCTACGACTGGACCGCGGGTGAGATTGGCAAAGCGCAAGGTTTATTATTCCTGATCTGCGGCACCCTGGGGGTAATCTCCGGCGGCTTTCTCACCGATCTTTTGCACAAACGCAAAATTCATGACGCCAATTTGCGGGTCGCCAGCGTGGCTGCATTATTGGCCATTCCCTGCGCCATCGTGACCACCAGTACCGCCAACCCGAATTTAGCAATCGCCATGCTCGCGCCGACCATGTTTCTGGGTACCATCCCTTTCGGTTCCGGCCCGGCTGCCATACCAACCGTCGCGCCGCCACAGTATCGGGCGCAACTAGTCGCCATTTATTTACTGGTAGCAAATTTGTTAGGACAATCCGGGGGGCCCTGGATTGTTGCCATACTCACAGATCAATACTACGGTTCTGATCTCGCGGTAGGTAAATCGTTAAGAATTGCAGTACCGCTGTTACTTGCATTGGGTGCTGCGTTAACAATCTGGGGTTGGGCGCCGCTTCGAAAACAGCTGAATCAAATCTCGGAGCCAGACGCCTAAAACAACTTAATGGTTGATCTCTTTTAGCAATTGCAACAATTGTTGATTGTATGCTTCGGTGCACGTTACCGGGCAAAAATGCCCGCCTTCTGGCAATAATACTTGCTTTGCACCCGGGATAAGCACCGCCAGCTCATCGGACATTGACGGTGGTGTCAACGAATCATCCTTGGCCGATATCACGCCTGTTGGCGCTGTAATGTTTTTGAGTTGGTGCCTGAGGTCATGCGACATCACCGCGTTCAATCTGGCGAGTTCTACCTCCAGACCCGGGAAATTCTTGATCCGGTCACGGAGAAAGTCCTCTTTCCCGGTGTAGTTACCAGCGATGGTCCAGGCTGGTGCGGCTAACAAACTGCCTACCATCATGTATTGCTGAACCCCAACATTAATCAACACATCTCTACGCATCCGAAACGTATCGATAAACAATGGCGTTGGCCCCGCCCAACTAGCACTGAGAATCAACGAAGATACTTTTTCAGGTTGTTTCAAAGCAATGTTCTGTCCGATGGCACCGCCGGTACTATGACCGACGAAATGCGCGGACTCGATATCCATCGCGTCCATGAGCTTAATCAAGTCGTCGGCCATTTCTACCGCGCTACTAACAATGGGTGCTTCAGAGCTCCGCCCGACTCCGCGGTGATCGTGCAGAATGACGCGGTAGTGTTGTGCCAGTATATCTACCTGATTGCTCCAAAAGGTCGCCATGCCACCGAGCCCTGCAACCAGCATCAGGTTCTCGCCCTCACCATGAACTTCGGTATATAGCTCTGCATCGCCGATCGATACTAGGCTCATAGCGCGCTCCAATATGATTTGTAAATTAGTTCCAACTTAGTGTGACTGCTTTGGTTTTAGTGAAAATATCCAGACCAGCTTCACCAAACTCCTGGCCCCAGCCCGATTTCTTGGTGCCACCAAATGGCATGCTAGGGTCCATCGCGGCGTGACAATTGACCCCGATCTGACCGGTATTTACCATCTTGGTCATGACCATTGCGGTTTCCAGATCTCTGGTCCAGATGCTTCCCGAGAGCCCGTACTCGCTATCATTCGCCATTGCCGCAAGTGTATTAAAGTCGTGTTTGTCATTAAACGTTTGCATGGCGATGACCGGCCCGAATACTTCCTGATTGACGATATCCATGTCGGTATTGCATTCGTTAAACAAAGTCGGTTTGATAAAATAGCCTTTGGAACGTTTACGAGAACCCCCGGTAACCACATTAGCGCCCTGTTCGATCGCTGTTTTCATCATACCTTCAACCCGATTGCGCTGTTTTGAGGAGATTAGCGGGCCCAGCATGGTTTCAGGGTCAACAGCGGGCCCCACTTTAATACCTTCTGCGAACGCAGCGATGCCGGTCGCCAGTTCATCCGCAACATCTTCGTGCACGAACAACCGACTACCGCAAACACAATTCTGACCCGACATCGCAAAACCAGCCATAGCAACACCCGGAATCGCTGTTTCCATGTCGGCATCGGGGAATACGAAGACCGGTGATTTTCCGCCCAATTCCAGGGTAACTTTTTTCAAATTACCAGTTGCTGCATGAACGATAAGTTTTCCAACTTCGGTGGAACCGGTGAAAGCAATTTTATCGACGTCATCGTGACTGGCCAAGGCCGCCCCGGCCTGATCACCCAAACCATTAACAACATTAAATACGCCCTTGGGTACGCCCGCTTTGTGGGCCAATTCTGCCAACAACAAGCCGGCCGTCGGCGCCTCTTCGGCTGGCTTTAATACCAGTGTGCACCCCGTTGCCAGCGCCGGCGCGATCTTTAGCATTTCCATCCCGAATGGATAATTCCACGGCGTAATACCACCAACGACACCGATTGGTTCTCTAAGGGTATACGCCATCAGGTCCTTGGGCTCTCTACCGAAGGCTGCCGATGGATTGGTCGTACCGCATAATTTTGTCGGCCAGCCGGAGTAATAGCGAAGAAACAATGCACAAAACATAGCGCAGGAATCGGCAACCATCCGCGGCAATCCACCATCATGTATGGCCAATTCATTGATCAATTCGGCGTTCTCTTCAATTAGCGCCGCGTAACGGATCATAATCCGGGTGCGCTCATCGGGCGCAGACTCCGCCCACGCCGGAAAGGCCTGACGGGCTGCTTTTACAGCAAGATCAATATCCTTACTACCGCCCAAGGCAACTTGCGTTATAACGTCACCGGTGGAGGGGTCCTTGACCTTACGGGTGCGTTTGGAATCAACCCGTTTGCCATTTATAAAATGCCCTTGGGTGCGTTTAAGGCGCCTTTTTGCTGCCGCAGAAATCTTGATGCCAGTACTCCTCGGATTGAGTTACGTGAATGAAATATACGCAAATGAAACGGATTAGTGCAATACCAGATAGTTTGCGAGCTATAAGGCGCCTGCATAATAGAATGCGGTTACCCCCTCTATATGCAATTGACGTATGTATGGCATAGGGGTTTTTGATTGGCATATTCCATAGCGTAGCAGTTATATTTCCCCTTATAGATATTTTACCGCTGAAATTCGAGAGCAGACCTATGAATGGACCCCAGCGTTGCCGGGAAATAACCGTAGAAGAAATTGAAGCCTACGCTACAGATGGAGTGGTATGTTTACGGCAAGCATTTGATCCAGCATGGATTGATGAACTGGTTCCGGTGGCCAAACGCATCGCCATTGACAAGGAAGATGTCGGCTTACTACCCACCTACCCCGGCCGCTACATGTCGCGAACGGTGCCGGAGTTTCGGCGTTTTATTTTTGAGTCTGCAGTTGCTGAAGCAGCTGCCCGGGTTATGCAGTCTTCACGCGCAACTTTTTTCTTTGACGAAATATTCGCCAAGGCACCGAAGTCGGACGATGCCACAATTTGGCACTGCGACCGCATGGGTTGGCCGACGGTAGGCAATATGGTGCCATCGATCTGGATCCCGTTAACTCCGGTGAGCAAGGAAAACTCGCTCGAGTGTATTGCGGGTTCACAAACGCAGGACGTACCCTACTGGTTGTTCTCGCCAAACGCACGGCAAATGATCCGGCCTGATGACCGGGTTTCTCATCCGGATGGTGACAAACTTCGGGCTGACAAAACCAATAAATTTGTGCAATGGGCAATGCAGCCTGGTGATTTATTGGTAGTGCACCCCTGGACTCTGCATTATTCGCATGGCAACTCCGCGGATGACTGGCGCCTGGCGATTTCGGTGCGTATATTCGGCGATGACATTCGCTGGAAACCGAGACCGGATTGTCTGAACATTGCCGGCGTCAGCTTCGATGAAATGATGGAAGGCGAAGTGCCTGGCGGAGATTTGTTTCCACTATTGTGGTCCGAGGATGGGCGCTTTGATGGCGACGCAAATTACCCGCGTGGGTTCGCGACTAACTGGAGCACCGCGCGAAGTGATACAATCAACCAGGGCGAAGAATTTCGTCGTCGATTAAAAACAGGACAATAATGAGCAACGAAGATAAAGCCAAAGCACAGGTTGAAAAAATTGGTCTGCCGGAGGCCGGATCCGAACCGAGCTTTCTGGGGGATCCAGTACAGGATCAACTGCTAGAGATCGTGCTGGCCTTGAGTAGCGAACTATGGGTTGAACGAGATCGACGCATTCACCTTGAATCATTATTACAATCTAAGGATCTGATCAGTAAGGATGAGCTCGACAATCTGAATCTGGACGATACCGCCCGCACCCAACGGGATGCGGCGCTAGAGCAATACGTGCAAAGGACTCTCGGACCTTTAAAAGCTATTAAGGGTTGATTACAATCACAAACCCGATCAAACTTCGCTCAGTAAACTGATCGATTCTGCTATTTCCTTGCCTAGCGCATCCGCTACCGGCCTTCTAAAACTATCTTTTTTCAACAGCAAACCGGCGCTACGTGTAACCGGCGTTGCAGACATGTTAATGCGCATGGCGGCACCCGATTTAAGTTCTTCAATAAACAGATGATCGGGCAACAAACACAAAAATCCAGATGACAATACCAATGATTTGATCAGAGTTAACGAGTTGGTTTGCAAGGCTGGTTGTGGTGAGGCAATACCCTCTGAAATAAACATTGAATCAAGCACCTCAAAAGCGTGCGGCTGGTTAACGCTGGCCCAGCGGGCTGCGGCGATATCTTTGATGCCAGGTTCCTCTGCTACCGCCAAGGGATGATCCGCCGCTGCAATAACGCTCGAATGAACCTGTAATAACGGTTCGAACTCCATATTCTCCGGCAGGTTCAACAATGGCAAGTTGCTAAACGCCACCTCGATTTCACCAAGCTCTAACAGATTAATAAGATCCTCAAAATACCCTTGATACACCTTGATCATGGATTGCGGATATTTTTCGCAAAACCGGCTGATCATGTCATCAATAATGTGGTTGGCAAACAAAGATCCAATCCCGATTGAGACGGTACCCGAGATTTCACCATCCGGTTGTAAAGCATCGCGCTTGGCCCGCGCGCATTCCGCCAGAATCGATTTGGCATGATGGTATAAACGCTCACCTGCTGCGGTCGGCGTAGCACCCCGTGCATGCCGCAAAAACAATTCAACGCCGACTTGATCTTCTAAAGTTTTAACGCTACGGGTGAGTGCCGGCTGACTAAGCGGGATCGCTTCTGCCGCTTTCGACAGATTTTTTTGTTCAAATACAGCAACGAAATGTTGTAGTTGGCGTAAATTCATCAGGTGCCTCAAATAATGCGGCTATGCAAGTATAAGCATGCCCGGTGCCCATACCTCAGTATACATGGTTAGACACTGACATAGGTTTAATACATGTCTATATACAAGCTAATTATTGGCTGCAAAGCGACTTATAATGTAGTGTGCTTAGATACTTGAATAGTTTGTGAAACCAGCAGGAGACGTCATGCAAAATCCGGATACCCCTTCAATTTTGAAAACCGCAAATCTGGAAGACCAAAGCTACATGGATTATATGATGGCGGTCCGAAACCTCGTGATCCGGGACTGGTTTCCACAGATTGCGACCGATATTGTTGAATCTGTTACTGCGGCAGGGGTACCGGACGCCGGCATGCACGCAGACTACTCCACACTCACGCAACATATTGACAGCAAACCCCAGATCGCCACATGGAAGCGCCTGATGCGTTCCCAACAAGCGCTGACCTGGAACAAACTTCGCGACACCTACAAAGCTGATCCAGAGCGCTGGCAGTCTGTGTTGCGTGACGCTGAAAAAGACAATCCCGGGCGTCTGCATATCGATCCGGATTTTTCTACCCCGGAAGCTTATTGTCACGACATCCACTTACAGCCTGGCGGCTATTGTCGCGAGGAGCTTGCCGGTTTTATTTTCGACCATGGCACACGGGTTTTTTATCAAGGCGATAATGACAATGAAGAGCTGCACCAACTCTATGTCGACATGCTTAAAATGCCTGACGATGGCAAGGTTAATAAAATTCTCGATCTTGGCTGTTCTATTGGTCAATGCACAACCGCACTAAAACAAAAATACCCGGATGCCGAGGTATGGGGAATCGATGTTGGCGCTCCGGTACTTCGCTATGCACATATGCGAGCAACCGAATTGGAACTGGATGTTCATTTTGAACAAAGCCTGGCGCAAGCGCTTACACATGAAGACGACTCGGTCGATTGCGTCTTCGCTTACATACTCTTTCACGAAACGCCAAAAGACACGTTCGCGCCAATTATCAAGGAGGCGCTGCGGGTTTTAAGACCCGGCGGCACCTTAACGATTGTTGATGCGCCGCATGGCACCAACCTGCCCGCGCCGAATAAAATGTGGCAAACGTTTGACGCGCAATATAATTGTGAGCCTTACGCACCAGCGTTCGTCGCGCTGGATTTCCCTGCCTTGCTCCAAGAGACAGGATTTGTTGACCTCGAAGCCGAGCCGACACCGACTTTCCTTTCCTTAACCACTGCCGTTAAACCCGGCTAACTAATCTCAGCATTACGGTGCCACCATCCAACACGAACAACTGATTGAATCATTGAGAGAGATTGTTGGTAACGACAATCTTTTAACCAACCAAGCCGACACCAGCTACGCGGCACATGATGTCTATCGAGCAGGTGAGACTCCTTTGGCCGTGGTACAACCTGCAACGACCGAAGAGGTTTCTGCCGCGGTCAGTGCGGCAACGGCCGCCGGACTAGCAATATTTCCACGCGGTGGCGGCATGTCGTACAGCGACGCTTTTTTGCCCGACCGCAAAGATTCAATCATTGTTGATTGCACCCGCATGAACGCGATCCGCGAAATCAATGCCAATGATTTATTTGTAACTGTTGAAGCTGGCTGCACCTGGGAACAACTGGATGCAGCGCTGAGGGAGCATGATGTCAGAACCATTTTTTGGGGACCAATGTCGGGCAAGATGTCGACCATCGGCGGCGCGATTTCCCAAGGCGCGGTCACCTTTGGATCTTCGCGCAATGGCTCCTCGCTGTCAGCAACCCTAGGGATCGAGGTGGTACTCGCTGACGGCAAAATCGTAACGACCGGCTCTGCCGCCCAAGCCAATCATTCTGCTTTTTATCGGGAATACGGACCCGACATGACCGGTTTATTTTGTGGCGATTCAGGTGCGCTCGGCATCAAAACTGCGGTCACCTTACGCCTGGAATCGCGCCCCACGCACGCTTCGGGTTTGTCTTTTTCCTTCGATGATTTTCCAAGTCTGGTCGAAGCGGTCAGACTCATTTCGCGAGACAAGCTGGCTTCAGAAACATTTGGCGCGGAAACTGCTTTGGTAAAAATGGTTGCTGGCACACCTGACTTAATGACCGATACCAAACAAATGTTGGCTATGATCCGTGGCGCAGATAATCCATTACGCGCGGTTGGCAAAGCCTTCCAGATTGCGCTCAATGGACGCCGGTTTCTCGATAAGTCCAAATTTCTGGTCAATTTTTTAACCGACGCCTCGAGCGCCAAAGAACTCAGGTTGGCGTTGTCCGATATTCGGTCAGCGGTCGGTGATAACGGCATAGAAGTTGCCAATACCGTGGCCACCCTCACCCAGGCCACACCCTTTCCGGACCCAATGGTCTTGGGTCCAGGCGGTCGTCGCCTGTTGCCGTTACATGGCGTTGTGCCTTTTTCCAGAGCGGCAGCACTACAATCTGAATTTGAAGATTATCTGGCCCGAAAAAAATCTATGCATGAAAAATATGATATTCAGATTTTCGTCGTTTACGCGGTTTGCGGCCCGGCCGGTTTCTTGTGGGAATGCGTCATTTATTGGCCCGACGATTGGTCGGTGCTGCATAAAAAAACCATGCCTGATGAGATCTTGAAAACCATGCAGGAATCCGATGCTAATCCTGATACCCGAGAAAAAGTCGATGTTATCAAGCAAGAGCTGGTAGACCTGATGTACAAACACAGCGCCACACACTTCCAAATCGGTCGTACCTATCCTTATCTGCGAGACCGAAATGCTGCATTTACAACCATGCTGCAACAACTCAAAACATCGGTTGACCCGGACAACCTTATGAACCCCGGTGCGCTGGGCTTGTGAGCATAGCGCCAGACAATAATATTTGCATTATCGGTGCCGGGATCGGTGGTTTGTCACTAGCGCTCGGGCTGGCGCGCGTCGGACATCCGGTAACAGTGTTTGAGCAAGCGGCCGAACTCGGGGAAGTCGGTGCTGGAATTTCGTTGTCCCCGAACGCAGTTAAGGGCTTAAATTTTCTAGGCGTGGGAAAAGATATTCTTAAGCTATCCAACATCCCGCCTGTCCAGGTCACCAAACACTTTAAAACCGCTGAGACACTTGTGCACATTGACCGCAGTAAAACTGTCGAGAAACTCGGCGCGCCGTATTTGCAAATGCACCGCGCTGATCTGCACAACATTCTAACCACGGCCTTGTTAGCAATCGCTCCGGATGCGATTAAGTTGAACAAGGAACTGGTCAATATACAAAAACATCCGGATGGATACGCGCTCGAGTTCGCCGACGCAACCACGCATCTAGCCAACATACTGGTCGGCGCAGATGGTCTGAAATCAACTGTACGACGCACCGTCTTCGACGAGCCGGATGCCGAGTTTTCTGGCTACGTGGCGTGGCGCGGTTTAATCCCGATGTCGCAAGTCACTATCGACCTTGATCCAGGCTCAGCTGTTTTCGTTTCGCCCGGAAGAATATTTGTGAGATACCCGGTAAGCAAGGGTGCGGTGCAGAATATTGTCGCGTTTGCCAAAGCAAAAGAATGGGCCACCGAAGGTTGGTCGCAAACCGGTCGCCTATCAACGCTTAAAAATAAATTTGTCGACTTTCATCCTGAAGTCAGGCACTTGCTTGACGCGCTACCGGGTGAACGTATTCATAAATGGGGACTATTCGCGCGTCAACCATTGTCAAGCTGGGTTAACGAGCGCGCCACCATACTCGGGGACGCTGCCCACCCGATGTTACCTTGGTTTGGCCAAGGCGCTGCCACCTCGATTGAAGATGCAGTTGTAATGGCGCGCGCCATCGACACTTTCGATTCGATTGAAGAAGCATTACAACGCTATGAAAACGCACGTCGCGAACGTGTTACTGAAGTGCATCTTGAATCATTAAGAGGTGGTGAAACGCTGATGGCGCAAGACCCTTATACGCTGGCGAAGAATCCGCTCAGAACTGAAGACACATTAGGCCTGACACTCTACGATCCGGCAACCGTCGAAATTTAGTTTTGAATCCCGTGCAAAGCCGCTAACGACGCGCGGCCAGAATATCTACAGACGCTTTTTCAGCTATCATAATGGTCGCTGCGTTGGTGTGCGCGCTGATAAGCGTCGGCATGATAGATGCATCGACTACTCGCAATCGATCTAGACCGTGGACTCGCAATTCGCTGTCAACAACCGCGTCTTTCTCAGACCCCATTTTGCAAGTCCCTGACAAATGATTGCCACCAAATACTGCGTCACGAATATATTCATCCCATTCTTGGTCGGTTTGTGTTTGCGCTCCTGGTGCGCGCTCTTTCTCGACGTATTGCAGCATTGCTGGAGCGGCAAATATTTTCCTGACCATTCGGCAGCCATTTCTTAACATTCGCAAATCATCGTCATCTGACAATAAGGGAAAATCAATTACAGGAGGATCAAGTGGATCTTTAGAGCGCAGCCGCAACGTGCCCCTGCAGTTCGGACGACACAAACTAACAACGCCATTCACACCCGCTCTGGGGCTTGCCCGCAAACCTTCTTCGGTCCATTCAAAATTGTGTGGTGCGAAAAGTATTTCCAGATCTGGCCGTCCGGTAAGGTCTATAGAATTATAAAATGCTGCTGCCTGCGCATAGGGACTGGTAGCCGGTCCGGTACCGCTAACCCACCAGCGCAATAGGTGCCACAGTACCTTTAACGATCGGCGCGCATCAAGATTGTAAGTTGGCAAAGTCACATCGAAGGTGATGCCAACATTAGGATGTTCTTGCAGATTTCTTCCTACCCCCGCTAAATCAATGTGCACCGGTATACCAATATCACGCAACTGGTTTTCCGGACCGATGCCAGACAACAACAGAAGTTTAGGTGAACCAACAGCCCCGGCTGACAATATTACTTCCGCCCCGGCCAGGGCAACTGACGTGCTGTCATTCTTCGAATACTCTATCCCTCGACAAACACCATTTTCGATCAGTAGTCGTTGGCAAACCGTTTCAGTCATGATTTTGAGATTGGGTCTTTTTTCTATGGGGCGTAGGTAAGCATCCGCAACACTGTGTCGCCGACCATTTTTTTGGGTGACATTTACAAGTGAAACGCCCGATGAACGCTCCCCACGGTTGTCCTCAACATAGGGAATACCCAGCTCTGTCGACGCTTCCACGAAGGCATCCGCTAACGGATGTACTTCACATAACCGGGCAACGCTTTGCAAACCTGATTTACGTACCGATGGTTGTTGTTTTGATTCGTTATATTCAATTTTCTGAAAATACGGCTCCACCTCTTCCCAGCACCAAGCATTATTTCCTTGCGCTGCCCAGGCGTCAAAATCCTGAGGTTGACCACGAGTATAAAACAAACCGTTGATCGCACTGCTGCCGCCAAGCCCCTTTCCGGATGGCCACAAATCGACTTTATGGTTGCGTGTTGGGTCAGGCTCAACCGGATAATTCCAACTATATTTTGGGTGCGCCATGCTGCGACCCATCGCGGCCGGTATGCGCAGCATTGGCGAGCTATTTCGCCCACCTGATTCTATTAGTAACACATTGATGTCGCGGTCGGCGGATAGTCGATTCGCTAGTACGCAGCCAGCGGACCCAGCGCCGACGATAATGTAATCCCACTTATCCATGCGGATTAGTGCTGATGTGGTGCCAATCGAGGCATTAATATCGGCCGCCGCCCGGATTCTTTTCCGGCGAGAAGCAAGTGCACCAACCCTTCGCCTATGCGGACTAAGGAGCGATCAATTGCCGACATTATCCAGAAGACTTTCTAACCATCGCACTGGTTACACGTTCGACGAGTGCCCGTCCGTCATGGTCCAGCGTTTTTTTCTCGTCTTCGTCGAACTGATAATATTCAATTTCTGCAGCCGCATCTATGCCATGTTTTTTTAACACGCCTTCGAGCGCCGCCTGCCGGTCAGAGAGAACCCACAATTCATGCATGAGCGTTAGCACTGCCTGTCCGAGACCAGAAATATCTGCTTCAGTTAGTGTTTCCCGATTAGGGTTGTTGTACGACTTTGGGTCCTTTTTCATGCTGGTTTGCTGCCAATAACGACGTGCGGGTATGGGCCAGTGCCTAAATCGGTCGTGTAGACATCAGTAAACCCGACATCAATAGCGATTTGCTTAAGGTCTGCACTGGCAGATTCCCTCCAATAAGGTTCACCGCCGAATCTAGCTTGATCATCGGTTTGCCAAACCTGTAGCTTGTCTTGGTCCGCATACCGAACGACATCGCTCATTAACATATCACCGCCCGGCTTTAACACGCGAAATGCCTCGGCGAAAACCTGTTTGATGATCTCGACCGGTAACTCATGCAGTAGAATATAGGATGCAACCAGATCAAAACTCTTCTCGTCAAAGCCGGTCGCTTCGGCGGCGCCTTGCACCAACTTCCAACTGAAATCATTAGCGTTGCCAACGCGCAAAGTATGCTCGAGGGCTCGCTGCGATAACTCGATACCGGTTATTTGCGCTTCGGGGTATGATGCAGCCAATGCCAACGTAAAATGACCGGTCGCAGCACCCATCTCGAGGATACTCTCATACCGGTCTTTTGGCGCTAGCTGCGCCACTTTCAACCGCTGGGTAAAAATACCGCCCGGGAAAATTGCATCAACCATTTTCTTGTGCACAATCTCGCCATGAATGTAGCCCATATATTTATGCCCGTCCCAACAACCTTCGGTACGATGAAACTCCACCCCGTCCCAGTAAGCAGGCGCTACAAAATTTTCGTCCAGCTGGAGTGTGGTTGTACCCGACTCCAAAGCTTTGAGTTGTTGCTTTAATGGCTCCCCCATTGCCTCGAATGCTTGAGTAGAAATGCGTCCGTGTTGTTGTGCATGCCACTCGCCCAAGGCCTTGTTTACCCGGCTCTCGGCAATGGTATCGTTGAACTGGCCGACCACCTCGCTGCGCTCATCAAGGTCTTCCGGCAAATCCTCACCAGCGCCGAACTTCTCTTTCAAACGGTCAGCGCTGGCAGCCCGTATCGCCGTTGTACCATGAAACAAATTAGCGAGAAATTCGACAGAGGCGCGGTCGCGCTGTTTTAGTTTAGCTTCGGGAATATTATTTTTCATCAGTCGCTCCGGATTTATGCAGCTCCTCTTCGGTTAACTTATAGCCAAGCAGCAAAATAATAGCAATCACACCCATCGCTGCAGGAATGTAGGACTTACCAAGCAAGATCGCGTGACGAATGGCTGGCGTCATTTCATCTAATGTCAATTCGCGGCTGTAACCCGCTAGCGACAAAGCAAATCCGATAACCAGCGGACCCAATGCAAAGGTAAACTTCTCAACAAAACTATATAAGGCGGTATAAACCCCCTCCCGCCGGACACCGGTTTTTCGTGCGTCGTACTCTATGCAATCGGTCATCATTGACATCGCCATAACAACATTTCCGCTTACGGCAATTCCGGTAAAAGCATAGCGGATTAATATCGCCCAAATAGGTTCACCCGGTCCCGCCAGCACCCAGCTTAATGCCGACACCACGTATACCAAGCCCGCAATCGCATAGGTTTTTGCTTTACCGATTCGTTTCGATACTTTCACTAACACCGGGATGCTAGCGAGGGTAAAGACAAACGTAATAATGCCAACAAATAACAAGACATTAAGACTTACCTGTAAGACTTTCTCAAAGAAAAACAAAGTTGTTACAGAGATACCGGCAACGCCAAATAGTTGCGCTGCCTTAATGGCTATAACCCTTAAAAAATGTTTGTTTTTCAAGACCTCTTTGTATTCACTGAGAAAGGTCATTTTTTCAGTGGTCGCCTGAGTAAAGCGCGCTTTAGCGGTACCGAAATAACTGGTCAGCATAGAGGCTAGAATTACCAGACTTCCTGCGACACCGATAATTACGTAAGTGCGAGGTTCGTCCGACCCCAGATATTGCTGCAATGGCGGAATGCCGGCCTGGGCAATGAAGCCGCCCACAGCTACAAAGGCCATCCGAAAACCGTGAATGTTGGATCGCTCATGATAATTGGAAGTCATTTCCGCAGGCATGGAAAGATACGGAACATTGAAGAGCGTGTAACCCACGGTATAGATGGTGAGCGCTAGAAATATATAAGCGGCGGTCAAAAGTTGCGTCGAGAATACCGGAGCCGTGAATATCATCGCAAACGAGAAGGCTGAAATAAAAGCACCGTACAACATAAAGGGGCGGCGCCGACTACCACTACTTACATGTTGGTCGCTCCATTTACCGACGATCGGGTCAGAAATGATATCCATCACTTTGGATAGAAAAACTACAGTTCCCGCGAGCGCTGGATTTAAACCGAGTACCTGGATCATGAAAAACAGAGCGATGAAGGCAATCGCATTCATTAAAATCGCAACGCCCAATGCGCCGGTTCCCCAGCTTAGTTTGATGCCTTTGGGGACAACATCATCAAACGATTGGTCGCTCACAACATCTTCTGTAACAACACTCATTATGGTGACTATCCTCAGTGAAAAAGTTGCTTGCCAAGCGGCTTGACGGTGGATTTTGATTCACTCCATATCAAGCCCAGCATACGATGATCGCTAGCAATTAACCATGCCAAATGACACTAGTCTGATGCAAGCAATGCATTCCGCGCTTTCGGCAGGCGAAAAGGTTTTTTTACTGCGATCAAGAGACTCGAAATTGACTATTTCGTGAGCGAACGTCAGCCCGTGGGGTAACCATTATTCGAGCGAACCAAAAAGTGTCGCCCAATTGTTCTGCGCCTGCCCACTCTCAGAGACAACTTCAAAAGTTCGATTCCGGCTGGCGGGTTCCGACAGAGCAGCTACGCAAACCAATGCGACATCTTCCCGGGAAATCCGTCCGGTTTCTATAGTATCCCCCTGGGAAAAAATTAACTTGCTAGCCATACCCAGATCTTGGGTCAAACCACCTGGTCGTACCACCGTATAATCAAGACCGCTAGCACGCAACTCATCCTCGCCCTTTAACTTCCAGATCAAGACATTGCCAAAGGCTTTGTTGAGCGGGTGATCTACTTTGGTTGCTCCCAAAGAAGATACCAGCACTACCTGATCAACCTTCGCCAATACACTCGCATTGACGAGATTTTTAGTTCCTCCATAATCGACAAATTCCGGACTGTTAGGCCCTTTGGGTGCTCCGCTTCCCAAGGCGGAAATAACATCGTTGACACCCGCTACCGCCTTTTGAACCGCAACCGCATCCTTGATATCTGCGACCACAATTTCAACTGAATCACCAAACATAGTGCGGGCTTTTTCTTCATTGCGAACCAAGGCTCTGACTGAGTAACCGTCTGCCAAGAGGTGCTTGACGACGAGTTTGCCGGTCTTGCCGGTTGCCCCGGCGACCAGCACAAGACCTTTATCCAGATCACCAGTGGTCACTGCACTATTGGTACAACCTGTCATAACAACAATCAGTGTTGCCAATATTAAACCCGATATTCGTTTCATCATATTCTCCCCGCCTGTTTTTGGTAAAATCATCTTTTGATGATATTACATTAATCCAACATTTGACTGATCGCATCCATTGACGGAGTTCCACCAGCCGAAACTCCAGTATTGAATCTGAACGACATCAAAATTTCGGACAATACCGAATTGTTGGATAAGAATATTGCTTAGCTTTGATCCTTATCAGACAAATGAGTGCGTGCCAATCAAAGTCATCGCTTTACAGAATCTAACCAGCATTTATTTTTTCGCTCGACAGACGAAATGCTACCAGTGTTAGAATATTATCACTCAAAAATCCTGGAGAACGTTCATGTCGTTTTACCGCCCACACATTTATCTGATGATCGGATTGATGGCGTTGCTAATTAGTTGTCGATCCCCGGGAGTAGAAATCAGGCAGAATCAGGACGAACAAACAACTTCTCGTTTTAGCGAAGCCGACGAAGCACTCTACTTGAAACGTTTTGCGAATTTAATGGAAGCGTTCAAAACCACCGGAAGGCCCGCGCCGTATGACAACCTCGAACCGGTTTCTGGTGCAGATGACTATACCCCCTTACCCAGATCGCTCGCGGCATCCGCATCGATTCTCAAGGCAAGAGAATACGCGGCCACCAACAACTCGTTAGCCTTCATTATTTGGCATAACGGAAAAATCATTGAAGAAACCTACTTTCAAGGATCCAGTCCAGAGTCACCGGTGACGTCGCTATCACTTGCTAAACCGCTATCAGTGATCGGCGTGGGGCGCGCGATACAGGTAGGCAAGATTAAATCTCTGGATACTTCGATTGCCGAGTATATCCATGAATGGAAAGATAGCGACAAAAGCAAAATTCATCTAGAGCATATTTTGCGAATGAGCAGCGGGCTACTACCGCAAGGCTTAGCGACTCGCGAAGACGACGTATTGAACCGAGCCTATCTCCATCCTCGGCACGACGAAGTCATTTTTCATGAGTACCCGCTCGTAGACGAACCCGGCTCCCGCTATGAGTATTCCAATGCCAACGGTGAATTGGTCGCCCCGGTGATCGAACGTGCGACCGGGCAACGTTATGGCGACTGGATTAGTAATGAAGTTTTAAAACCCATTGGCGCCATGGGTGGTGAAGTTTGGGTCAACCGGCCAGGGGGTACGGCGCATTCAGGGTGTTGCATTTTGTTACCCGCAGAAACCTATTTGCGGCTTGCTATTTTGCTGTTGAACGACGGCATCTGGGAAGGAAAAAGACTACTCCCGGAAGGTTTCGTAAAAACCATGTCCACTCCGAGCGTTACCAATAAAGATGTCGGCATGGGGTTGTATATTGGCAAGGTTTATGAGGAGCGGCGTGGCTATGCCAACCCGGAAACCACACCGGACAAATTCAAGGTTTATCACAGTGAACCATATATTGCAGGCGATCTCGTGCTTTTCGATGGCAACCAAAATCAAGTGGTTTATATTGTACCGTCCCGGAACCTGATCATACTGCGGGTTGGTACCAGACCTAAAGCAGACCCAGAGTGGGACAATAGTTACCTGCCGAACACCATCATTCGCGGTATGCAGGCCGAATAAAATTAACCTTAGTGCCGGAAATAACACCTATGCTAAAAAAAGTATTTAAAATTCTACTCTGGCTGATTCTGTTGCTAGGGCTGGTGGGTGCAGTGACCACAGCAATGAACTGGGAATTGATTAGCACAATGGCCAGTATGAAAAACGCCCGCACGGATAACGTAGAAGATTGGCAAACTCCCCGGGTGGCGGTAAGCGGACGTCGCGATGACAGCTCGATCGTTTCGAACCCTAACTTCGGGATATCTGCAAATACACTGCAACAAATTCAGGACTATCATGAGGCTCAGAAAGGCCTGAGTATTGCAATATGGCGCGCTGGTGAATTAATTCTGGAACAGTACGGCGACACTCTAGATGAAAATTCTTTAACTGCTTCTTATTCCATGAACAAGTCAATAACCGGATTGGTTGCAGCCACCCTGCATGCCGAAGGCGTACTGTCGCTGGATGATCCCGTTGCTAAAGTTCTGGAGCCTTGGCAAAACGACGCCCGTGGTGATATTACTTTGCGCGAACTACTGCAGCATGTGACGCCGCTGGAAGTCGTTTCTATGATGAAACCAGATTTCAGGACGCTTGAAATAGTGGCCGGCGATGATATCGAAAAAGCCGCACTCGGTATACCAATAGTCGACGGTGAGATCGTATTCAATTATGCGACCATCAATTATCAGGTCGCTGGCGCCGTCATACGTCGTTATATTGCAAACGCCTACAATCAATCCTATCCGGAATATTTATCAACAAAAATATGGCGACCGATCGGCAACGGTGACGCTTGGCTTTATAGCGGTAAAGAAAATGGCATTCCGCGTTTTTATGCCGGAATGCAAGCCAGCCTGCGAGACTGGTTGAAACTCGGCTTGTTGATTAAAGAACAGGGACGTTGGAATGGCGAACAAATAGTACCTGAGACTGCCATCGACATATTGACTACGCCGGCAGCAAAAAACCCGATATACGGGCTGGGTGTGTGGTTAAATTCGCCAGCTGACGGCGCACGGAAGTATGGACCCAGCACCTCTCTCAAGGTAAAACACACAGCGCCATATTTAGCGGATGATGTAGTGTTCTTTGACGGATTCGGCGGCCAGCGCGTCTACATCGTCCCATCTGCTGATCTGGTCGTCGTGCGCACCTCACAGGTCTCGTTTGTATATGACGACTCGGTGATACTAAATCTAATTTTGGCGGACGACGCCACTACGGACGTACCGTAAACAAGCAGATAATACTCACGTTACAGCTCTTGGGAATTAGTCAAAACCAAAAGTGCCGCGGAGGTCCTCAGGGATAAGCTATCGAATATCCTGGTTCCTCAACACGCAAGTTAACATAGTAGCCACCAAGACTACCGTAGTTAATGCGCAGCTTTTCATCAACATAAACGATATCAGAGTGAAGTTTGGGCGGATTGAATGCGGCTTTGAGCGGAACATCCGGATCTATACCGAAGCCGGTACGCAGTTCATCTTCGCTATTACCATTCAACGGTTCCAAAGACACTTCACTAAATGCAACTGAATATCGGGTGCGGTTGTCGGGATCACCCGAATAAGTCCCGTACAAAATACAAGTCGCTTCGCACGCGCTGGTAGTGCTACGCAGACGTACCACGTTATTATAAGCTTTTGTGGCCTTGAGAATCTCCTGTCTTATATTAATCATATCCGCAGGAATGTTGGGCAAGTTGTTCCAGCTTTGTTTGGCCAGACTGGAGCGATGCAGCATCGGCTGTTCGGCGGCATGCTTGACTCCAAAGTTCGCATATTTGCATTCCCAGACGCCTTCAGAAACTTCTTCATTATCCATCGGATCGGGCGTCGGTGACAAAGGTATCATCGAGTCCAGCAGAGACTTGAGTTTTTCACTTTTATCCGCTGGCAAAACTGTCGTAAAATCGTGACCGTCTAATAATTCGTGTACTTGCTTTTTCAAATCATCACGTTCTTGCATTAATCACTCCGTGCGGGTCTTTTGTCATGGGTCAATATGATATGTCAGGCGAATTAGCTACGTTGAACGCCAGTATAGCGATATTTCATCCCACCACACATATAAACCTTTCCAGGACAACGCAACACAGTCTGACAATTAAAAGAAAACGATAGCTCAGTCGACTGGCTTGGCACGTCTAAATATGTCTGCGAGATGGGGTATTTAGCTATTCTTTCCTGAATTTCGCTATTCGATATTATCGTTATCATGCTGTTTCGGCTCAATCTATAAGAGCGATTTACCGAAAAGCCATGCATTACATGCATCGCATGATTCCATTCAAAACGTATTCGTTTCATCTGCTGAAACAACGCACAGTCTTGTCGGTATAACCATAACCTAACCGTTGGAATTTCGGAATATTGGCTTAAACTGATTTTGGTAAGACGAGGTTGCTGCTTTTGTAAAAAATAAAAATACCAAATATGCATATAGGAGAATACACCATGAAGAAGCTTATACTGCCATTAGTGTTGACAATACTGGCATTCGATATTTCCAGCGTTTTAGCAGAGAGCGCGTTGGAGGAAATTACCGTGACCGCCAGAACACGTGCGGAGTCCATTCAGGACATACCCATCGCTATTTCTGCGTTCACTGAAGACGATTTCGATAAGCGTGGTATCAACGGACTTGACGATATCGCCAGGTTCACTTCGGGCTTCAGCTTTGAAGATTTTGGTGGTGGTTTCGGTACACCGGTCATTCGTAGCACCTCACAAACCCAATTAACCGCTCTGGAAGCAAATGTCTCGACATTCTACGATGGCATTTATATACCCAGGTCATGGGCAATCAACACCGGCGT
>CAZUMV010000019.1:5872-22032 GCA_964621435.1 uncultured Thiotrichales bacterium | reverse complement strand
AGCGAGATATGGTCAGCGAGTGTCGGTCTTTGGCGCGCTTTGAGTTACGAGGTATACCGCCAATGGTTGCAGGTGCAGCCAAGATATTGGTAACGTTTCAGTTCGATGCCGATGGCTTGTTAAATGTTTCGGCCCGGGAGTTAAGTTCAGATACGCAGGCGGAGATCGTGGTAAAACCAAGTTACGGTTTAGACGAAGAACAGGTTCAAGATATGTTGCGGGCGTCGATCGAGCACGCTGAAGAAGATATGCAACAACGTCAGTTACTGGAACATCGAGTTGAAGCTGATCGGGTGATAGAGGCTATTTCGGCAGCATTGGCTGCGGATGCGGAGTTATTGAGCGCCAAAGATATGCAGCGTATTGATGCTGCCATTGTCAATTTGAAGCAACAACGAGAGGGTAGCGATGGTGACCGGATCGTGACCGCGATAGAAGATGTAGAGAAAGCTGCGTCGGAATTTGTGGCGAAAAGAATGAATGCCAGCGTAAGAAAAGTTATGGCTGGTAAAACTGTCGAAGAATTCAGAGAAATATAGATGCCAAAAATCATATTTTTACCGCACGAGACAATTTGCCCTGATGGCCTGGTCGTTGAAGCAGAAAGCGGCAAAACAATCTGCGACATAGCATTACGTAATGGTATTGATATCGAGCATGCTTGTGAGAAATCATGCGCGTGCACCACCTGTCATGTTTTGATTAGAGAAGGGTTTGATTCTCTGGCCGAGTCTACCGAAGAGGAAGATGATATGCTCGACAAGGCGTGGGGCCTGGAGCCGGACTCCCGGCTTAGTTGTCAGGCCGAGTTGGGTGACGATGATTTGGTGGTTGAGATCCCTAAATACACCATCAATATGGTGTCAGAGAACCATTAGGAACAAGAGAGATAGAAATGCAGTGGACCGATACTCTAGATATAGCCATAGAGCTTTACGAAAAGTTTCCAAACGTAGATCCCTTAACGGTGCGCTTTACCGACTTGATGCAGTGGGTCATGGAATTGGAAGGTTTTGATGACAGTAAAGATCGGTGCGGCGAGCGAATTTTAGAAGCGATTCAAATGGCCTGGATAGAAGAATTGGATTAGCTATGCCTAGGTCAAATCGACAGCGACAAATACTGCAGGCGATGGGAATCGACCAGTGGGTGCCGCGCGATCAGATCTCGGCATCGGATACGCTCGAATCAAACCAACCGCAAGCGCAGCAAGAAATAGACGCCTACGCTTCAGAGGATGTCAATGGCACAGCAACCCCGGTTTCACCTGCACACGTAAATTTAGAGACAAAAACGAAGTCGCGTTCGTCAGTAGCGCAAAAACAAACTATCGCAGAATTGCAGCAGGCGACCAGCGCCAAGACTGATGATGTTGTTGCACCAGTAACAATTGTAAAGCCAGACGAAAAACAGATCTCGCAAATTGAATGGCCCGAGTTACAGACATTGGTAAGTGGATGTACCGGGTGTGACTTGCATCAGAAGAGAACGCAGACGGTATTTGGCAATGGTGACCAACAAGCAGACTGGTTGATCATAGGAGAGGCTCCGGGTCAGCAAGAAGATCTGCTCGGAGAACCCTTTGTCGGCCGCGCCGGTACCTTGCTTAACAACATGTTGTTAGCGGCGGGCCAACCACGCGAAAAAGTTTATATCGCAAATGTTGTTAAATGTCGCCCGCCTGGAAACAGAGATCCAAAGCCTGAAGAAACCAGTGCTTGCCAGGCCTATTTGCGTCGCCAGGTTGCCCTGCTTAAACCCAGTTTGATATTAGTGGTAGGTCGGATTGCGGCACAAAGCTTGCTTGAAACGACTGTTCCGGTAGGAAAGTTACGCGGTCAGGTACATCATTTTCCAGACAGCCAGATCCCGATGATTGTTACTTATCATCCGGCGTATTTGTTGCGTCGGCCGAGTGAGAAGGCAAAATCGTGGGATGATTTAAAGTTGGCCATGAGGACCTACAGTGAGCGCTAGACTAGAGGAAGTGCAAGCACGCCTCGAGAAAATGACTGCCGAGCATTTACCGGCTGCGATGACCATAGAAGCACGCGCGCATTTGTTCCCGTGGTCAGAGAATATATTTTACGATTGTTTGAGTGCTAAGTACGATTGTTGGGTCTACCTCAGTGGCGATCAAATGCTTGGCTATAGTATTACGACGATGGCTGCCGGTGAGGGGCATATTCTTAATATATGTGTCGACCCCGAATATCAGGGTCAGGGTTACGGCAAGGTACTACTGGAGAATATTTTTTCCAGCGCCATAGCGTCAGACGTAAAAGTAGTATTCCTCGAGGTAAGGCCATCCAACAAGGTCGCGCAAGCACTGTATGAACGCTATGGTTTTCATGAAGTCGGTCGGCGTGAAAAGTATTATCCAGCCAAGCGTGGACGCGAAGATGCATTGATAATGGCTAAAGTACTGTTTCATGATGACAAATAAAAACTATTAATTAAGCGCCAATCAATCCTTTCGGAGTGGTTTGTATAGCGTAGCCCGCATATAATGCACGCCTTTATTCAGTAACAGCCCGTGCATGAGTCAGCCATATATAGATCGTCGTACCTTTGCGATAATTTCGCATCCGGATGCGGGTAAAACCACGATAACCGAAAAACTTTTATTGTTCGGAAGAGCGATACAAATGGCTGGTACCGTTAAGGGACGAAAAGCGGCGCGGCATGCCACCTCGGATTGGATGGAACTCGAAAAGCAACGGGGCATTTCCGTTACCTCATCGGTAATGCAATTTCCCTATAACGGTCGGGTCGTTAATTTACTTGATACGCCGGGTCACGAAGACTTTTCGGAGGATACCTACCGTACCTTAACAGCCGTCGATTCAGCTTTAATGGTTATCGACGTCGCCAAGGGTGTTGAGGAACGTACCATCAAGTTAATGGAAGTATGTCGGTTACGAGATACCCCGATCATGACTTTTATAAACAAGCTCGATCGTGAAGGTCGGGATCCAATCGATTTGCTGGATGAAATCGAAAATGTATTGTCTATTCAATGTGCGCCAATCACCTGGCCGATAGGTATGGGTAAGCGCCTTAAAGGTGTTTACCATATCGTCAATGATAGTGTGCGCCTGTTTAGCCCGTCGCACGGCGACAAAATCACGGAAGGCGAATTGATTGAAGGACTCGATAATCCGCGTCTTGACGAGTTATTAGGAGATATGGCGGCCGAACTACGTGACGAAATCGAATTGGTCAAGGGCGCTAGCAATCAGTTCAACCAGCAGGCTTATTTGCGCGGTGAGCAATCCCCGGTGTATTTTGGTTCGGCCATTAACAATTTTGGTGTCAGCGAGTTGCTAGATGACTTTGTCGAATTTTCCCCGGCGCCCTTGGCACGCCAAACAGATGTTCGCGTGGTCCAGCCAGAAGAAGAAAAATTGACTGGATTCGTTTTCAAGATTCAAGCGAATATGGATCCGCAACACCGCGACCGGATCGCTTTTATGCGCATATGTTCCGGCAGTTTTGCCAAAGGGATGAAGTTGTACCATAAAAGGATCGACAAGGATGTCAAAATAAGTGATGCCTTAACCTTTATGGCTGGCGATCGGGAGCATGTAGATAAAGCATTTGCCGGCGATATTGTTGGTCTGCATAACCACGGTACAATAAGAATAGGAGATACCTTTACCCAGGGTGAGAAGTTACAGTTTGCCGGTATTCCCAATTTTGCACCGGAGCTTTTCCGGCGCGCGCAATTGAAAGATCCGCTCAAGATGAAAGCCTTGCAAAAAGGTCTGCAGCAATTGTGTGAGGAGGGGGCAACGCAGTTGTTCCGGCCGTTAAATAACAATGACCTGATTTTAGGTGCGGTAGGTGTGTTGCAGTTTGATGTGGTCGCGCATCGACTTAAGGCGGAATACAAGGTTGATTGTCAATTTGAATCAGTGAATGTTGCGACCGCCCGCTGGGTCAGCTGTGACGATGAAAAAATAATGGAGCAGTTCAAAACCAAAGCGGCTGCAAATCTCGCACTTGATCATGGTGACGAATTGGTTTACATCGCGCCAACCAGAGTGAATCTGCAACTAGCAGAAGAAAAGTGGCCGGAGATAAAGTTTGTGTCCACCCGCGAGCACGGTGTTACCTAGGTGGAGTGTTTCTCGCGGTCTTGTCTAATCGATGTGAGGGGTAAATATTATGGCTCTTAATTTAAACACCAACAATGTATTGCAGAACATTGTTTTGTTTCTGGCGCTCATTTGGTTGGTGTTCATTGTTGATTTGTTTTTACCGTTGGAAATTTTTGGTCTAAAGCCTCGTAGTTTGGGGGGCTTACCCGGCATTATCGCGATGCCCTTTTTGCATGGTGGCTTGGGGCATATTGTTAGTAACTCGGTGCCTTTGTTAGTGTTACTGAGCTTGCTGGCCGGGACGCGTAAAAATGCCTTGGGCATTATTATTTCTATTAGCGTGTTTGGTGGCGTTTTGCTCTGGTTATTCGGCCGTGGTGCTAATCATATCGGCGCCAGTTTATTGGTGTTTGGTTTGGCAGCGTATCTAATCGTGCATGGTATCCGGACAAAAAGTATACCGAATATCTTGCTGAGTATCGGCGTAGCATTTGTTTATGGCACGACACTTTTAACCGGTGTATTACCGACTCAACCAGGCGTTTCCTGGGATGGACATTTGTTTGGTGCAATCGCTGGTGGTCTGGTTGCCTGGTTCTACCCACAAGTAAAGTAAACGATTTGATTAAGCAAAAAAAAAGCCGAACACCGAAGTGGTGGTCGGCTTTTTTCGCGGCAAAAGCCTAGCGTAAGCGGTTGTTCGCAAGCTGCGCGCGAACAACTTGTGCTTTAAACGACCGCACCATTGCTTCAGTAGGGTTTTGGATGCCTAAGTTTATTACTTGTTTTGAAGACGCTTCCAGAGTGCCCTGTAGCGTTTTATTGCCTTGTTGTGTTCGTCCCGTGGCATCGGTGTACTGCATGATAATCTGCAAGCCGCCAACCGGATAAGGTGTATTGTTGGTTATTTGCGCCAACAATTGACCATTTTGGTATCCGGTTTGCACCGTGATGTACTTGGACGGATTGTCGGCCAGATCCAGTTCAACCAGTGAGCCATAAGCTTCTTGACCAATCGCCGAGTTGCCCGCACCTTGGGCGACCCGCGCGTAGTACTGCTTGGCGCTATCGTAGTCGCGTTCTTGCTTGGCGATATTACCCAAGTGGTAGTAGGCCGGTAGCGATGGCAACAACGAGATGCTGTTTTGCAGATCTTGTTTGGCACGGACAAAATTGCCGGTTTCACTGTTAATCAAACCGCGTTGTAAATGGTTATAGAAAAAATTTCGGTTTAGCGAAATTGCGCGATCAAAGCTTGCTATCGCCGCAGGGTAGTTTCTCTGTTTCAGCGCAATATCGCCTTGCAGGGCATGGAAGTGCGATTCACTTGGTAACAGGTTTATTGCTGTTTCCGCTTTACTTAAAGCCGTTGCGGAATCACCCTGAGCTAATGCCCGGCGACCTGCATCATATGCGTCATAAGCAGGTTTGCGACTTTTCAGCGTTGCAAGTTTCTGTTGAAATCTTGCCACACCGAGATCACCGCCGCTACCGAGACTGGCAGCAGTCTGTATATTTCTATTTACCCGCTCCTGCGAAGGTGGGTGACTGGCAAATAAACCGCTAAGCCAATCTGAATTACGGCCTTCAGACAAACGCACAAAAGTTTTTTGTAACTCAACCGCACCTTGTGGGTCATAGCCGGCGCGCGCCATATAATGCATACCGTAGAGGTCGGATTCCAACTCTGCATTGCGGCCAAATTTCGCCAATGCCAACTGCCCGCCGACGCTGGCGCCCAATTGCGCTAATTGTGCATAGTCAGATCCTGCAGTACCAATTTGGGTGGCGATCATGGCACCTTGTAGCAACATACCTTTGGACATTTGCGCGGCTGAATGTTCGGCGGCCGCGTGCACTATTTCGTGTCCGATAACTGCTGCCAGTTCTGCTTCGCTATTCATTTCCGTAAGTAAGCCACGGTTGAGGGCGATCTTTCCGCCGGGCAGCGCCCAGGCGTTTGGTACAGAATTGTTCAGAACCTTGAATTCGTACTGATAGTTTTGGCCATTTTGCTCACGACTGGCCTGGGCCAAGCGCTGACCTATCTCGTTAACGTAAGCAGTTAGTTGCGGGTCCACATTGTCGTAGTCACCGCCCTGTGATTGTCGCATTGGCGCGTACTGGGCTTTGCCTTGGGCGACAGCTTGTGCCCCGGCGCCTGGAAATCTAAATTCACTTTTACCGGTAACAGCGTTCGTGGCGCAGCCCGATAGCCACATTGGCACGGTCAAAGCAACGATTAGAAATTTCTTGAACATAATTAAAGCACTCCTTTTCAAGTGGTCACGTAAAATTTGGATTGAGCTTAAAATGAGAACATTTGACCAATGTCCTGTTCCTCATAACCTTCTGTATTATAGTCCGAGGTGTCTACTTTTTTCTCGGCTATCGAGATAATTTGTGTCACAGAATCGTCATTGATTAGCTCCATAGGTACGCCCGGCAGCTTTATATGCATAATAGAAACGTCAAAAGCGTCCTTCATATCAGGTATTGAAGCGGCAAATTTTGACCCAAGCTCGCTCATAAAGTCGCCTAGTTTGATCAGGGTTGCATAATCATCAATATTCATTTTTGCTGCTTTTGCGGTTGCCGCACACAGCGTTGTGCGCGTTTCAGCATCGCTACTATCAGCGCTATATATTTCGCACATAACGCCATTTACAATCTTGCTTTTACCGGTGTTTTTGATAGTCGGGAGGGTAACTTCGGAGGCGCTCGGTTTATTGAGGTTTTCTAAGGCCTGGCGTTGCTCCGGTGGTAGTTGTTCGAGCATTTCTGGTGGTAATTGAGACATCAATGTTTGCGCCATTCCTGATACTAATGTACTCATTTTTTCGACTAAAGCGGCGTCGATTACGGTGTATTTTCTAGCGTCGTCATCAACGACGATAATCTCTCCGGCAACAGGGTCGGCGATGATTTTTTCGTCAACTGTCTTCGAGTAAAGTTTGCCATCCGCGATCAAGATTTTGGTCGGCACGTTTTCATCATTACTCTGCAAAATAATTTCTGTGTCTGCATAGGCCAGGGAGAGTGCCATGCATAGCAACAATACTGATAGAAGGTTGAGTTTTAATAAGCGCTGCATCATCGTCTCCATCCTTGAAATGTCAATCGGGCTTGTAACTGAGATTATCAGAGATCCGATAAGTTGCAGAGAAATTGGTAAAATTTAACTAATTTAATCAAATTTCAAGATCAGCTGACCCCCGTGCTTGCTAATTATCCTTTATTATACGGCTCTAGAAATATAGTCGTTACATGACATAGCGATTTCCTTATATGGTTAAGAAAACCAGCAAAAAGAAAACCACCAAAAAAAAGGTCGGGAAAAGAAAGTCTTCGGTAAAGAAGGGGCGCAAGAAAAGTCCATCTAAACCGCTGTCCTGGAAAAAAATCTTTATGATTGCCGGGTTGGTGTGTTTGGTTTTTTTAGTCCTGCTGGCCATCTTTTTGTTTTTTCACGTGCGTGCACTAAATCATCAAGTCAGAACCCAGTTTGAAGGTAAACGGTGGGAGCTGGCGGCGCGCGTCTATGCCAGACCGTTGGAGTTATATCCCGCCAAGCGTTTGAGTAAAAAGCAGTTGGGCCAAGAACTCGAGTTACTCGGCTATCGCGCCGTCACTAAAGTTGAGCAACCTGGTGAGTACGTTGCGAGCGAACAGTCTATTGAAGTTTATTTACGAGCCTTTCCATTTCCGGATGAAACCAGTGAATCAACTCATCTACGAATTAATTTTAAAAATGCTGCTATAACTAGCTTGGCCAACGCGCAATCGGATGAGCCGATGTATCTACTCCGGGTCGAGCCGGCGCTAATTGCAAATATTTATCCGAAAAATAATGAAGACCGGGTGTTAGTGCAGCGCGCGGAGGTACCGGAGTTATTAATTCAGGCTTTGCTTACCATTGAAGATCAAAAATTCTATGACCACCACGGGGTGCGACCCACTTCTATTTTAAGAGCATTGCTGGTTAACATTAAGGCCGGTCGGACCGTGCAGGGTGGTAGTACCCTTACTCAGCAATTGGTTAAAAATTTCTATTTGAATTCAGATCGCAAACTGAAACGCAAAGTCAATGAGGCTTTCATGGCCCTGCTGTTGGAGTGGCACTACGAAAAAGATGAAATTCTTTCGGTGTATCTGAACGAGATTTTTCTCGGTCAACAAGGTAATCGGGCGATCCATGGCTTTGGACTCGCCAGTCACTTTTACTTCCAGCGACCATTACACGAACTTCAAGCTGAGCAAGTTGCATTGTTAGTAGCGTTAGTTAAAGGCGCGTCCTGGTATGAACCGCGGCGTAATCCGGAGCGTGCTATGCAGCGCCGCAATCTGGTTATTGCATCGCTAGCTAAAGCAGGGCAAATCGCTCCCGAGTTTGCGGCTGAGTTACAACAGCGTCCCTTGGGGGTTACACCGAAAGCACCGGTTGGGGTGAGTGCGTTTCCCGGGTTTTTGCAACTCGTGCGGGAGCAACTTAAGCGCGATTATCGCGAGCAGGATTTACGCAGTGAAGGTTTGGTTATTTTTACGACACTTGATCCCATTGTGCAGCTGGCCGCAGAGCGGGCCGCGGCTGTGACGCTTGAGCAGCGAGAGAAAGATCTAAATTTACCAGAGGGTACCCTGGAGACCGCGACGGTCGTGACCACCGTTGATCAAGGTGAGGTACTGGCGGTAGTCGGTGGTAGAGATCCAAGGTATCCCGGGTTCAACCGCGCTATAGAGACCCGTCGCCCCATTGGTTCTTTGGTCAAGCCGTTTGTTTTTTTGACAGCACTAAAAAAACGCGGTCTTACACTCGCGACTATAGTTGATGATACGCCATTATTGGTTGAACAACGGAGTGGCGATTGGCAACCGCAAAACTACGATGGTGAATTCCGCGGCGCAGTTCGTTTGATTGATGCATTGGTGCACTCGTACAATGTGCCAACGGCAAGATTGGGTATGGGGGTCGGAGTTAAAAACGTCGTCAAGACTATGCGCGAGGCCGGGGCGCAAAGTGATATCAACCCTTTTCCATCAATGCTACTTGGTGCCGTTGAATTACCGCCGATTGAAGTGGCGCAGCTTTATCAAACCCTGGCTGCCAATGGCTATCGAACGCCGTTACGTTCAATTCTACATGTGGTTAGTCCCTTTGGTGATACTTTGAGCCGTTATCCTTTAGAAATCGAGCAAGCAGTCGCCACTGATCTCGATTACCTGGTCGTGGCGGCGATGCATGAAGTTACCGTTACCGGCACGGCCAGACGCTTACAGCAGTTGTTACCGGAGTCTCTACCCGTAGCCGGTAAAACCGGTACCACAGACCAGTTGCGGGATAGTTGGTTTGCAGGATTTAGCGGCGAACATGTGGTCGTCACCTGGGTCGGCCGCGATGACAATCAGCCCACTGGCTTAACCGGGTCCAATGGTGCCATGCTGGTTTGGGCCGATATTATTAATAATATTCCGACATCCGCACTACAACCTGTCCAGCCAAATAGCGTAGAATGGCGGTTAACGGATATCACTACGGGCACCTTGGCGGATGCACGTTGTCCAGGTACACAATGGCTTCCGTTTGTTGTGGGAACCGAACCGAGAAAGGCGCAAAGATGTGCCGACGGTTCGCCTGCGGGGACACAGCCGGGTGAAACAGAAATGCGCGGATTTCAATGGTTAAGAGAATTGCTAAATTAGCCCTCAGGGTCGTTTTTTTGCTGCAGCTTACGATGCTCGCCGCGTGCGTTAGTGCTCCGGCGCCGCGCTCTAACCCACCGCAACAGACTCCCGCGCCAACGCCAGCTCCGGAAGTAATTACTTCGGGTATTCCCGCTGAAATAACTGAGCCAGGGTCTCCAGAGGCGATCCCGCCCCGTCAAACCGATGTCTTTCATGGTCCGACTACCGGCGCGAATCGGCAAATTAAAAAATATCCGGCAGTGGTTGCGTTATTGGATCGTTCTTATGCAGAACAACGTTTGGGCAATCTTGATTCGGCAGCGAGTACGGTCGAACGCGGCATGCGTATTGCACCACAAGATGCTTCGCTGTGGCAGCGATTAGCGGAAATTCGAATGCAGCAGGGTTTATTAACTCAAGCAATAGAGATTGCCCGAAAATCCAATAGTCTTGGTCAGGGTATGCGGCGCTTGATTCGTGAGAACTGGCTGTTGATCGCCCGGGCGCATGATCTATTAGGTCAGTCGGCGGCGCGCCAGGCAGCACTAGCAGAGGCTGATCGTTATTAGTATTGATTATTTGAGCGCCGCTGAAGCGCTTGGAGAAAATGGACCGCTATCCGATTCTCTTTCGGGGTATCAGCCGCGCGAAGCGCAAATAGAAATGGCGCGTACCATTGAAGAAGTTATAACCAATAAAGATACTCTGGTGGCAGAAGCAGGCACCGGAATCGGCAAGACCTTCGCTTATTTAGCACCTATTTTGCTGGGTGAAGGTAAGGCTATTATTTCTACCGGTACCAAGCAGCTACAAGACCAACTTTTTCATAAAGATTTACCGGCGTTGGAAAAGGCGATCGCAATGGATCTGGACTGCGTCATGCTGAAGGGGCGTGCCAACTATCTGTGTTTGCACCGCCTGAAACAGCAAGTGCAATCGCCGTCATCAGACCGGCATGATAATTTTGTCAACATCAAGCACATTGACTCGTGGTCCAGTGAAACCAAAAGTGGTGATATCGCGCAGTTTAAAATTTTGCCCGAGGATCACCGTATCTGGCCATCGGTAACCTCAACAGTTGATAATTGTTTGGGTCAGGAATGCGGCGACTATAATAAGTGTTTTGTGGTGAATGCCAGAAAGGCGGCGCAGTCTGCTGATGTGGTGGTTATAAACCATCATCTGTTTTGCGCTGATCTTACCTTGAAAGAGACCGGCTTTGCGGAGTTGCTGCCAGAAGCCGATACCATCGTTATTGATGAAGCGCACCGGCTCCCTGAAGTCGCATCAATGTTCTTCGGGAAGACTTTCTCCAGTCGTCAGCTGAATGAAATCGCCAAGGACACCAGAGCCGAAATTCTGGAGGCGGCACCTGATTTACTGGATTTGACGCAACTTATTACGTCACTTCCACCAGCGGTGGCGCGGTTTCGATATGCACTCGGACAACCCGGAGAAAGAAAAGCCTGGCAGTCGATGGTGAATTCGGGAAAGGTTCAACACGCAATCGACGAGGTTGATGAAGTGCTGCAGGGACTGCTGGATGCGCTCGATCAAGTAAGCGAACGCAGTCAGGGCTTGGCGGCTTGTTTCAAACGGGTGCAGTTGGCCCGCGATACTTTAAGAAACTTTGGAGCACCGAGCGAAGAAGTGATTCATTGGTACGAGACCTCACAGCAGGGTTTTGTCTTGCACGCGACACCTTTAGCTATCAATGACATTTTTGCTGAACATCGTGAAGCTTTTTCGTCCGCCTGGGTATTCACGTCTGCGACGCTGGCGGTAGAGAATGATTTTAGCCACTTTTGTCAGCGTTTGGGCATTGTTGATGCTCTGACCAAGACCTGGGGTAGTCCGTTTGACTACAGCAAAAACGCGCTATTGTATTTACCGCCAAAGATGCCAGAGCCGGCCGCACCCACATTCACTAATCAGGTTTGCGAACAAGCGCTGCCATTGATTCGTGCCAATCAAGGCGGCACCTTCATGTTGTTTACCAGTTATCGTGCGTTAAAAATAGCCGCTGAATATGTGCGTAGTGAAGGATTTCAACCATTGGTTCAAGGCGAAGCGCCGCGGCAAACCTTGCTCGAAGAATTTCGTCAACAGGGCAGCGGATTACTACTGGGAACCTCGAGTTTTTGGGAAGGCGTTGACGTACGCGGCGCGGCATTATCGTGCGTTATAATAGATAAGCTACCTTTTGCTTCGCCCGGCGAGCCGGTATTGGAGGCACGCTTGCAGGTCATGCGAAAAGCTGGCCATAATCCTTTTATGGATTATCAGTTACCGGAGGCGGTTATCAGTCTCAAGCAAGGTGCCGGAAGACTGATCCGGGATATTAACGATGCTGGTTTATTGGTGATTTGTGATCCGAGGTTGCAAACCAAGCCGTATGGTAAGAAATTCCTTGCAAGTTTGCCGCCAATGCCACTAACTGATAATGCAGTAGACGCATTGGAGTTTATGCAGTCGGCGTCCGCCAAAAGTGATTCTCTGGTATGAACCTACTTGCATTTGATACCTCTACCGAGGCTTTTTCCGTAGCAATATCCAAAGCCGGTGATGTGACTGAAAAGTTTTTTATCCCTGAACAAAAACACACAGAAATTTTATTGTCTACGATTGAACAAGAGCTACATGCCAGAAGTTTGTCTTTTTCAGAACTGGATTGTTTGGTCTACGGACGGGGCCCCGGCGCCTTTACCGGTGTGAGATTGGCGGTGGCCGCCGCACAAGGTTTAGGGTTTAGTAATGATTTGCCGGTAATCGGTATATCATCCTTGGCGGCGGTGGCGCAGCAGGTATATACCGATACGGCTAATTCCAAAGTAGCAGTAGCGCTGGACGCCAGAATGTCTGAAGTTTACTTCGCCGCGTTTGAGTTTTCAGAAACTGGCGAGATACAGTCTGTGGTTGATGAGCAGGTATCTGCACCAGAGTCCCTGGCTATTCCAAATGACGATGGTTGGGTTGTGGCCGGGACCGGATGGCCGGCCTATGCGGGGCAATTTCCCAAGTGCTTGGAAGTGTTGATCAGCGATCAGCAAAAGATTGTGTATCCCCGAGCAAGCGATATGCTAACGCTTGCCGAACACGATCTCAAAAATGATCTGGCCACAAACGCTGCAGCGGCAGTGCCCGTTTATCTTCGAAACAACGTCGCCAGTAAACCACAAAAAGTCCGCTAATTACCGTTTGCCTGATTGATGCCGCCAGCTATCCTGCTGGTCTAATCGCGTGTGATGGAGGTAGCGGTAGCGAGATCAGAATTTTGCCATGCTTGGGCTGGAATCAAATAGATGGGCTTAAAAGATGTTGAAAGTGTTAGTGGGCTTAATGTTTTTTATGGGTGGTGGACTCGTTGGTGGCAAGTTTTATACCGAGTATAAAATCGAAGAAAGTCTGGACAAAATTATACAGATGGCCGGTGCTGCGGCGGATATTTCATACGGTGACGCCACTATCAATTTCGACGGCTCGTTTTCACTTACAAACCTTCGTATCAGCCAAGCGGGATCTGCGGATGAAATAAGGATTGGCGAGATGACGTTTAATTCATCCAGCAACTGGATTTTTCTTGCGCAGGTTCATAAAACTGCTGATGAAAAACTGAAAGCCTGGGTGGAAGATCAGCCGGAAAAAATTAGTTTCAAGGTCGACAATATGAGTTTTGCGCCCGATCAAGTGGGTATGGAAAATTCATCCGTAGTGATGTCCGGTTGCGGAAATATAAATGAGTCTGGTAGTGATGCATTAATGGAACTTGGTTTTGAGCGGGTAAATGTTGATTTCGATGTCAATGTTGATACCAGCAACAAAAGCGAAAGCGTAATTGAGTTCCTGACCAAAGTAGATGAAATTGGAGACGTGGAAATTCTCTATAACATGGACTTCAGTAATTTCAATGTGGCTTCTCTGGGTGCTGGCGAGATGCCGGAACTTACTTCAATTGCATTTAGTCTCCTGCCCAATCAGCATTTTGCAACCAATAGCGTTAATTTTTGCGCCAAGCAAATGAATATGTCGGTGGAAGAGTATCTTGCGACGGTTGTTGGGGATCCGGCATATATGAAGGGCTCGGGCGTGATTCCTGACCAGCAAATGATGGATGCAGTAGTAGCGTTGGCGCAAGGCGCGCGGTTGGATATCAAATTGCAACCGTCTATTTCATTTGCAGATTTTGGTCAACTAAAATTCTATAAACCAAAAGATGTTATGCAGCTATTGGGCTTAAGTGTCGAGGTGGACGGAAAGGCGCTTGATAACATCGTTCTGGATCCGGACGGGTTTCAGGTTGCCGAAGCAACCTGGGCCGATAAGGACTTTGCGGTAACAAAAGAAGATGCCGCAAAGCCGGTAAAGGTGGGATATCACAAAGTAACCAGAGATCAACTGAGCGGTTTGGTCGGATACCATATCAAGGTCACCCGTAAATCCGCAGAGCCGATGGTAGGAAAATTGTTGTCCACTAGCTCCGGAACGGTGAATATACAGCAACGGCGTTATGGCGGTTCGGTAACATTCCCTATCGACAACAAAGACATTGCTTCTTTAGAGGCTTACTACTAAGTCGGCCAGCCGACTTTTCAAACAAATTTTTCAGCTGGTTTTTCACTTCAAAAGCATTATATTGCGCCAATTTGTGACATCTAAAAAAGGTTAACTCGGCCACAGATTAGCAAAGCATCTTTTAGCATAATTTAACATTCCGAAACACATGCGAATTATTTTTTAAGCATGTGATTTGGATGCCTAAATTAATGACAAGGATGTCAAGAATGTTAGTAGCCGAAAGCAACCAAACCCAATGCTCATTTTCGCAGCCGCGGGTACCCTTGAACCCTCTTTTTGCACCACTTATCAGTGATTGAGTGCGTTTTGTCATATTTTCTCGCACCATGCGCAGGCTTTCCGCGCCTAAGCGGGCGTTGTCGTGGGCTATTTACTTTGCCGTAGCCGAAAAATTAAGGCTGCTCATTTTATAAAAAACTTTGTTTTTAAACGGAAAAAATAATGTTAAGCAACAAAATCATCAAGTTATCTATTCTCTTTTATTTCCTTATCGTGAGTGCTGCCGCCACCGCCGGCGATCTGGATATTGGTATTCCAACGGGGCTGCAGCTTGATGGAAATCCACCTTTCAATACCGAAGGCGCATGCGTTAACCCAACCGACACCATTATCGATGGTGAGGATTGCGGCGATGAAAATTTGGTAGTGAGAACCCAGGATACTGTGTCAACGACGTTTTCCGTTACGTCTAATAACACCGGTACTGATGAAGTTATATTAGAGCACAATATTGACCTATCGCTGGATCCTAACGCCGATGCTTTCTTTGATAGCTTACCGGCAATCTGTTTGACCTCCGGAGTTGCCACGGTATCCAATTTTACCGCGACTACCCTGACTTGTAATCTGGGTAACTTTAGTGGCGGTGAGCAACGCTCGGTCACCACTGACATACGGGTTTCAGGTAATTCTCACAATGGTTCAGTCTTTACCGCTGACGCAAATGTTTTCAGTTTCGACACGGATGCGCCGTACTCTCCAGACAGTCTAACCCAGGATACTTTTACCGTATCCGCTGGCCCAAAATACGATCTTGACGTAACCACTATCGCACCATGGCCGACTTGTTCTATCACCCAACGTGATATCGGAATGGGGCTCGAAACCGGCTGGGACTGTGTGGTGATGACTCATATCGGCACCGAAGATCCTTTTGGTAACGCAGCGCTAGAAAATATAATTGATTTCAATTATGAAATTACTGCCGTTGAAGGCGGCAGTGGAACGGTACCGCATACGATCGCAGAAGGGCTGGATTATGCGTTGGTAGAATGTGTGCCGAACAATGTCGGTTTTCTTCAGACCGTTGGCGGCAATCTTTCAGTACCGGGATTCCCGAATAGTCCGGATAGTTTGGTGACTGACTCAGGCGCTTGTTCCTTCGTTAATGCGCCGAGCGATGGGTCAACAGATATTGCGATCACCGTGACCGGGGCGGACACCTCAGGCGAAAACTATCCAACCGTTACTGCTGGCGGTTCAAATCTTGTAGCCGGCCCGTATTACTCGATCGCGTTCCGTCAAACCCTGTTTGTTCCCTTTAGAGCGGTTGATGCAGAAGATGGGAATCCTAACGATGGCACCGGTGAAATTGTTCTGACCTTGTGTACCATGGATTTTGACCCGGACAGCGCCAGCGCACCCCCGGTTTCGAACTTTGGTACCGACAATGAGCCTGGCTTCGCGGGTACCGCCAATAACTGTATCGCGAGAAACTTTATCCTGTCTGCCGAGGGCAACTTCGCCAAATGGAACTGGGGTTTTATCTATTTTAAGTTCAGGAGATTTGAATATTACTAA
>CAZUMV010000019.1:0-5862 GCA_964621435.1 uncultured Thiotrichales bacterium | reverse complement strand
GAACTGGGGTTTTATCCGTAATACCCTGGACGAGGGTGATGACGTTATATCAAGCGGTTTGCATACCGGTGACGGGGTGGTCGAGCCGAACCAGTATTATTCTGGCATGGTCCGATTCAATAATAGTGGAACAGCGCCATTGCAAGAGGTTATGGCATGTGACTTCTTCGACAATACCACGCAAGTAATTGCGCCCGTGACTACAACGGATGGCTCAACCTTCAATTTCGCTGAAATTGGCCGCCAAACCTCTGGTGGTTTTGATTATATGGACTGGAAGGTTCAGTACACGTCTATAAGTACCGCCAATGATAATCCAATTACCGGTCCGATCGACCCTGTTACCCAAAGATACCCCGGAGACTGGCCGGACATAATGACCGCACGCTGTGACGATGCCGGATTGGTTTGGTATGACGATCCGCTGATGGTGCCAGGCGGCATTGATGCGATTAATGGCGTTAGAGCAGTCGGCGTTGACTTTGACGAAAACAACACGCCTACGTCGAATATTGAACTAAATTCAGGGGGTAACCTGTATTTAATGATCGGGTTTGAAGCCCGGGATACCTATTACACTGGTACCGGTGGCACCAACACCGGTCAGATTCCAATTGGAATCATAATGCCAAACTTTGGCGGTGTCATGACATCGACCTTGAATAACGGTGATTGGACGATCAGAAGCTATGATGCCGACACCATCCTCACACCTAATGACGGTGATCGGTTTACTTTGACCAGAGCGGAACTCAGATTGTCCAAACAAAGTTTGACGCCTGCAGCCGGTGTTGATGATAACAGTGGTACCGCAGTTGCGGGTTCGCAGGCAATTTGGCAATTAAACCCGGTGGTTAATTCCGTTAATGATCCGAACAACGTGGCCGGCGTTGTGGTATTCGATGTGCTGCCGCCAGAAGCGACCTACAATAATGCCTGCACTCTCGCTACTCCCGGAGGTGTTGGTGCTGACTTGGTTGAGGCTAACACGGATATCGATGGTAATCCTGCGCCAGGATTTACGCGACTGACATGGAATCTGGGGACCGTACCTGCGAACACGGTTTTAACGCCGCTAATTTTCTGTACCGATACAGATGCATTGGCGCCAGATGGCACGCAGGTCGATAACTATGCCGAGATACAGGCACCGAGCTCGATCACTGATATTGGCCTTAGATCTGATAACCATATTATTACTCTGGAGCAGGAGAACAATACCCAGATTCAGAAGACTGTAGATAGTAATCTTGATCCGGTTAACGATTCGCAGGTGTTTTCGGTTGCCTGGGAGAACTTTTCACCAGCAGTTTTTGAGGAACCTGTGGTTATAGATGTTTTTCCTTACAATGGTGACTCTGGTAACCTTGCCCCACGAACTCCGGGATCTAATTTCGATCCCGGGTCGACGGTGCAATTAGCTGGCGCGCCGACGGTAACTTATATTGACGGCAGCGGCGCTGGTACTCTGGGCTTAATCGAATACACCAGTGACGCACCGGCGACTATTAGCCATGACCCTAATACCAATACCTCTAACTGGTGCTCCGCGCCGGGCGCCGGCGGTACCGGATGCCCCGCGACGTTCGCTGATACGACTGCGATCAGGTTCACTTCTTCGGTAAACCTGGCGCCACAGGGGAGCGCGCAATCCGGTCAGACCCTGACCTATACTTTGAATGCCAATGGCAACCTTCCCGGCGATTCCTACACCAACCGTGCGGGTCTGGATTCAGACTCGTTGGCTGTTGGCCAGGTGTTGTTGAGTAATAGTGTTGTGGTCGATATCGAGGAAGTAGTCATTGGCGCTTCTAAAGATGCGGCCCTGGTCACTGATAATGGCGACGGGACTTTCAGCGTAGATTACGTTGTAAACATTGAAAATCTTGGTGATATCGTAATACATGATATCCAGGCAGTTGATGATTTAACCGCACCTTTTGGCACCAATGTTGCGCTTGAAGCGGACGTCGATGCGATCGGTGAGTATTTCGTCGGTTCGTTAACGATAACGTCCAATGTGACTGATCCTTTGGTTGAGAACGGCATCGCATTTAATGGTGATACCGATCAAGATTTGCTGGATATTGCGGTCGGCGGCAGTCTTTCCCCGGGCGAGACAGTGACGTTGGCTTACACGGTAACATTCTTTCCCGACGGCGCTAACGATCCGTACAACAACCAAGTGACCGCCAGTGGCGATATTGTTGATGACGACGATACCGACACCACAGACGGTGTCACGGATTTATCGGATGATGGTGTTGACCCTGATCCTGATGGAGATGGTGATCCTGATGAGGCGGGTGAAAACGATCCGACGCCGTTGTCGATTGTACTGAATGTGGCGCCAACGTTAACCAAGACTTTTTCGCCCGATAACATTCTAGAAGATGGCGTCAGTACGATGACTCTGGTGCTGACCAACCCGAATGCGGTGGCGTTAACCGGCGCAACCATAAGTGATAATTATCCAGCTAATCTAACCAATGCTACGCCGGACAACGAAGCTACAACCTGTGGTGGTACTCTGACCAGCGCCGATGGTGGATCAAGCATTAGTTTGAGTGGTGGTGTGATACCGGCCAATGGTAACTGTAGTATTACCGTCGTGGTAACGTCTAGTACTGGCGGTACCTATACCAACACCACCAGCGTCATTGATACTGCGAACGCACCAGACAGTGCGACTGCGACTGATGATATATCGGTAACTACTGTATTAGCGCCGACCTTGACCAAAGCATTTAGCCAAACCACCATTCAGGCCAACGGTGTCAGTACTATGACGCTTACCATCACTAACCCGAATGCTATTCCGTTAACGTCAGCAGCACTCACGGATACCTATCCGGCGGCAATTACCAATGCAACCCCGGATAATGAATCGAATACCTGTGGCGGCACCCTGACCAGCGTTGATGGTGGCAGCAGCATTAGTTTGGCTGGCGGTACTATTCCAGCTAATGCAAGTTGTACTATCACCGTTGATGTGACCTCGGCAACAACCGGCGCGCATATTAATACTACTGGCGTCGTAGACACAGATGAGGCACCAGATAGTGTGACCGCCAGTGATACACTGACGGTCTTTGAGGCTCCGACGTTAACTAAAACATTTACCCCGGATACGCTTAGTGCGGGCGGTACCAGTACCATGACATTGGTGCTCACTAACCCGAATGCGATAGCGTTAACCGGCGCGTCATTGAGTGATACCTATCCGGCAGCCATAACCAACGCTACACCGGACAACGAAAGTAATACCTGTGGCGGCACATTAACGAGTGCAGATGGAGGTTCCAGTATTTCTCTGGCCGGCGGTGTTATTCCAGCCAGTGGGAATTGTACAATTACCGTTGAAGTTACCTCGGTCACATCCGGTACACATACGAATGTGACCAGCGTGATCGACACCTTCGAAGCGCCAGATAGCTTGACTGCTACTGACGATCTGGTCGTTGGCAGCATCCTTGCGCCGACGCTCACTAAAAACTTTGCTCCAAGCGCAATTACCGCCGGTGGTACCAGCACCATGACTTTGGTGCTTACCAACCCGAACACTGGTATCGCATTGACCGGTGCAACGCTAAGCGACACTTATCCTGGCGCGATCACCAATGCGACGCCGGACAGCGAAACCAATACGTGTGGTGGCACGTTAACCAGCGTTGATGGCGGCGCCAATATTGCTCTGGCAGGTGGCATGATTCCAGCAGGCGGAAATTGTACGATTACCGTAGTTGTGACATCCGCTACAGCAGGTACGCACACCAATACCACCAGCGCTATTGAAACCACAGAAGCGCCGGACAGCTTGACTGCCACTGATGATCTGGAAGTGGGCGCCATACTTGCCCCGACGTTAACGAAAAGTTTCGCTCCAAGCGGCATTGCTGCGGGTGGTACCAGCACCATGACATTGGTACTTACCAATCCGAATGCCCTTGTTGCACTGACCGGCGCTACGCTATCCGACACTTATCCGGCAGCGATCACCAACGCGACGCCGGATAGCGAAACCAATACCTGTGGTGGTACGTTAACCAGTACTGACGGTGGTGCCAGTGTTGCTCTAGCAGGTGGTACGATTCCGGCAGGCGGAAACTGTACGATTACCGTCGTTGTGACTTCAGCTACGTCGGGTACACACACCAATATAACCAGCGCTATTGAAACTACCGAAGCGCCTGATAGTGCAACTGCTACAGATGATTTGGAGGTAGGCGACATACTTGCCCCGACCTTAACCAAAGCTTTTGCAACGCCAGTAATCGATGGCGGCGCTCCCAGTGTCATGACTTTGACGCTCACGAACCCTAATGGTATTCCGCTAACCGCTGCGACGCTGACGGATACCTATCCGGTCGCGATTAGCAATGCGACTCCAGCTAATGCCAGCACAAACTGTGGCGGTACAGTTACGGCTGCTGATGCGGGTCCAAATGTAGTCTTGGCAGGTGGTACGATTCCGGCTAACGGCAACTGTACGATAACGGTTACAGTAACTTCAATTGTTGCAGGTACACATAGCAACGTTACTGATGCGATAGCGACAGCAGAGGCACCTGATAGTGCGACTGCCACGGATGATTTAACAGTATTTGTTGCGCCAACCCTTACTAAAGTGTTTACCGATCCAAGCATTCCAGTAGGGGCCACAACCAGCATGACGCTCACTATTGTTAACCCGAATCCAACCGGTTTAACTGGCATGAGTTTGGTTGATAATTTCCCTGCAGGTTTGTTGGCGGCTAGTCCTTCAAATATAAATACTACTTGTGGCGGCACTGCGTCGGTGCCAGCAACTAATGATTCTGTCAATCTTACTGCGAGCTCAATACCAGCGAATGGGACGTGTACGGTTACGGTAGACGTAACATCCGCAACGATTGGTAGCTACACCAACACAACCGGTGTTGTTGAAACAACGGAAGCGCCGGACAGTAGTACAGCTTCAGACGTGCTTGGTGTAACGGCAGCGGGTGCGCCAACGCTGACCAAAACATTTAGCCCGGATACTATCCCTGCGGGCGGTACCAGTACCTTAACTTTGACCATCGACAACAATGGCGTTGGGCCATTGTCAAACGTTGCGGTAAGTGATGCTTACCCAGCTGGTCTGATAAATTCGACCCCGGTCAATTTCACCAGCGATTGTGGTGGCTCGATTACAGCTGTTGCCGGCGGCTCCTCGATAGCACTAAGTGCGGGGGCGATTGCAGGTTCCGGTAGTTGTACTATAACAACGGAAGTAACCGCAGCATTGCCAGGCGTGTTCACGAACACAACCGGTGTTGTGACGTCTGATGAGGCCGCTGATAGCGCGACCGCAACAGATGATTTAACCGTTACCACACAAGCGCCTACATTGACGAAAGTATTTAACGCCGATGTGATTGCAGCGGGTGGTGTGAGCACTATGACGCTCACGATTACTAACCCGAATGGCATACAGTTAACAGCAGTAACGTTAACGGATACGTATCCGGTCGCGATTACCAATGCGACGCCTGATAATGAAGCCAGTACTTGTGGCGGCACTTTAACCAGCACTGATGGTGGTACCAGCATCAGCTTGAGTGGTGGTGTGATCGCCGCGAATGGTTCTTGTGACATCACGGTCGACGTCACCTCATCAACTGGCGGTGTACATACCAATACCACCTCGGTAGTTGGCAGTAGTGAGGCGCCGGATAGCGCGGTCGCGAGCGATGACTTGACCGTATTGGCCGCGCCAACCCTGAGCAAAGTCTTTACTCCAGACAGTATTGCGGCAGGCGGCACCAGCACCATGACCCTGACGTTAACCAATCCCAACGCCGTAGCTTTAACGGCGGCGAGCTTGAGTGATACTTATCC
>CAZUMV010000018.1:0-22378 GCA_964621435.1 uncultured Thiotrichales bacterium | reverse complement strand
CCGCCCTGTCCAGCCGCGGTTAACTTCTCATGCGCAAGGTTGGCCAGGAAAGCGCCGACTAGCAAGATTACGCCGCCGACAACAACGCCGCCACCAAACTCGAGAATACCGCCGAACAAACGTGACACGATATCAATGTTCAGTTTTTCAACGGCTGCTGTACCCGCACCCAACATGATGAAGAAAGTCACAATCTGCCCAATAAGACCAGTCGCGGTGCGGCCGTTTGTGAACATACCACCTAAACCCATTTTAGTAGCCATTCCGTCTACATTCATGCCCTCAAGCAATCCAGTCAACATCATGACAATGAACTTGGACATCAAATAAGCCACACCCAGGATAATGCCCGCCGCAAGGATATTTGGTACGGCCGCCATCAAATCATTGACCATCGCTGTTGCAGGATCAGAAATTGCCGGAATGTTTAGAATACCAAGACCTGCTACCACAATAGGCAACAACACAGTACCAAGTGCTACGGCACCGGCTAGCTTGGAGACTTTAAACTCGGGATTGAAGCCGCGCTCAACTAACTGGGCATCAAACTTACCGGTAACCATCGTGGCGGCACCGGAAGCCATATTGGCAAGCATCCAACCAACGTAGAACACGATACCTGCACCGATGATATTCGGTAAGACACCAGTAAACTTGGTAACCAGATCTTTAAGTGGCTCTAGAACCGACGTCAGACCTAAACGCTCTAATACCATCAATAGCACGAATAAAACCACAACGAACCGGACCAAAGATCCGATAGTGCGGGAAATATCTGACTTACCGCCACCTGCAACACCAGCTAATTTACTACCCAAGCCGGTCTTACGAAACGCGCGTGTGACCATGCTGCCAACAAATCTGGCAAACATTAAACCCAGAAAAAGAATAATTAACGCCGTGGCTAAGTTCGCCAAAGACGCCGGTATGCCAACTTGCGTCAATAGGTTCTCTATGAAGCCACCCGCATTAGAGCCCACTTGCCCTAGTTGATTGATTTGCTCGTTCATTATGAACTCCTCTAAAAAATTTTATTAACTTCTAATTATGTGTATGTAGCCGAAAACATCGGCACGCATATAATGCATCAGCGCTGTTGACTTAAGGATGTTTTGAAATTGAAATGTTGTTAATTCTAATTTAACAACAAGCCATCATTTCATCGTTTTTTAGCGGAAAAAAAGGCATTCTTGCATTAGAATTGTTTCACAAATGTCTCCTGATGTTACAAGAAAAGCCAATGCCAAATTATTTTTCAAATAAAACCGTTTGGATTACCGGTGCCAGCTCTGGCATAGGTAAAGCCTTAACTGAACAATTAGACCAGTGTGGGGCGCAACTCATAATGTCTTCGAGGCGGCTTGATGCGCTGGAAGCGCTCAAGAATCAACTCACAAACCCAACTCGTCACCGGGTTGTCGCACTGGATCTGGAAGATCCAGAATCGTTGGCAGAAATCGTTAATAGCACGCTTGCTGAAGGCGGTATTTGCGACATACTCATTAATAATGGAGGAATTTCCCAGCGTTCCATGGCTGCTGATACAGATCTAGTGGTTGACCGAAAATTAATGACGATCAATTATCTTGGCACCATCGCTATGACCAAAGCAGTGTTGCCGCGGATGATAAAAAATGGCGGCGGTATTATTGCGAGCGTGAGCAGTACGGCGGGGAAAATTGGCTCACAACTACGAAGTAGTTATTCCGCTAGTAAGCATGCGGTAGTAGGCTTTATGGATTGTCTGCGGGCCGAGCAAAAACCGAATAATATACAAGTCACCGTCGCTTGCCCGGGTTGGGTTAAAACCAATATTTCCTACAACGCGTTAAATGGTAAGGGCGAGGCGGAAAACATCATGGACAAGACGATCGCCAATGGCATCAGCGCTGAACAATGTGCGCGCGAAATATTAAAAGCGATTGAAACCGGTAAGGCCGAAGTGATCATCGGTAAAGGGATTAGCAAATGGGCGCCAACCATCAGGCGGTTTTCGTCGACACTTTACCGGCACTTAATTGCGGCAAAGCCCTACCGTTAGAAGAGCACGCAGGAGTGTCCAACCAGCGGCTTAATCAGCGTCGCGTAATTCCCGTCGCAAAATCTTGCCCACGTTCGTTTTTGGTAATTCCTCGCAAAACTCAATAACCCGAGGGCATTTGTAGGCAGTGAGATTTTCACGACAAAAATCCTGTACGTCTTGTTCGCTTAAAGCGGCGTTCTTTTTGACCACGACCAGCTTCACCGCTTCACCGGACTTCTCGTCAGGAATACCAATAGCAGCGGTTTCAAGGATATCCGGATGATCGCTGAGGACCTCTTCGATCTCGTTCGGGTAGACGTTAAAACCGGAAACATTGATCATGTCCTTTTTACGATCCAGAATGGTGATGTACCCTTCTTCATCAATAGTCGCAAAGTCACCACTTTTAAAATAGCCATCCGTTGTGAATGACTCGGCGGTTGCTTCAGGACGCTGCCAATAACCTTTCATGACTTGCGGGCCCTTTATGCACAATTCGCCTTCACCACCGATCGGTAACTCCTGATCATTGTCATCAACTATTTTTACATAGGTCGAGCTTACCGGTAAGCCAATCGAACCACGCCACGCCGCACCAACCACATTTGCGGTGACACCAGGAGAAGTTTCCGTCAGACCGTAAGCCTCGAGCACCTCGCAACCGGTAACATCACGCCATTGTTCGGCGACGTCCTTTGTTACTGCCATACCACCTCCGATCGAAAAGCGCAGATGGCTAAAATCAAGGTCCGCGAAACCGGGCGTATTTAACAAACCTCGAAACAATGTGTTCACCGCGGGGAAGTAACTGAACTCCCATTTGGAAAGCTCTTTAACAAATGCCGGGAAATCGCGCGGATTCGGTATCATGACATTCAATGCACCATGTCTCATTCCGGATAAGGCGTTCGCCGTTAAGGCAAAGATATGATAGTAAGGCAACGCTGCTACTACCACTTTGTATGTTTCGCGAGAGTTCTCGGTCCACAGCGATCCTTGCAAAATCGCTGACAATATATTGCTGTGGGTCAACATAACTCCTTTAGACACACCGGTAGTACCACCGGTGTATTGGAGAAATGCGATATCGTTAATGTCTCGCTCGGCATCGATGTAACCGGTAATATTAGAATTGGCTAAAACCTGTTTTAAAGTAGCGGATGCAGGTAATTGATATGCCGGCACTTGCTTCTTCACATATTTGAGCATGCCGTTGACAATTGCGGATTTGGGGAATGACAACAAATCTCCCACGCCAGTGGTAATCACCTGCTTAACCGCTGTTTCTGGTAATGCCTTCTCTGCAACATGGGCAAAATTTTCTAACACCAATAAAACTTCAGCGCCGGAATCCGAAAGCTGGTGACTTAATTCGCGCGGCGTATACAAAGGATTGGCATTAACCACGACCAGACCAGCCCTTAATATGCCAAACAAGGCAATTGAATACTGCAAAATGTTGGGCAGCATGATTGCGACCCGATCACCAGGCTGAAGACTTAAGTCATTGCGCAGATAGGCGGCGAATTGTCTCGATTTTTGATCGACCTGCCGGTAACTCAGGGTCGTTCCCATACAATGCGCCGCCGGTTCATCGGCGTAAGCGGCGAAACTCGACTGAATTAAGTCGATTAGAGAATCATGCTCGAGTGGCGGCAAATCGTGCGGCACATAATCTGCATAAGAGTTAAGCCAGAATCTTTCCATTTTCTATTCCCTCGTTGATTACGATATTTCGTTTTCGCCCCGCCACGATGGCATCTTAGCAAAGATTCGTGCCTGCATATTCTGACGCATCAAATTAAATGATTTTTTAATCGCGCCGCCATAAATTGTGCTTAAGTACAAGGCTTTTTGGCTCATTTTTAACTTGTATCGATTCCTTGCGATACTCATAATTGAAATTGCTCACTAGCAAGTACATATTTAAATATAAAAAATTGAGCAAAACAACATAATAACAATGAGGAGAAAAATGATGGGTAATATTGGAATAGGACGTATTTTATTTATGGTGGGTGTCGCGATCTGTATTTTGGCAGGTCTTGGTTTTAGCCACCCAATGCTTTCCGTAGGATTAATAGTGCTGGGTCTCGTGGTTGGTTTCCTAAACGTGTCGGCGGCAGAGACGCGCACTTTCTTGATCTCGGCGATGGCACTAATGATGTCTGCGGGCGCATTGAGCGGGCTTGGTACCGGTATGGGTGAAAGCGTTGCAGCAATTGCCAATATCATTACCCGCATCGGTTACAACATGTCGGCGTTTATCGCACCTGCTGCACTCGTGGTAGCACTACGTTCATTACTGACCACTGCAGGCGACTAACTTTTAGCCTACATAGTAGTATCCATAAGAACCCCGTCTCTATCGACGGGGTTTTTTTTGCGGTTCACCGTGAGCACCTTTCGCGTCAATACAACACGAACATAGTCTTAAGGTTCAAAAATAGCTGGACGGTATCCGAAAAAATTGTTCAGATAGATGCCACCTAAGGCACAAGGTTCGGGAAGCACAACATGACTCAAAGTTTTGACTATTTAGTAATTGGCGGCGGCAGTGGCGGGATCGCATCAGCCCGAAGAGCAGCAGAATACGGCGCCAAGGTCGCGCTATTTGAGTCCGGGGTTATTGGCGGGACCTGTGTGAACGTAGGCTGCGTCCCCAAAAAAGTAATGTGGAATGCGGCCGAGATCAGCGCGACCCTCAAACATGCCGAAGGTTACGGTTTCAAAGTCACCGCTGAAGGTTTCAGTTGGGCTGATTTAAAACAAAAACGGGACGCATACATCAAACGCCTGAATGGTATTTATCACCGTAATCTTGAAAACTCCGGCGTGACGGAAATCAATGGTCATGCACAATTTATTGACAGCAACACGATTGAAGCCAATGGCGAACGTTTTACCGCCCCGCATATTCTGATCAGTACCGGTGGTTATCCGCGGCTCCCCGATATTCCGGGCGCCGAGTATGGCATTGATAGTGACGGCTTTTTTGAGCTGGAGTCACAACCACAAAAAGTTGCTGTGGTCGGTGCGGGTTATATTGCCACCGAGCTAGCCGGTGTATTGCAATCTTTAGGCTCGTCCTCTTCGCTATTCATCCGGCGCCAGTCTGCCTTGAGAAGTTTTGATGAAGACATTACCAATCTGGTCATGGAGAGTTTGGCAGACGGCGGAATCGACATTCAACGCGAAACTCAAATACTCGAAATTGAAAAACAAGCTGACGGTCGCTTAACGCTGCATACTGACAATGGCGATCAACTGCACCACTACGATTGCCTTATTTGGGCGATCGGGCGTGAGCCAAACACCAGGCAACTTGATCTTGAGCACGCCGGCATCACGGTAGATCAGCGTGGTTATATTAATACTGATAAATATCAGCAGACCAATGTCGAGAACATCTATGCCATTGGTGATGTCACTGGGAGGGTCGAACTAACGCCAGTAGCCATCGCAGCCGGGCGGCTGCTTGCAAACCGAATTTTTGATGGTCAAATCGAGGCGCATCTCGACTATGACAATATCGCGTCCGTGGTTTTTACGCATCCACCGATAGGAACCGTAGGGCTAACCGAGGCAGAGGCGCGCGAGAAATTTCCGGATCAGGTAAAAATCTACAAAAGCAAATTTGTTAATATGTATTACAGCGTGCTTGATCATAAACCAGCCACAATAACCAAGCTTGTTTGTGTTGGTCCCGATGAGAAAATTGTTGGCTGCCATATAGCCGGTGACGCCGCTGATGAAATGATTCAGGGTTTTGCTGTTGCCGTTAAAATGGGTGCGACGAAAGCAGATTTTGACAACACCGTTGCCATCCATCCAACCGCCAGTGAAGAACTGGTTACAATGAGGTAGTAAGGAGCGTCATGATTGGTCAAATAACAGCGTTTTACGCATCAATAATCGGTCTACTGCTGATTTATCTTTCAGTACGTATCATTTCTCAAAGATTAAATAAACGGATCGGGATTGGTGACAATGGTGATACAGATATTGCGCGCGCAATTCGCGTGCAAGCCAATATGGTTGAATACGCACCGATCGCTTTACTACTGCTATTCTTTTGCGAAATTAATGGCACCGACGCGCGCATCATTCACGGCTTCGGGATCCTTTTGGTAGTTGCGCGTTTTGCGCATGCTGTCGGACTGGGTAAAAGTGCCGGGACGTCACGTCCGCGGGTGTTGGGTACGCTAGGGACCTTTCTGGTTATCTCGATACTTTCGATTGTGAATATCGTCAGCTTCATTATGTAAAAATGCAAAAACAACAATAGTTGGATTTTTTTTCCAACTATTGTTTTATCCACTCGGCTATAGGTTATCGAATAGCCACAAACCTCGTCAGTTTTCTCTGCAATTACAGACAGATAGTTACAAATCATATTATTGGCATGGTTGTTGATAGTTATAACTAACAACACAGCCTATGAGAGTGCCTGCGTAAATATTAGAGCATCAAGTTTTGTCCGTAACGCCCACGAAACGATAAATCTCCCTTGAAGATTAACCCTGTCGCTAGCGGGCGTTACGGGCATCTTATCACTGCTACAAGATCGTGACTTCCAGAATTAAATTTTGCTACTATGGAGAAAACTTGGAAATTCTTACGTGTCAATTCTCGATCAATATCAAAACTTGTGCAACAAACCCTTCGGCAATTGGATGTTTAATAAAGCTATCGGTTTCAATGCGCCATTTTTTGGCAAGCTTAGACCAAATGTTAGCCACTATAGCGAGGGGCATTGCGAGGTACGCATAAAAGATCGTTGGGGCGTCCGTAATCATATTGGCACCGTCAACGCCGGTGCGCTGTGTTCACTCGCTGAATTAACCGGAGGCTTGGCACTCGACTCCGGTATCGCTAAACACTTGCGCTGGTTGCCTAGCGGGATGACGGTCTCCTATATTAAAAAGGCCAAGGGCCCGCTAACCTGCATATGTAAACTAGACTACCCGGTTATCGAAACGGGCGAAGCTATCGTTCCTTTAGCAATTACCGATAGTTCTGGCGACACTGTATTTACCGCAGAGATTACCTTTTATCTCAGTCATAAACCGGTCAAATCAAACTAGTTGTAATCAGGTAAAAAAGAATACTCTTTACCATAACGAAGCATTTGCCCTACAAAATCATCCGGGTATTCAACCAGCACGTCGGTGATTTCGCCTTGCGCATTTTTTACCGGTACTAACCTGGGGTTGATAAAACCACCATAAGGCGGAATCGCTAGTTTTTCCGAGCGCGCTAAAACTTCCTGATGTAAAGCGCGGTCTACCTGCACACCATAATTTTCGATCAAGTCGCGTCCCGCGGCATAATCACCTTGCGATTTAACCCGTTGTACCTCGCGTAGCAATTGTCCAAATAGCACGCGCAATTTGCCATAGTCGTTTATTTCAAAGTAGGTTTTACCGTCTCGTGTGACTCTGCTGATAACGTTCTCTGCGCGACCTTTTTCAAACACCCAGCTAGATACCATTTGCCGGTTACGCATATGCGCCTGTTCAATATTGTTGCCGGGCTCGATCCGGCGCAGTTGCAACATCAGACCGTTGCGGATATAACTGTCGTAGGCGCTGTAGGCGACATCAAGACTCGGTATCAGGTTCATTTCCAGCATTCTTTCATCAATGATGAAATACAAACCGACCAGATCCGCGCGTGCTTCTTCTAGTGCAGACGAATAACTCTTGAGGGTTTCTTTTGGTGTGGCAACACCCGGCTCGAGTTTTCCAGAGGCATGTCCAATAACTTCATGCAAGGCGGTTCTCATTTTCCCCGACAGGGTCGAATGCGCCTTGCTCAAAGCTATTTCTTTTTCGTCGTGCGCGAATTCCGTCAACAAACCGGTATCTTCCGCCTCTTTGTAAGCCTGGGTGATATTGCCTAGACTGACCGACTTGGAGCCAAAGTCCGCTCTAATCCAATTTGCATTTGGCAGGTTCACGCCGACTGGTGTTGCCGGTGAAGCATCGCCACTTTCGCCAGCAACATTCACGACGTTATAACTAATACCAACAACCTTTTCCTTTTTGTGTGCTGGATCTGTTGGCGACTGGGTTTCAAACCATTGGGCATTCTCGGCAACCGTTTGCATTCGCGCGGAGGCCTCAAAATCCTTGACCTGTACGATATTTTCGAACGATCCTCTAAATCCTTTAGGATCGTTGTATACCTCTATAAAGGAGTGGATATAATCGATATCGCCTTCAGTCGCGGCGACCCAGGCTATGTTGTAGTCATCCCAAATACTTAAGTCGCCGGTTTGATAATATTTTATTAAAAGCTGCAAGGCATCTCCTTGTGCCTTGTTTTCTGCCACGCCAACGGCTTTTTCCAACCATTGAATTATTTCAGCAATAGCTTCTCCGTACATACCATCAACGAACCATACTTTTTCGGCGATAGTGCCATCCGCTTGTTTTACCAATTTACTATTCAGACCATACGAGATGGGTCGCGCGACTCCTTTGGCAATTTTCTTATTGTAAAAATTATCAACATCCGCTGCAGTTACATCAGGCCCGTAAAAATTAACCGCGGAATCTTTGACTAAATCTTTACTTGGATCCAGATTTATTTTTTTGGGGTCAACCGAAGCATCGAACATTGCTTCCAGAGCCCCGGCATTAATTGAAGCGCCAACGCTGGTTAAAAGTTCAGAAAAGTAAGCCTGTGAAAAGCCCGGGCGAAATTTGTCGTTGGAATAATGATGATGGATGCCGTTAGCGAAAAACACGCGCTTGGCATACAAATTAAATGCTTGCCAGTCCGCGCCGGATTTATCACCTTCAAACTGATTGAGTATGTTCTCAAGGGCACGCCGAATAGATAGATTGTGCCGGTAGTTTTGATCCCACATGATATCGCGTCCCGCATAACCGGCCTCTGTCAGGTAATACACCAACTCTTTTTGCTGCGAACTCAATTGGTCGAAGCCCGGCAGTTGATAGCGGATCATTTTAATGTCGGCAAACGTTTCCGGAGACCAAACGAAAGACGCCTCTGCAGCCTCGGTCGAGGCACTATTTGGTAACTGGGCGCAGGCGCTGATTACTATCAAAAACAGAATAGCTGCTGGGGTTCTCATGATCGTCTCGTCTTTGTAATAAAAGACAATTATACGCCAGAATCAAGCTCATGCGGCAACGCCGAAACCGGATCCATGGCTTTGCTACACTAATACGTCCTGTTACATGGAGAATGACATGTATTCCAAACATAAAGGCGGTATTTCCTGGATAGATTTAACCGTAGAAAAAGCGGGCGAAGTCCGGGATTTCTATGCCGAAGTAATCGGCCTGGAACCTCAAAACATGCCCATGGGCGACTATAACGATTTCGTTATGACTTCTCCGGCAGATGCAGAATCCGCGGTCGGTATCTGCCATGCCAAAGGCCCCAATAAAGAAATACCACCGCAATGGTTAGTATATTTCAATGTCGATGATGTGGCACTAGCCTTACAAAAATGCCAGGAAGGTGGCGGGAAAGTGCTGCGAGAAAAGACCGACATGGGCAGTTTTGAATTTGGCATCTTACAAGATCCTGCCGGCGCCATAGCTGGCGTCATCAAAAGTAAGCCCGAAACTTAACGCCAGTCCTTTACTCAGGTCGCGAAGACGGGTTTAATCGCGCCTGCGACAACATTTAGCCAAAACATTGAATAAGACCGGCACTACAAACTCAGACATGATGAACACCCGAGATATTCTCATGATTATCTGGAAATTGGCGTGGCCGAGCATATTGCTGTATCTGTCAATTACTCTGGCGTTTTTTCTAACCTTTAAGATTGTTAGTCCGTTGGGAACTGAAGCGCTGGCCGGCATTACCAGCGGCCAGCGGATGTACTTTCTGATTAGCTCATTGATAATGGGACTTGGGGCTGGAACGACCGCAATGGTGGCGCGCGAATGGGGGCGGGGCGATGTTGCGCAGGCTTCGAGATACGCCAAACTTAGTTTGCTGGTTGGTGCCATTATTGGTTTATTTATAGCGATATTGTTTAACGAGATCGCACCACAGGTGTCGTCCTTTTTTCGGTTAAAAGGCGCGAACCATGCAGCTGCCACCGACTACGTTCGAATGCTCACGCATTTCAGCGTTTTCCTTGCGCTATTTCTTTTGATGGGCGTCATTATGCGTGCCATCAGCGATGCCATAACGCCACTAATCATCACGACCATCACTAATGTCCTGCTCCTGGGGTTATCATTCGCACTTACCCACGGCTACTGGGGGCTACCACAATTAGGGTTACGTGGTGCAGCGATCGGTACCGGCATTGCCTACCTTATTGGCACGCTGATATATGGTGTTGTTTATTACCGTTCGGGTTACACATTAAATGCCAGAGTTAAAAGTTTCACTGAACGCCAATTAACGCGCCGCTTACTGAAAGTGGCAACCCCGGCAATGCTGGAGCAATTATTATTGCAACTTTCGTTGATTGGTTTTATGTGGGTATTGGGGCGTTATAGTACGGCAGCGTTCACCGCATACGGCATTGGGTTAAGCGTGTTTGGAGTAACTCTGGTTTTTGGTATCGGTTTTTCAGTCGCCGGAGCGGCGTTGGTAGGACAGCAATTGGGCGCAGGAAACAAGCCCCTTGCGATCAAATATGCAAACAATACATTGCACATTAGTTTGGCATTTATGGTGGCCGCTGGCATTTTATTATTTCTTCTTTCATCAACCATCGCTAATTTCCTAAGCACCGACCCAGAAGTTATAGAACTGACCACCACTGTGTTACGGCTAATGGCGCTGGCACAACCATTGCTGGCTTTCGATTTTGCGGTGGGTGGTGCACTACGCGGGGCCGGTGATACCAAATTCACTTTATTAACTACGATCGTCTGTTACGTCTTTATACGGCTATTTATCGCTTATGTTTTCCTAAAACTGGATTTGTCTATCAACTGGATTTTAAGCGTGCTGCTATTTGATTACAGTATTAAAGCCATACTGCTTTATTGGCGACTCAAATCGCTTGCGTGGGTAGATATTCTCGAAAAAAACGAAGAAAAAATTCCGCTGAACCCCGATCCTTTAGCACACGAACCTTGAACAACGCTCTTATACATAAGGGTGCTTTATATGACTAAGCTTTTCCCGGCCACCCACTGGCGTATAATTAACCTCATGGAAATCCAGCTGTTTTTTACCAAAAAAAAGTATCGAGGTCGAACGGGTTCCATAGACCTGATCGCTTTCAATAAAAATTGATGACAGCTTTAATTCCAAAGTTTTACTAACACCGGTATTAGGTAATGATTGGACGTCTGCCTGTGTCGAATCCCGCATTAAGCGAATAAATTCTGAACTACGCAATTCCTTGTTGTCGGATATCAACTCGGTAATCGCTAAAGTACCTCGACTCATTTTCGGCCACGGGTCATCCAGATCTCCATTGCTTATTGCATGGTAACCTGCTGTGAGTTTTTGCAAGGTCTTCTCTGTACTATTAAAAACCATTAACTGGTGTCGATCACCGAACAGCAAGTTAAATGGATTATATTCGTCCGCCTCGTCTTGCAGAAATTTGCTAAATGCTGCATCGGAATCGTCGTCACGCAAATAACGTGCGATCAACCCGCCTCGCGATCGGGCGTCGTCTCGAATGAGGTCCGGTCGACGGATATTAGTAACCGCGGCGACCCGGTCATTGTAATTAACGCCCAACCAACTACCGCCCGCGAGCATGTCTCTGCCAGCCAGGATATTTGGATAGTCTTCCCAGTAGTGCAATCCACGGCTCGGACGATTAAAAAACTCATCACGGTTGGCGGCGATAATTAAAGGGTATTCCGGGTGTTGTTCGATAGCGACAAATAAAATACACATGGTTGTTTCTAATCAACTACGGGCAACTTAAGTGTTTTCGTATCAGCCACTGCAGTTCTATCCCGCGGTAATGAATCTTTGACCAGGCGCAGTACATCTTGTGCCATATGTCGATGCGCTGTGAGCTTGCCACCATACAGACTCACTACACGCGGCGCCTTTTTCCGATCCGTTAACATCAAGGTATCTCGCGGTCGATTGAAAGCCGAGCTCTTGGCAATGGGTAAGACCCGTAAACCAGCCCAGGCATCAACTACATCGGTGGTTTCTAGCCGACGTTCGAAGTACTTATTATAAACTGTTACCAAGTACTCTATCTCGGAGTCTAATGGCTCGACTGCAGCAGGGTCACCCAGATAAGGCGCTTCGGTCGTCCCAATCATCGTTCTGCCTTTCCACGGCATAACAAATACCACGCGGCCATCATGGGCTTCTACGTAATACATACCCTCTTTAATTTCACCTTCGACTTCAATGTGCGTGCCGGCCACCATATCAATATCACGCTGGGTTTCACCGCCCCCAATATTGGCCGCGACACGGTCTACCCACGGCCCGGTCGCATTAACTACAACCTGTGCCGACACCTGAGTACTTTGCTCACCCTGCTGATAAGTGATGGTACAAGCGTTTTCCTGCAAACTACCACCGATCACTGCGGCGTCAAATTCGGTCTTGCATCCCATGGATTCCGCAGACGCCAACACGCTGCGAGTTAAATGCGCATCATCGGTCTGCGCATCATAGTAACTAAAAACGGTATTCAGATTTTTCGTTTTCAGACCGTCCAGTTGCTGCCAACGTTTCTTTGGCAGCCATCTAAAACCCTTGCGACTAAACAATGAATAAATACTGAGACCGGCGAAAATCTTCCATGGTCGACGACCGGTAAAATCGTAAACCGGAATTCTAAACTTGACCAACCGAACCAGATGTGGCGCATTGTTAAGGAGATAAGCGCGCTCATCCAGACACTCCTTAACCAGGGAAAATTGCGCGGTTTCCAGATATCTAAGCCCACCATGAATTAGCTTGGAGGACTTACAAGATGTTCCTCGTGCAGGCTCCGAGAACTGTTCTAGCACCAATACAGAATAGCCGTCCGCCGCGGCCGCCTGCGCTACTGCAGCACCTTGTATACCTGCGCCGATTACGATTAAGTCATAGTTCATAGCGTCGCCCCTTGTTTAACACCGGGTCACTCAACATTTCCCTGATGTTGGCGGTTTCAATCATCTGCGCGCCTAGCTGATGAAAATGCATGGCTTTTTCAGGCGCCTTGATATCGTACAGCATCCAGTCCCATATCCCCGGCCATAGCGGCTGGTTTTTTGGTAATTTTTTGTGATTGCAAATAAGGCAATCCGGTTGTAATTCCTCCGCACGCGCCCGATAACTCTGATTATATTTTTTTACTACCCAGCCGGTCTTGTAGTTTGAGTGTTGCTGCAAATAGTGAATGGCTTCAAAAGAAAATGAGATCACAAAAAATGGCGCGCTATAGTTGACCAGATCCAGAATTAGTTTATCCATCACTTTTGCCAAGCCGAAGCGTTGAAAACTCTCTTCCTTTATTTCGACAAAAGCGGTTGCCAACGGATACTCTGCCATCAAAGACAACGCTTGTTTTAATGTCGGCACCGGCTCGGGTTGGTGCAAGGTATCAAATTTATCCGGGTAGTGGACGCTAACTCGCTGCAACTCCTCACTAGTAAGATCAAACACCGGTTCTGCGTAGCCCGCAGTACGCCTGATATTGTCGTCATGGATTACCACCAACTCACCATCTTTAGCCATTTGCACATCAAATTCGACATGTGGCGCCCCCGCACCAAGGGCTGCAGATATTGAAAGCAGCGTATTCTCTGCATAACGGCCCATATAACCGCGATGCGCAACCAGAGACGGTACCGAGTCCGGTAACGGTGGTAAGGTCCGCAAAAACTCGAATGAGCGACGATAACGCTGCGTTAAACCATCATCGGGTTGCGGCTTAAACTGGTCAACCTTCAGGTTATCCCAATTATCCGGCCGGCCAGCGGCGAGCCACGCGGTACCCCTGGCAGTAGCCTCGGGATTATCGATACGCTCTACTGGCAAACCCGTGAGATTAGCTAGTTTTTGGCATATGGCATTCTGCTGACTAAGCCCGCCACTTAGTCGTAAACGCTCAATAGGCTGTTCTCGACGCATCAGGTTTAAATTATCATTCAACAAAAATAAAATACTCTCCGCGACTGCGACCGCCCGCGCAGCTTTCGCCAAAGCATCGTTGTTGCGTGGTTTTTCGTCTAATAAACAGGGTTCGATATCACGACGCCACCATGGGCTCCCTAAACCACCAACGGCGTTGATAAAAACCGGCGGGTCGCTGATTAAATCACACCACTTGGTAAGGTTTTCTCTGGTGTCATCCAAGTTCCATTGTTCGGTCGCCCAACTTAGGGCTGTGCCAGAACCGTTAACCGTACCTTCGCGTAAATAACTCACTTCATTTTCATCAGAGTAAGATACGCTGGTCAATAGGCGATCACCGCTTTGACGAGCTTGCATCCGCCTTAAAACAAATGCGCCACTACCAAGATTCACCAAAGCGGTATCATCCGGCAAATCACCAGCACCGAATACAGCAGCGTTTTGATCGCCACTAGAAGCCCGTATCGGTATACCGGTATCCAAAAGCTCTCCGTACGGTGCCGACATTGGTAAACATTCCGGTAAAATCTGATCTTGCAGTGAATATATTCGAAGCAGTTCCGGTGACCAATCCAGGGTATTCAGGTCTAACAATTGCGTGCGTTGGGCATTACTGTGATCGACGCAAAACCGGTTATCAGACAACATGTGATAAAGAAAGTAGGATACTAACGGCGCCAGCCGGACCCCTGACTTGCTTACTTTTTGTTCGGGCAGGTTTTGAGTGAGCCAACGTAATTTGCTCGCGCCATAATGCGCCGATACAGGTAATCCAGTGAGCGCTTGTATTTTTGCATGAGCTGCTTTTATAGTGGTCAAGAACTCAGCTGCTCTAACGTCTTGCCAACTCAACACCGGACTGCATGCTTGACCGTTCTGATCCAGCGCAACTACCGAAGATCGCTGGGTACTAATGCCGCAAGCTTCAATCGAGTCGCGTTGTTCCGGGGTTAACTCGTCGAGTAAACCATGAATAACCTCGAACACCGAATCAAATATTTCCAGGGCATCTTGTTCGATCCAGCCATCTTGCTGGCGATTCAATCCGACCTTGACCCACTTACTACCAACCTGATTGCCGTTTTCATCGAACAGTAACGCACGGGTTGCATGGGTTCCCTGATCAATTGCGAGGTAGTGTTTCATTCTTCATCCATGCCGAATAGAAAAAGTATTTTGCTACACTCAACAAGATTTTTCACGACTAATTGGGTGCAACATTGAAATATTTATTCGCGTAAACTAAACAGCATAATTTTTTCGAAACATCAGAGGAGACGACCCAAAATGAAACGTCGAGAATTTCTAAAAAAAGCCGGAGCGACCGGAGTTGTAGCTGGAACCGCGCTTGGCAGCGGGTGCGGTAATACTGAACAAAGCAACTCGACCGCTCCTTCAATCAACAGCAACAAAACCATTACCTGGAAAATGGTGACGACCTGGCCGCTCAACTTCCCGGGCCTCGGCACCGGCGCTAATCATCTAGCGGAAAAAATCGGCGAAATGTCAGGGGGCAGATTAAAAGTCAAGGTCTATGGCGCCGGTGAGTTAGTTCCGGCCTTTGAGGTGTTCGACGCAGTTTCTTCGGGCACGGCCGAGCTCGGGCATGGTGCTGCTTACTACTGGAAAGGTAAAGATGCCGCGATGCCGTTCTTCACCTGTTTACCCTTTGGTTTAACGGCAACGGAAATGAACGGTTGGCTGCTACATGGCGGTGGTCTGGAATTATGGACCGAGGCCTACCAACGTTTTGGCTTGATACCGATGGCGGCCGGAAATTCGGGGGCACAAATGGCGGGCTGGTTCAACAAGGAAATCAATAGTAGCGCTGATCTCAAAGGCCTAAAAATGCGCATCCCAGGTTTAGGCGGCGAAGTATTTGGCCGTGCGGGGGGCACCCCGGTAACTATTCCGGGAGGGGAGCTTTATACCGCCATGTCACAAGGCACAATCGACGCAACCGAGTGGGTAGGGCCCTATAACGATCTTGCGTTTGGCCTGCATAAAGTGGCAAAACATTATTATTATCCTGGCTGGCAAGAACCTGGCCCGACCCTGGAATGCATGGTCAATGAGAAAGCATTTAATTCACTATCTAAAGACTTGCAAGCGATTGTTCGAGCTGCTGCAAGTAGCGCAAACGAGTATATGCTTGCTGAATTCAACGCACGCAATAAGGACGCGTTAATTCAACTAGAGAGCGAGCACAATATAACTCCTAAACCATTACCCGACGAAGTCTTGAACACCTTGCAAAAACACGCCGCGGAAATCACCGCGGAAATTGCGTCCAGCTCGGTGCTCGCCGGGCGTATACATAAGTCTTATTCCGATTTTTATTCCGGCGCGGTTAAATGGTCTAATATTTCTGAACGGGCATTTTTAAATACGCGCCGCTAAAGATACAAAAATGTGCCCGGGGTCGCTGACCTCGGGGATATTTGACTGTATAGTATCTATACGGCCAGATAAAAATTATAACTTTGCGAGCCATTTTTGCTACGTGTCACACAAATTCAGTTGCTTGAATTGATTGGTACTCGAATAAATGCCACGCACAGCGTACTCTGACCTTTAAAAGTCATCATTAAATACAAATTAGAGCTATGGAAGAATACCTAGTCCCGCTGGATAACAATTTAGATACCGAATTCAACGACAGCGTTTTGTCAAAAGCATCTATTGTCTACGTCATTGATGACATGTCGACCGGACGAGAACTACTAAAAATGCTGGTTGAGAGCATTGATCCTGGTTTGACGGTTCGGGCGTTTGACAATCCTGAATATGTCTTGGAAATGCTCGAAGAAGAAATACCTGATTTGATCTTGACCGACTATCGTATGCCGCAAATGAACGGCGAACAGTTCATTAAAGCATTTCGGGAATTACCGGGCTGCGAAGAAGTACCGATTCTTGTTATTACCATTGATGGTCATAAAAATACCCGCTACAAATGCCTGCAAGCGGGCGCCAGCGATTTTATTATTCGTCCAATTGACGAAATTGAAGCACGCGCCCGTTGTTTAAACCTAATCAAGATGCGCAATCAACAACTTGCATTAAGAAGTCGCGCAGATCAGCTAGAGTATGAAATTGCCGAGGCTACCCGTGAAATTCGAGCGCGCGAAAAAGAGACAATCTTTCGACTAGCACGAGCGGGTGAATACCGAGACGAAGATACCGGCAACCACGTGATTCGAATGGCAAAATATTGTCGTACTATAGCCGAAGAAATGGGTTTGAATAAACATGAGTGTGAGGCTATAGAAATGGCCGCGCCAATGCATGATGTGGGGAAAATCGGAATTAGCGACACTATTTTGAACAAACAATCCGGTCTGACTCGAGAAGAAGCAACCATGATGCATAACCACACCCGAATCGGTTATGAAATTTTACAAGGAAGTAAATCTGAATATGTACAACTGGGGGCGGACGTCGCCTTATACCATCATGAAAGATGGGATGGCAAAGGCTACCCCTTTGGTATCTCTGGCGACGACATTCCGATTGCCGCCCGACTGGTAGCGATCGCGGATGTATATGACGCGCTACGATCGAAGCGCCCATACAAAGAAAAATGGCCTATGGACAAAACCATTGCCTACATTGAAGGCGAATCGGGAAAGCACTTTGATCCTAATTGTGTGAATGCTTTTATATTATGTATCGACACTATTCAAAAGATTGAACGGGCTTTCGAAGACTAGAAATAGCGATAAATGTAAAGAAATACCGGTCGCAAATCCGTTTGCACAGCAAAAAACAGTGACAGATTTCACATTTGTATAGTTGTTAAACAGTATGTAATCGGTCTTAAAGGGTTAGAATGGTGTGATAATAAAAAATTAAAGTTAGGGCTAAATTAAAATGTACTTAATTCAAACACCATTCGGTAAACTCCGGCAATTAGCAAACATCCGCCTAAACACTGCAGTTCGAGGCAAGTAAGTTTGTTCGGATCTCTAGCCAAATCTCTATTCAGACGGAAAACGGAATCACCAACATCCGAGACCATTGATGGCAGCCCTATTCAGGAACAAGAAATTACTCGCTATATTACCATCGGTATTATATTTCTTTATTTAGCCTATCTACAGCTTTCGGGAAGAATAGAAAATCTTGCTACTGAGCCGATTTCCCGAGTAATTGCAGGCTATCTCATTGGTACGCTATTAATCCAGGTTGGCATATTCAAAAAAGCGCAAGAAAGTTATTTAATAACGGCAGCGCTGGCTTTGGATGTAATGGTACTAACCGTCGCACTTTTTATATTAGGCGAAAATAGTGCTGCGTTCTTTCCTGTTTATTTTTGGCTAATTGTCGGCAATGGCGTTCGCTACGGTTTGCGTTATTTGCGCGCCACAGCGGTTTTGTCGTTCATTGCTTTTTTTCTGGTTTTACAAAATACACCTTACTGGCAACAAAACGCCCATTTGGGATACGGACTTTTAGCAGGTTTGGCGGTTATCCCTCGTTATCTGGCCAAGCTGATCAGACAACTTAACCATGCATTGGAAAGTGCTACAGAAGCCAATAAAGTAAAGACCCAGTTCATGGCTAACATGAGTCACGAACTTAGAACGCCGTTGACCGGCATACTCGCCTCCGCCGATATGCTCAAGGACGAAGACCTCGAGGGTGATGTTAAAACCAAAATTAATATGATCTCGTCCTCGGCTAATACCCTGATGTCCATGATTGGCGATGTACTGGATGTTTCAAAAGTAGAGTCCGGGCATTTGGAGATAAGCAATCCTGAAGAAGCGAATCTATTGCCACAAATTAAAAATCTCGAAAGTGTGCTCGGCCCGTTGCTGCAAACGAAGACGCTCGACATTGTCGTGGATATTGAACCCGCGATGTTGCGGCCCGCCTATCTTTCTACCCCTGAATTCAAACAGATTCTGATAAATCTTGTCGGCAACGCAGTTAAGTTCACCCAAATGGGCGAGGTTCGAATTCGCGGTCGTTGCGACGATGTTGATGGCAAACCTGGCTGGCGGATCGAAATTCAGGATACCGGTATCGGCATGCCCGCGGAGGTGCTGGATAGCATTTTTGACCCTTTCATTCAGGCTGATTCGGGAGTTACTCGGCAACATACCGGTACCGGTTTGGGTACCGCAATTTGTAAAGAATTAGTCAGCTTAATGGGCGGTCATATCGGCGTCGAAAGTGAACTTGGCAAAGGCTCGACGTTTTGGTTCAAGATCCCGATAACGTATGTCGAGGAAGAGCAAGTGCTCATACCGTTGACGTCGGCACCTGTGTTTGCTTTGGATTTAATTGCCGAAGAGAAAGAGCAACTAAAACGATATTTTGGTGATTGCCTTATTTCTGACCTGGACTTTTCCGATTCCACACGCGCCATACAACGCCTGCTCGCTCTCGATACTAAAAATTTCATCCTCATTAGTGGTAAAGATTTAAGTGACCACCGTTATGATCAGGTAGTCGATACCCTCGCTAAAAATGGACTGGCGAATGCGCTCAACATAAGACTCAATCAGGAATATGGTCAATGCCTGTTATCAAGCTCAAACGGCCAACGCAGTAGAAAACTCGCGCTAATACCCGATACCGATCCAGCCATCGTGAACCACATTGTTTCCGGTTATATCAAAGAAACCCGGCCCAGAAGCGAGAGTCTCGAACTTATCAGACCGCTGGAAATTCTGGTAGCCGATGACGCGCCAACCAACCGGGATATATTGCGTATGATGCTGGAGAAGCAAGGACATCATGTGACCCTTGCACATGACGGCCTGGAAGCGATTGAAAGGTTAAGTCACGCCGAACAAAGTTTCGAATTGGTAATTCTGGACAGGAATATGCCGGGCATGGACGGCATTAACGTTCTGAAAACACACCGTGTCTCCAATAGTTGGCAAAACGGCACGAGTGCAAAATTCATACTCCTGACAGCTGATGCGTCAAAAGAAACCAAAAAGGCTGCACTGCAGGCAGGTATGGACAGTTTTATGACCAAACCGTTGCTTGCCAAAGATATTCAACTGGAGATTTTTCGCTTATTCCCGACGCTTTTTATCGAGGCACCCGTGCCGGACGGCGCTCCGAATCTAGAGCTTGCGGTCGACAACACAAAATTGGCGCTGCGCCACTTGGTTGATTATGAGGTACTGGACAACCTTGGGAATATGTCACCGCAAGGTAACATCTTCGTTACCAAGATGGTTAATTCGTTTCTTAACGATGCCAAAGCGATGGTCGCTGAACTTAACAACGGCTTCGAAACCCGGGATTACAGTCAGGCTTTGGAGGCAGCACACGCACTGAAGGGTAGCGCCTTACAAATTGGCGCACCCGTATTAGCAGACTATTGTGATCGATTGCGACAAATAGCCCGCATCGATTTTACTGCAGAAAAATGCCAGCTATTGAAGGTCGAGCTAAATGATCTTTATGACGCTACCGTAGCAGAATTTACTCGGCATCTAGAAGAGATTGCAAAGTCCGAAGATCAGTCTTCTTCATCAAAACCTCAATAATACGTCTTTCTTTTTCGCCCAGGCCAAGCGCCGAATCAACCCATTTATCTGTAATCGCCAACATTTCTGATCTATCAACAGGAGCAAACTGGTCCACGAGTTCGCGCATGGTATCAATACCTTTTTTCTGTCGATGCCGCTTGGCGATAAACCTGGTTGCTGCACTATCGCCCTCTCCTTCATCACAGACGATATCAATGACGCCCATCTCTAGGAGTTGCTCTGCAGTGTAGATTTTCGCGGATAGAATAATTTCTTCGGCAACATGTACGGGTACCCGGCGCTTCAACAAAGTGAGCGCACCCATACCGGGAAACATGCCAAACCGAGTCTCGGGAAAGGAAAATAATGATTGCCGCTCGGCGATCACAACGTTGGCACCGAGAGCCCCTTCAAAACCACCGCCAAAAGCAGCGCCCTTAACTACTGAAATTGTAGTGATTGGTTTGCGGTAATTAGTCGCGCCATTGTAAACGAAGTCCGTCGAGGCACGCGCGTAGTGTTCTAACGTAGCCCGGTCTTTGTTGAGCGCGCACTGCGCGAATAACCCCAAGTCGCCACCTAAACTGAAAATACCGGGAATCGCCGAAGTAAAGATTTGGTAATTGACGTCATTTAGTTGTTCTATTCGATTCTTAACGTCTTCCTGAACTGCGCCTAAATCCACCAACATCTCTGTAGTAATCCGTTTTGGTGCATCCTTGTTCAGGATCGCCCAATGCACACCGTACTTTTTATCAAAAAAGGTGCTTACGTGTGAATGTTGGTCGCTCTTTTTACTTCGTAAATAACTGACGGTCGCAGACATAATGTTTACCTCAACAGTGGTTTAATCGTTTCATATTACTTTAATCATCAATTTCAATGATATTGAATGTGAACCAAGTCACATTTCCCTAAAAAGTGTGATGGAGTTAACATACCATCAGTTGGACTGCCCAAACCACCATTTTTGAACCGAGACCCGACGCTCTATGCTAAAAATACTACCGTTCATACAATTTCCGGCGAAAACTTGTCATTTTCACTCCGTCTCTATGGAAGAATACGGCATACCAGCACTTACAGACAGGCTTAAAAGAAGTTACCTATGAGCGATTTTAGATCCGATTCAGACAATACGTTATCCGCTCAAATCTGTGAAATCGTAGCAGACACCTTAGGCATTGACGGCGGTGTCACACCCAACCAAACCTTTCAAAGCCTGGGTGCAGACTCAATCGATATGGCAACCCTGATTGTTACCTTGCAGGACGAATTTCCTGCGGCCTCAGAGTTAGACGAGTCTGCTTTAGTCAACATCCAGACTGCGGGCGAAGTTGCGGAATTTGTTAAAACCCAGATAAATAATTAGACGCTCCGCCGGACCACTTTTTTCTTGTAAGATACTCTTATCAGTACTGTAGGAAGCCCACTTGCGAGTCTATATTTCTGGAATTGGAATGATTTCCCCATTAGGCGAAACTGCTGACGCTAATTGGGACAAATTGTTGGCCGGCGAATCGAATATTCATCCGATTCCAGAACGTTGGAAATCCTTTATGGAATTTTCTTCACTTTACTATTCACCGCTTGCGTTACCTGATTTTCTAACGCATGGCTTTAAACGTAGCGAACTGATTCAACGGGATCCGGTCAGCAATCTCGCAATATTAACCGCACACGAAGCACTAAAATCAGCAGGTCTTGAGTTAAATCAGACCAACAAAAAAAGTAATCAATTCGAAATAAACGGCATCGATAGTCTTCGCGCCGGTGTGATTTACGGTACTGGCTGGGG
>CAZUMV010000017.1:0-22387 GCA_964621435.1 uncultured Thiotrichales bacterium | reverse complement strand
AACTGACCCTCGGGGTCCGCCCGGTCAAGCTCCTTATCTCAATGCGGTGGTGCAACTCCATACTAGATTAGCGCCCTTGGAATTGCTGTATCGCCTGCAACGGCAGGAACTCAAACAGCGGCGGCAACGTACCCGTAGGTGGGGCCCACGCACCATAGATTTAGACATTCTTTTATTTGGCGAGCGGATCATCAAGCACCGTGACCTTGTCGTACCACATTATGCCATGACCGTTAGGGATTTCGTGTTACAGCCATTGCTCGATGTCGCCCCGGCTTCTTTAATTGTGCCTGAAATGGGAAAATTGGAAGAGCTTGCGGATCGCTGTGGCCTTGGGCAAGATTAGAATATGAGTAAAAAGCCCCATTATATTGTCGTCGAAGGACCCATTGGAGTCGGTAAAACGACGCTCGCGAAAAGACTGGCAGATGATTTTGACGCCGAGCTACTACTCGAGTCGGTTAGTGATAATCCTTTTCTACAGCAATTTTACGCGAATCGCGATACCGCAGCGCTCGCGACCCAGTTACATTTTTTACTAACCAGATTAAGACAGCTCGAAGGCTTACAGCAACAACAGTTATTCCGACCCGTACAGGTAACCGACTTTCTGCTCGAAAAAGATCGTCTGTTCGCAGAAAACACTCTGAATCCACTGGAATTTACGCTGTACGAGCGAATTTATGAAAAAATTGTAATTGATTTACCGCGACCTGATTTAGTCGTTTATCTGCAGGCCCCTGTTGAGATACTGCAGAAAAGAATCAAAAAGCGTGGCCGTAATTTTGAACGAAGTATTAGCACCGCGTATTTGCAACAACTTGTTACTGCATATACGAATTTCTTTCATTACTACGATTTAGCACCATTGTTAGTAGTGAATGCGACCGAAATTGATCTGGTTAAAGTGGAAGAAGATTACCAGGCATTGTTGCGGCAAATTCAGACCATACATAGTGGCCGGCATTATTTTAACCCGCTTCCGAGTGGTAATCGCAATTAGGAAACGAATATGAGCGTGCATAAAAAAATCAAGAACATCACCGTTTCAGCACTACGAAAAATGAAGCAGCGCGGCGAAAAAATCGCCTCGCTAACGTCCTATGAGTCCAGTTTTACGGCAGTGATGAACGATCAGGGTGTCGATGTTATTTTGGTTGGCGACTCGTTAGGAATGGTGGTGCAGGGCCGGGATACCACGGTACCGGTAACGCTCGATGATATTATTTATCACAGTAGAGCGGTCGCGACGACCTGCAAGCGCCCTTTGCTGATGGTGGATATGCCTTTTATGAGTTACTACAGCACCAACAAAGCGTTGGAGTCAGCGGCGCGTTTAATGCAAGAAGGTCACGGCCAAATGGTTAAGCTCGAAGGCGGTCAAAGCGAAGTGGAAATTGTTAGCAAGTTATCTCGCGAAGGCGTGCCTGTGTGCGCGCATATTGGATTGCAGCCGCAGTTGATTCATAAGCTTGGTGCCTATCGCGTACAAGGCCGGGACGAAGCGCAGGCGCAATTAATGATAGATGATGCACGTAAACTAGAAGATGCGGGTGCCGATGCCTTACTGGTCGAGTGTGTGCCAGCATCGCTTGCTGAAGCAATTACCAACAGTATTGACATACCCGTGATCGGAATTGGTGCCGGCGCTGCCTGTGATGGGCAAATTCTGGTCTTGCATGATATTTTAGGTATCTCGCCAAAAGCACCGTCATTTTCCAAAGACTTTTTGGCCGAAGCGGGGTCAATTCAAGGCGCCATCCAAGCGTATGTAGAACAAGTGAAGTCCGGTGTTTTCCCGTCACTTGAAGAAAGTTTTAGCGAATAAATATGCGCCAAGTCAATACAGTTTCTGATCTCAGAGCGGTATGTAAAGCATGGCGCGGGAAACGCGAAACGATTGGTCTGGTTATGACCATGGGTAACTTGCATGCCGGGCATCTCGCGTTAGTGAGCAAGGCTAGAGAATTGGCTGATCATGTTGTAGCAACAATTTTCGTTAACCCAATGCAATTTGACAAAGCCGACGATTTGGCGGCATACCCGAGAACCTTATTAGAAGATAGCCAGAAACTGGAGCGGGCGGGCGTTGAAATATTGTTTGCGCCAAGTAATGAAGAGATATATCCGAATGGCGCTGCGAGCAATGTGCAAATATTGGTACCCGGTTTTGTTGACCGTCTGGAGGGGCAATCGCGCCCGGGCCACTTTATTGGCGTCGCAACGGTAGTGAACAAGGTTTTTAATATGGTCAACCCGGATGTTTCAATATTTGGCGAAAAAGATATTCAGCAGTTAGTGATGATTCAGAAAATGGTCAAAGACCTGAATATGCCTATTTGTGTGGTTGGATTGGCAACAGAGCGTGAACCCGACGGCTTGGCCATGAGTTCAAGAAATGGCTATTTGAGTAAAGAAGAGCGCGCGATTGCGCCGGCTTTTAATGCCATCTTGTCTGATCTGGTAGAGTTAGTTAAGACCGAAAAATCAGACTATCGGCAGATGGAGTTAAATGCCATGCAGGCGTTAGTGGACGCTGGCTTCGGTCGTGATTATGTTGAAATTTGCCGTTATGAGGATTTCGAGCCCGCCCAACCTGGAGATGAAAATTTAATTGTGGTCGCGGCGGCCTGGTTGGGTAAAGCTCGATTGATTGATAACATTCGGGTGCCACAATAGGCCGGATCATGGCGTGTGTATTGCCGATGGTTTTATTAATAATTCAAAGTACCAAAGAACTAAATGCCTGTTCCTATTCTGTATAGTTTTAGACGTTGCCCATACGCCATGCGCGCGCGGATGGCGATAGCCTATGCGAATGACGTTAATAACGCTGAAGTATTTGTTGAATTACGGGAAGTGTGGTTGAAACAGAAGCCTCGGCATCTTTTGGACGTTTCCCCGAAAGGGACAGTGCCGGTTTTGGTATTGCCAGAAGGAAATTTGTTGGAAGAAAGTCTCGATATTATGGACTGGGCACTCAGTCAGTCTGATCCCGAGAGCGTTGGGCAAATAAAAGCGAATGCTTTTGGGCGAGCTTTGGTGAATGAAAATGATCAACATTTCAAACTATGGCTTGACCGTTACAAATATGCAGATCGATATCCCGAATACGAAGCGATATCTAGTCGTGAGCAAGGCGAACACTACATAAAGAAACTGGAACGGTTACTAGCAACGAGAAACTATCTTTTGAGCGACCGCTTAAGTGATGTTGACTTGGCTATATTTCCTTTTGTTCGTCAATTTGCAATGGTCGATATGAGCTGGTTCGAGCAATCAGAATACCGATCTGTGCGCAGGTGGTTGTTTGAGTTGATGAACTCCGGGAACTTTATTTCTATAATGAAAAAGTATCCCGTTTGGCAAGAGGATGTATTGCCAACAATCTTCCCGAGTAAGGTGGAAAACTAATCCATGCTTGACCAGGAGCCGAAAAGTAAATCCCAGGTTAAGCGCGAACTTGCAGCGCTGGGTGATTTGGCGCGAGAATTGGTCGCTGAACGAGTTATCAATTTATCTGAATTACCCATACCGGATGAAATTCAAGAAGCAGTCTTGCTTGGTCGGCGTTGTAAAAGAACTGCATTGAAACGCCAGCTAAAACATATAGCTTCGATGTTGAGCCGGGTCGATGATGATGCTATTCGCGAAACGCTGGCACGGCTACGTCAGCCGCATTTGCAGCAGGTTGAAAAGGAGCATCAACTGAATGATTGGCGAGACAAGTTGATAGCCGGTGATAAGGAGGTCATCGCAGAATTGTTGGATCGCTACCCGGGTTTTGCAGTACAACAGATTAATCAGCTGGTGAGAAATGCACGTAAAGAAGCACTGTTAGATAAGTCGCCAAAGTACTATCGCCAGATATATCAGTATTTGATGTCGCTAGAGTCAGGCGCCGGCGAGCTGGAAAAGAATAACGATGACGTCTGACGCCTGGGTTGTTTACATTATTCGATGTGCGGATAAAAGTTACTATACGGGAATCACCAACGATTTAGAGCGGCGGCTTAAACAACACAATGGCGAGCAGAAGGGTGGTGCTAAATATACCAGTCATCGTCGCCCGGTGGCTTTGGTGTACACTGAGTCTTCTCCAGATCGCTCGTCTGCCACGCGGCGTGAATTGCAAATTAAAGCACTAAGTCACGAGCAAAAAAAAACCTTGGTCGAGGCTCCTCCTGCAGGTTAATTCATGCCGTTGATTACCCGGTATTTCTCATGCCCGCCGCAATGGCGTTTATAGACCTGATCAGCGGCGTTAGAACTTTTTGCTGTTGTTTTGCTGGTTTGTCGCGGTACCGACGTAGTAATTCTACTTGAATCTGGTTTAGCGGCGTAAGGTAAGGTTCGCGACGGGATAATGATCGCGACAAGGTTTTATCTTCTGCCAATAAACTCTTCGATTGGCTCACTTTTAGAATCATTTTAACCGTCAGTTCGTACTCCGCTCTAATCTCGTTATAGACCTTTATTGCTTTGTTTTGGTCTTTTGCTAACGAGACATAATCTTTGGTGATGTTCAGGTCTGCTTTGTGCAACGACATTTGTACGTTGTTTAACAGGGAAGCGAAAAAAGGCCAGTCCTGATACATCGTTCTAAGCGCGCCCAGATGTGCTGGTTTGCCGCGCGCATATTCGTTTAGTGCGGTTCCAATGCCATACCATGCGGGTAGGGTGTGCCTTGATTGTGCCCAACCAAAAACCCAGGAGATTGCGCGAATAGAATTTTTTGACCGGTTGCCCTTTTTTCGATGTGAGGGCCGGGAGCCGATCTTCATTTTTCCGATTTCACTTACCGGAGTTACTTCATAATAGTAGTCCATGAGATCAGGGTTATGATCAATCAACTGTCGATATTTGTGCTCTCCAGATTCGGCCAGCTTCGCCATACTGGTATGAAAAGATTTTTTTGTGGGTTTTGGTTTTTTAACCAGGTTCTTGCTGGCTTTCATGAGTCCGGTGATGCCGGAGCTAAGTTCGTAGGTAGCGGTTTGAAGTTGCGAATACCGGTAAGTCAGTACTTCACCTTGTTCAGTGAATTTGATATGGCCACGAACCGTTCCCGTAGGTTGTGACAGAATAGATTGATGGGTGTTGCCGCCACCACGTCCCACCGTTCCACCTCGACCATGAAACAAGGTGCATCCAACTTTGTATTTATCAGTAATTGTGAGTGCTGTCTGCTGAGCCTGGTACAGGTTCCAGGTAGACGCAAGAATGCCGCCATCTTTACAGGAATCAGAATAGCCAAGCATCACCTCTTGTTGGTTACCAACGGTCTTAAGGTGATTTTTATAGGTTTGGTTGCCAAGTAAATTTTCCAGGACCGGACCTATATCTTTAAGGTCAGGAATGGTCTCGAATAGGGGTGATACTTTCAATGCCAATTGACGCGCTTTTTGCGGCCCGTTTGCAAGCTGATTCAAAAGCAATACTTCGAGCACGTGGCTGGCGCTGTGCGTCATAGATATTACATAGGTGCCGAATGTTTCTTTACCGGTCTCGGACATCAGGCGAGACATGGTCCGAAAGACCTCCAAAGTCTCTTTGGTCATAGCTGACCAGCGTCCGGTATTTGGTGCCTTGGTTTTTTTCTTCAAATACCTGCTTAATATTTTAACTTTTTCTTCTTCAACAAGGTTCGCATAATTGCTTTTAGAGTCAAGCCGTTTCAGTACTTCCGCAACAGCATTAGTATGGATCGTCGACTCTTGTCGTACATCCAGTCGATACAAGTTGAAGCCAAAAGTCTCCGCGATGCGGATTAAATCCCGGAGTTCATAGGATGCCGCGCTCAGGTCGCCATCCTTGATTAAAGAGTCCCGGATCAAATAAAGATCGTCGAGAAATTCTTCCGGGCTATTGTAAGCGCCTGGTAGTGGTTTAACTACTTTATTTGATTTTAATCGTAACTGGGTTGTCGCGTGCAGTTGTAAAATCCGGTAATGCATGATTATCATTTTGCGGCGATAAGGCTCGTTCTGATAAACCTCTAGTTTCTCAGGTAGTGCCATTGCTTCGATCTTCTTGTCACGCTTCAAGCTGCGCAGCAGTGCCGGGGACGGGTTGCAGAAAAGCGCCGAGTGAGTAAGGACGTGGTACATACCGTCGAGGCGCCGTTGATATTCGCTCAATACTTCGCGCATTTGCAGTCGCACTGCAAGAGCCGTTGTCTCCGGTTTGACAAAGGGGTTGCCGTCCCGGTCACCACCGATCCAGGAACCAAATCTAATGAAGCTTGGCACGGTAACTTTAGGGCTGCCATCGGTTTTTGTGCCATACAGTTTTTTAACCCGTCTTTCACAATACTTATAGGCGATCGGTACGGCATCGAAAAGACTGGCGCGAAAATAGTAAAGGCCATTCTTGATTTCATCCTTTACCGTGGGTCGGGTGTTGCGAAGCTCATCTGTTTGCCAAAGAATGAGTATTTCGGTTTCGAGTCTTTTTATTAAAGCGTCGGCGGCATTTTTACTGACGCCGGGCTTTTGTAGTTGCGCGCTGGTATCGAAGATCTGTCGTAGCAATTCCATAATAGTGCGACGTCGTGCTTCCGTTGGGTGGGCGGTAAATACCGGTGTATACATAATGCCGTTTAAAAGTTCTTGAGCTTGTTTGGCTGTTAGTTTGTCTTGTTTGAATTCGGCGAAAGTTTCCTGAAACGATCCGGCCCATAAATTTCCGCCCTGATCCAGTTTTCGTTCCCGCCATTGCAGCGCAATCAGTTCTTCGGCTAGATTAACCAGCCCGAAATAAGTGCTGAATGCGCGCGTTACCTGCTCCAGTGTTTCGGTGTCGAGATTGCGTACAAACTTGATGAGCGCAATGCGACTTCGGCTATTATTATTATCCTGCAGCTTGATATAACCCTGGCGTAGTTTTTCAACCGCGTTATAGGTTCTTGCTCCACTATGCGTGCGGATGGCGTTGCCAAGTAATTGACCAAGCAGTTTGACGTGCGCTCGAAGTACGGAATCGTCACTCGGAGTTAGTTGAAATTTGTTTGATTTATTTGTACGTTTAGGCATGCGGTATCCCCTAAAATTAACTGCAAAAAATGCAAGAAAAATTCTGCTTGGATTGCATTTTAACTTAATTAACGTGAACTGGTAACATGTTTGCGCTGCTCGAATAGTTGATACTATTAAAGCCGAACGGAGTCGAAAATAAAAAATGCCAAATTTAACCGTAATGGAAGCCTCTGAAGCAATTCGCAAGATTCGCGGGTCTGTTAAATCCGAGAATAGCGTATTGACGAGTACCAAGGCATGGCGGGCACTAGAAGTACATTTCGCGGAACTACGCGATGTTGGGATGCGTGAGATGTTCGCCAACGATCCCAAAAGATTTGAGCGATTTTCAATTCAGTTTGAAGACATATTATTCGACTACTCTAAAAACAGAATCAGCAGCCATACTCTGGATTTACTGATTAAGTTATCTGAAGAGCTCGGAATACCGGAAAAAATTTCCCGCATGTTCGATGGCGAGAAAATCAATTGGACTGAAAACCGAGCAGTGTTGCATACCGCGTTGCGCAATCGTTCCAACCGACCGGTTATAGTGGATGGTGAAGATGTGATGCCGGCAGTACGTGCAGAGCTTGATCACATGCGCGAGTTTACCGAGATGGTTCGAATGGGTGGTTGGAATGGGTACACGGGTAAACGTATAACAGATGTTGTGAGCATTGGCATTGGCGGCTCGGATCTTGGTGCTCGTACGGTTTGTAATGCGCTCAAACCATTGCAAAATCCCGATATAAAAATGCATTTTTTGTCGAATATCGATGGTGCCCAAATCGCCGATATTTTGAAGCAAGTAAAAGCCGAAACCACTTTGTTTATTGTGGTATCGAAAACCTTTACAACTTTAGAGACCATGACCAATGCGCGTACTGCGCGTGATTGGCTATTGAATTTCCTCGGCGATCAGGAGGCCATCGCGAAGCATTTTGTAGCAGTTTCTACGAATGAAGGCGCAGTTGTCGAGTTTGGTATTGATAAAGAAAATATATTTCGTTTCTGGAATTGGGTGGGTGGTCGCTATTCATTGTGGTCAGCGGTCGGCTTGCCGATAGCCTTGGCGATCGGGATGGAGGCCTTTGAAGAGTTGTTGTCAGGCGCGCATGCCATGGACGAACATTTTCGAACCGCGCCAGCGGAAGAAAATATACCTACCATAATGGCACTGCTGGGTATTTGGTATGTTAACTTTTTTATGGCGCCTAGCCACGCAGTACTGCCGTATGACCAGCGTCTGGATGACATGGTTGAGTATTTGCAGCAGCTTGATATGGAAAGCAATGGTAAATCGGTAAATAGCGTAGAAGAGCGTATGAATCATGCAACCGGGCCGATATTGTGGGGTCGGGCTGGTACCAACGGGCAGCATGCGTTTTATCAATTGTTACATCAGGGCAGTTCCTTGGTGCCTTGCGATTTTATTGCTGCAGTGCAAACCGGTGATCCGGTAGGTGAGCATCATCATATCCTGTTAGCTAATTTCCTGGCACAGACCGAGGCGCTGATGGTCGGGCGTACCAGAGCAGAAACCCGGGAGTTACTGGAAGCTCAAGGTTTGAATCAGGCAGATATTATCAAATTGCTTGCGCATATGACTTTTAATGGCAATAGACCAAGTAATTCAATTCTGTTAAAGAAACTTACCCCGTACAATCTTGGTGCACTACTGGCAATGTATGAGCATAAAGTGCTGGTGCAGGGTTTGATTTGGGACATTAATTCTTTTGATCAGTGGGGTGTTGAGCTTGGGAAGACCTTGTCGAAAACAATATTGAGAGAGTTGAAAAGTGATGTTGATACCGCTCGTCATGATGGCTCTACCAATGCTTTAATTAATTACATTAGGCATTTAAAAGACTAATTGTCACACCTTAATTTCTATCACGTATAATGGGAACCAAGTCCTAACCTTGTATCTTCTCGTCGTGAAAAAAACTTGTTCAACACGCGCGGACATCTTTTTCTGTGCTGCATCATTTAATGTTTTACTCTTTGGTTTGTGCAAGCAATGAGCGCTGAGTTAATTCTCTCGGAAGAGGACATGATGGCGTTCGCGGCCAAACTTTTGCCGCAAATTCACGCTATGGGCGTCGTTGGATTGCGTGGGGATCTCGGTGCCGGTAAAACTACGTTCGTGAGAGGGTTGCTACGCGCTATGGGTTACACCGGTAATGTCAAAAGTCCAACTTATGGTCTGGTTGAGACATATCAGATTGCTCAGTTTTCGGTGGCGCATTTCGATCTTTATCGTTTGGCCGACCCTGATGAGCTAGAGTTTATCGGCTTTGCCGACTTTATTGGCGATGAGACAATTTGTTTGATCGAGTGGCCAGAGAAGGGTGGTAAGTGGACGGCAAATTTGGATTTCGAAATCCATATTGAAATTGCGCCTGACGGACGTGTCGTTAATTGCTTCCAACATTGAACTTTATAGATGATAAGCGACTCAAATTAAGCGAGCTATCATATTAAAAATAAAGAAATTAATGTTGATTTTTTGTCGTTCGGAACTAAACTAGTCGGTATGTTATGACCGGACACGGAATGTACGTTTTTACCCACAGCTGCTTGCCAACTAAAGGTCGCGTTTGGTTGCTGATAGTGTTGCTGTGCCTGCCGATCAATACGCTTTATGCAGCGCCGTCAGTTGACGCCTTCAGTTTTGAACAGCGTGATGGAAAACTACACTTATTATTCGATTTAAGTGAGGTTGTTGAGCATAACTTATTCCGCTTGAGCAATCCCGACAGGGTGGTAATAGATTTCCCTGACACGTCTGTAGCGCCGGATGTTAAGTTGGAAATAACACCCGTAAAGCAACTTTTAGGAATGCGTCATGCGGTCCGCAATGAAGGTGATCTTCGAGTTGTTTTGGATCTTAAAGATAAGCTGGAAATTAATAGCACCATCATTTTTATTGCTGATAAACCACGTTTATTGGTCGAGCTCTACAATGACGAGACCTTGCAAGCAATCGAGGTTGCGCCGTTAATAGAAGAAATCGAACCGCGTGACTTGATTGTGGTAATTGATGCCGGGCATGGCGGTAAAGATCCTGGTGCAATAGGTAAACGTGGTACCGAGGAAAAAGACATTGTTTTGAGTATCTCTAAAAAGCTTGCGGCGAACATTAACAAGCAAGTCGGTTATAGAGCGCATCTGACGCGATCTACAGATGTGTTCATACCGCTAAAGAAACGCACAGAAATTGCACGGGATAAACAAGCGGACTTGTTTATCTCGGTTCACGCTGATGCCGCTAAAAATCGTAACGCGCAAGGTTCTTCGGTGTTCACCCTATCAGCTCGCGGGGCATCAAGTGAAGCCGCAAAGTGGTTGGCGGAAAAAGAAAACCAAGCGGATCTGGTTGGCGGCGTGAGTATTGACGACAAAGATCCGGTGTTGGCGTCGGTATTGCTGGATTTGTCGCAAAGACATACTAATGAGACCAGTGCCGAAGTGGCCGAGTTTTTGTTGGGCGAGCTCAAACAGCTTGGTAAGACTCACAGTGATGATGTTGAAAAAGCTGGTTTTGTGGTTTTAAAGTCACCGGATATACCGTCGATTTTAGTTGAGTCAGCATTTTTATCTAACCCGACAGAAGAAAAAAAACTGCGCAGTAAAAAATATCAAGACAAATTAGTGCGATCGCTGACGCGTGGCATTAAAACCTACTTTAAGGCCAACCCGCCGCTCGGCACAGTCGTTGCTACTTTGCGGGCATCAGAGCACACCATTAAATCGGGAGAGACTTTATCAGGTATTGCTCATCGGTATGAGGTGCCGTTAAAGGAATTGCGCCAGGTAAACAAACTCAAATCCGACGTTATTCACGTCGGTCAGGTATTACAGATTCCGCAGAGCCTTTAGTCTCATAAAAAATTCGTATAAGCGACAAATTCAAGATGCTCTGGCACAATACCCAGACAATCATTTTGTCTCTGAAGTATGCCAATACGACAACTATCTCCGCAACTCATCAATCAAATTGCCGCTGGCGAGGTGGTGGAGAGGCCGGCGTCTGTAATTAAAGAACTCCTGGAAAATGCCCTGGATGCCGACTCCAGAACTATTTGGATAGACTTGGAGCAAGGTGGTACCAAATTGATCAAGGTGCGCGATGACGGAGATGGTATCCATAAGGATCAAATCGAGTTGGCGCTGTCGCGTCATGCAACCAGTAAAATAGAGTCTCTCAAAGATCTTGAAAATGTCGTGAGTTTGGGGTTTCGTGGTGAGGCGTTACCAAGTATCGCGTCAGTGTCCCGGTTTAGCCTTACCACTGCGGTAAGCGGTGCCGATTCAGGTTGGCGGTATGAACAAGACGCCCAAGGTGGCGGCAGCTTGAAACCTCGCCCGCACCCGCCGGGAACAACTGTCGAAGTGAAAGATCTGTTTTATAACGTGCCGGCGCGGAAAAAATTTCTGCGTACCGAAAAGACCGAGTATGGGCACATTGATAAGTTACTCAAAAAGCTCGCCCTGAGTCATATGGATGTCGCCTTCGAGGTGCGGCACAACCAGAAGTCAGTACATCGTTGGCCGGCTGCGCTGGACTTCGATGCGCGCGCCAAACGTGTGGCAAGCATTTGTGGTGAAAACTTTCAAAGTCAAACCAGATACTTTGAGGAATCCGCTGCAGATATGCGTCTTTCAGGCTGGGTTGGCTTGCCGGTTTTTTCTCGAAGCCAGACTGACATGCAGCATTTTTTCTTAAATGGCCGAATGGTGCGCGACAAAGTATTGGCACATGCGGCGAAACATGCCTACCGCGATGTGCTTTATCATGGTCGACAACCTGCTTACGTGCTGTTTCTGGATATGGAACCGCACATGGTAGATGTTAATGCGCATCCGGCTAAAACCGAAGTGCGCCTACGTGAGTCCCGCTTAGTGCATGATTTTATCTTCCGAACGGTCGAAAAAGTGATCGCGGATACGATCCCTGCGAAAAATCACGGGGGGGTCGATGCCATGTCAAAGCTGGTGCCTGATATGCAGCAACTTGAAGGTAGTGTCGGGATGCCAAGGTCGCAGTATCGTGGTGTATCTAATGATGCCAAGGCGCCTGACAATGTTCATGAGATTCGAAACGGTTACCAAGCATTGGAACATGCTGAAAATGCCAATGTTACCGCGCCTCAAAAAGAAAATTCGCCACCGCTAGGGTTCGCTGTAGCGCAACTACATGGTATTTATATCCTGGCGGAAAATGCCGCTGGTCTGGTCTTGGTAGACATGCATGCAGCACATGAGCGAATCACTTATGAGCAGCTAAAACAACACTTTGACCATGGCACATTGGTGCAACAGCCGCTCTTGGTGCCAGTCGACGTGGCGGTTAGTGAAGCCGAGGCGGAGTTGGTGGCGGCTGAACAAGAACTACTTGCTAACCTTGGTTTGCAAGTAGATCGCCGCGGCGTCGAAACGTTGTTGGTTAGAGCCGTACCGGCGCTACTGGCATCGGGTGATGTGGAGGCTTTGCTGCGCGATGTCTTGTCCGATATCAGTGAACATGGCAATAGTGATAGTGTCACCAAAGCGATCGACGAACTGCTGTCGAGTATGGCCTGCCATGGCTCGGTGCGGGCAAATAGAAAATTGACGCATCCCGAGATGAATGCCTTGCTCAGGCAAATGGAAGAAACCGAGCGTAGCGGCCAATGTAATCACGGTCGTCCGACCTGGACTCAACTAAGTATTGCGCAGTTGGATTCTTTGTTTATGCGGGGTAGGTAAGTGGTGGAACAAGCACAAGTCGTTTGCTTGTTTGGCCCGACCGCAAGCGGTAAAACTGATTTGGCTATCGATCTGTATCAATCCGGTAAGTTTGAAATCATCAGTTGTGATTCTGCACTGGTTTACCGAGAGATGAACATTGGTACGGCCAAACCTACGGCGCTAGAGCTACAACAGGCACCGCATCATTTAATCGATATTATTAATCCCGATCAGGCCTATTCTGCTTCGAGTTTCAGCGACGATGCCAATGCATTGATTAAGGAGATCCACGCTCGTGGTAAAATTCCGCTATTAGTTGGTGGTACTTTTTTGTATTTCCGGGCCTTGTTGCAGGGTTTGGCCAAGCTACCGCCGGCGGATCCGAATATTAGAGCGGCGATTGAAGCCGAAGCGGCCGAGCGTGGCTGGGATGCTTTGCACCAGAGGCTGGTGCATGTGGATCCAGCGGCGGCAGCTCGTATCCACGAAAATGATCAGCAGCGCATTCAAAGAGCGCTGGAAGTCTATGAAATAACCGGCTCGTCGTTGTCGTCGTTGTTGACCAAACAGACCCCGAACACGCTGGGTTTTAAACCGTATAAGTATGCATTACTGCCGTCCGACCGGACAGTTTTACATGCCCGGATTGAAAAAAGGTTCAGACTGATGTTGGAAATCGGGCTGATAGATGAAGTGCAAGCGCTAATTACAAAGTGGAATCTGGATGAGAGCCATATGGCGATGCGTTCGGTTGGTTACCGACAGGTTCTTCATTACCTCAACGACGAATACGATAAAGAGACACTTATTCACAAAGGTGTGGTGGCCACGCGACAATTGGCCAAGCGCCAGTTTACCTGGTTACGTTCAGAAAAAGATTTAACACTATTTGATCCATTGCACACAAAAACCACGGCAATTTCACAGGCAATTTTGACTGCTATGTTATAATTTGCGTGTTCGTATTAAAAAATAACAACAAAAGAAGGTAGTCAAAATGTCTAAAGGGCAAACTCTGCAAGAACCCTTTCTTAACGCACTAAGAAAAGAAAAAATCCCGGTTGCAATCTATTTGGTTAACGGCATTAAATTGTCCGGACAAATAGATTCTTTTGACCAGTTCGTGGTCTTATTGCGAAACACGGTCAACCAAATGGTCTACAAGCATGCTATTTCTACGATTGTACCGACCAAGCCGGTGCGGATTCCGATAGCTGACGAGGAATAACAGTACCGAAACTCTGGTGAGCGCTCTATCATTCTATGTTTGAACGTCCGTCGCATGGCGGTCGGGCTATCCTTGTGCATATCAAGTTTAAGTCCGATCGAAGCAATAGCGCGGATGATTTACAGGAATTCCGTGAGTTGGCAGCATCGACTGGCGCGGAGCTCTTGTCATTGGTGGTTGGTTCGTCAGTCAAGCCGCAACCAAAACTATTCTCTGGTAAAGGAAAAGCGCAAGAAATTGCGGCGGCGGTAAAATCCGAGCAAGCAGATTTGGTCATCTATGATCATCAATTGAGCCCTGCCCAAGAAAGAAACCTGGAGCAGCTATTTCGCTGTCGCGTTCTTGATCGTACCGGTTTAATCCTTGATATTTTCGCCCAACGCGCACGTTCGCACGAAGGTAAGCTGCAAGTTGAACTGGCACAGCTCAGGTATCTTTCAACCCGGCTCGTCCGGGGCTGGTCCCATTTGGAGCGCCAAAAGGGTGGTATTGGTTTGCGTGGTCCGGGCGAAAAACAGTTGGAAACAGATCGCCGCCTGCTGGGAATACGGATCCGGTCGATTCGCAAACGACTACAAAAAGTCAATACACAGCGCGAACAAGGACGGCAATCGCGTAAAAAAGCCGAAATACCAACTGTGGCTTTGGTGGGCTACACCAATGCAGGGAAATCGACATTATTTAATACGCTTTGTGAGACTGAGATCTACGCGGCGGATCAGCTCTTTGCGACCCTGGACCCGACCCTCAGAAAGCTCGATATCGATGGCATCAAGGTGGTTTTAGCTGATACGGTTGGATTTATTCGTCAGTTACCACACGATTTAGTCGCAGCGTTTCGCGCGACCCTGCAGGAAACCCGTGAAGCGGATTTGCTTTTGCATGTGATCGATTCTAGTGATCCGCGCAGCGACGATTATATTGAGCAAGTAAATTTGGTCTTGAAGGAAGTCGGTGCGGATAAAACCCCTCAGATTCTGGTCTATAACAAGATTGACCAAACAGATATGAGTGCTCAGGTAATCACCGATGCTTTCAGTAATGAAACCAGTGTCTGGGTATCAGCACTGGAAGATATCGGTATGTCGGCTTTGCAGGAAGTGATCTTGAATAAGCTCGAAGAAGACGTGGTGCGCGGAGAAATTAACCTCGGGAGCGAAGGCGGTGCGGTGCGGGCCTTGCTGTACCGGCAAGGGGCGGTGATGTCTGAGTCCAATACCGAGTCGGGCGGTTGGTCCATGCAAATAAAGCTCGCGAAGAAGGATTATCATCGCTTATTGAAGCAATATCCTGAAATCGAGCAATTCACGCGCTTGGAAACGTCGAATGATCTTGTCACCTCCGAGCCGTAGACATAGAATAGCAAGTATTAACAGAGGAGAACGTCATGCCGTGGAATCAACCCGGTGGAAACAAGGATCCCTGGAGCAACGGACCTAAAAAGTCCGGTTCCTCGGAACTTGATAATATTCTAAAGAAAATCACCAGCGGCTCGGGTGGTAGCAGTGGCGGTTTGGGTATGCCGAAAGCGTTCAAATACTGGCCTATCATTTTATTGGCGCTATGGTTATTGAGCGGTATTTTTATCATCGATGCAGGTAAGCGTGGTTTGATTTTACGCTTCGGTCAATATGAGGCGATCAAAGACCCCGGTCTGGGGTGGCGTATCCCGTGGCCGGTCGAAACGGTTGAAATCGTTGATGTTGATCGCATGCGCGATTATGAACACAACACGATTATGTTAACCACGGATGAGAATATCGTCGACATTAAGTTGGCGACCCAATATCGCATAACCGACGCCGAGGCATTTCAATTTCGTGTTCGTGATCCAGACGTTACACTGCGCCAAGCAGTCGAGAGCGCCTTGCGCGAGGCAGTTGGTAAGAGCGAAATGGATTTTGTCTTAACAGACGGGCGGGCCCAAGTCGCCAATACTACCAAATTGCTTACCCAGGAAATCCTCGACCTGTATGAAACAGGTATCGAAGTGGTAACGATCAATATGCAAGATTCGCAGCCACCAGAAGAAGTGCAGGATGCGTTCGAAGACGCGATTAAAGCCCGCGAAGATCAGGTGCGTTTCAAAAACGAGGCCGAAGCCTACCGAAATAGTATCTTGCCGTTGGCTCAGGGTGAAGCCGCAACCATGCTCGAGCAGGCAGCTGCCTATAAGGAGCAAATCATTGCCCAGGCAGAAGGTGATGCATCGCGTTTTACCCAGCTTATGTCCGAGTACCAAAAAGCACCGGACGTCACACGCGAACGTCTCTATCTTGAAACCATCGAGGGTGTTTATGAAAACACTAATAAAGTACTGATGGACGGGGACTCGGGTAACAGCCTGATGTACCTGCCGCTAGATAAATTGATGTCAAACGGTGCTGGTAACCCGCCTTCGTCATCTCGAAATACTGTGCAAGCTTCGCCGCAGCAATTAAATTCGAACTCGGGTGACGCGCCGTTGCGCAGTACCAATCGTGGCAGAGGAGATAGATAGTGAAGAACCTACCTATAGTAATTATCGTAGTCCTGGCTTTGTTATGGATGTCTGCATACACCATCGATGAGCGAGAAAAAGGTATTTTATTTAACCTTGGAAAGATCGTTGATACCGAGCTTCAACCGGGTTTGCATTTCAAAATACCTTTTATAAATAATGTCAGAAAATTTTCTTCGCAGGTTTTAACGCTCGATGCACAACCGGAACCGTTTCTAACCGTCGAGAAGAAAAATGTAATTGTTGATTTTTTCGTTAAATGGCAGATTGATGATGTTGGCCTTTATTATCGACGGACTCAAGGTCAGGAAGTAGTCGCGCAAAGTCGTTTGTCGCAAGTGATCAAAGACGGTTTACGAAACGAGTTTGCCAAACGTACGATTATTCAGGCGATATCGGGTGAACGAAAAGAAATCATGCAGTCGATCAACAGCACCTCTCAAGAGCTTGCTCGCGACCTGGGTATTAAAGTTGTTGACGTGCGGATCAGTCGTATCGACTTGCCGCAAAATGTTAGCGAATCGGTTTATAGTCGAATGCGCGCTGAACGTTCCAGAACAGCCGCAGATTTTAGAGCGAAAGGCCAGGAAGATGCACAAAAGATTCGCGCTAACGCCGATCGCCAGCGCGCGGTAATTAAGGCGGAGGCATACAAAGAGGCGCAAATTTTGCGTGGCGAAGGGGATGCGAATGCAGCCGATGTATATGCGTCAGCGTACACACAGGATAGTGATTTTTATAGTTTTTATAGAAGTCTTGAATCTTACCGAAAAGCGTTTACCAGTGGCTCGGACGTAATGCTGCTAGACCCGGATAGTGATTTTTTCAAATACTTGAATAATCCCAAGGGTCAATAACGACAGGCTTGTCGTTTAACTTCAGGTACTTCATTGTGGAATGGAAAGATTTACTTGTGGCGTTGTCGCTCGTGCTCGTTATAGAGGGTCTGATGCCTTTTCTTTCTCCGCAGCGCTTTAAGCATACTATGTCGCAAATCACTCATCTGCCGGACGGGACGCTTCGAAATATTGGTGCTGTATTAATGCTGATAGGTTTGATCATGCTGTATGTCGTGCGCTAATGAGTACTAAGTGGATCCTACCCGAAGGTATTGATGAGTCTTTACCGGAAGAAGCGCGCTGGATAGAGACCGTTCGTCGCGAGTTGATTGATATGTATCGTACCTGGGGGTATGAATTGCTCATGCCGCCTTTTATTGAATATCTGGATTCATTGCTAATCTCCAGTCCGACTCTGGATCTGCAGACTTTTAAGTTAACTGATCAGCTCAGCGGGAAAATGATGGGTGTGCGAGCCGATATGACACCGCAAGTTGCTCGAATAGATGCACACCGGCTCAAATGTAATGGGCCCGCGCGATACTGCTATTTGGGAACCGTGCTTAAAACCAGACCAGATAATTTTGCTGGTTCACGTAGCCCGTTACAGGTCGGCGTAGAGTTTTATGGTCATGCCGGAGTGCAAAGTGATCTGGAAGTTATTCGGCTGATGCTAGAGACTTTATCGCTGTGTGGAATCGAAGATATTCATCTTGATTTGGGTCATATGGGTATTTTCAATCGCCTGATCGAACAAACCGGACTTGATGCTTCGGAAATCGACTTAATGTTTAATTTGTTGCAACGAAAAGCCGTGACCGATCTTGATAAGTTTGTCAGTGAACGCGATATTTCTCCTGACATTGCAGAGGCCTTGATGGCGCTGCCAGAACTTAATGGCGGCAATGAAGTATTCGAGCGTGCTAATAGTTTGGTCGCCTTGGCGAACGCTGAGATGCAAGCGTGTTTACAAAAAATTCAGCGTTTATCAGATCTGCTAAAAGACCAGTATCCCGAGATAGATATTAATTTTGATTTTGCTGAGCTAAGTGGCTATAGATATCAAAACGGTGTGGTTTTTGCGGCTTATGCACCGGAAGAAGGGCGAGAGTTGGCTCGTGGCGGGCGTTATGATGGTATTGGAGAATCATTTGGCGAGGCTCGGGCTGCGACCGGTTTCAGCGCGGATATTAAGAATTTGATGCGTTTGAGCCAGCGCCGTATTAGTCCAGAAAAACGCAGGATCTTTGCACCCGCAGATGCCGATCCGGCATTGCAAAAGAAAATTCAAGAGTTGCGTGCCGATGGGCATGTTGTTGTGTACGCAGTGGATGGAGAGGATATGAAAAACTTCACCGATAAATTGCAAAAGAAAGGCAATAGCTGGCAACTCGTTGGCATCGCTTAGAGGATAATCATGGGTAAGTTTGTGGTAGTGCTGGGAAGCCAGTGGGGTGATGAAGGTAAAGGTAAAATCGTCGATTTGTTAACCGAGGACGCACAAGCCGTAGTGCGCTTTCAAGGTGGGCACAATGCGGGTCATACCCTGGTTATTGATGGCCATAAGACTGCTTTACATCTGGTGCCCTCGGGAATTCTACGCGAAGGAACCGAATGTTTGATCGGTAACGGGGTGGTTTTGTCACCTGAAGCACTGGCCGTGGAAATAGAGAAACTCGAAGCAACCGGAGTGCCGGTAAGAGAGCGTTTGCAGGTATCTGGTGGCTGTCAATTAATTTTCCCGTATCACGCGATGCTCGACAACGCCCGGGAAAAGCGCCGTGGTAAAGAGGCAATAGGTACGACTGGCCGTGGTATCGGGCCCGCTTACGAGGATAAAGTCGCGCGCCGCGGGCTTAGAGTAGAAGATTTACTACACATGGAAAAATTCCATGAAAAACTTGAAAGCGTGGTTGAGTACCACAATTTTGCACTGAAAAATTTTTATGGCACCGACAGCATTGATTTGGATGAAATGAAGCGAGCGGCAACTGGCTACGCTGAATTGTTGTTGCCAATGATTACCGATGTCGTCGACCGTTTGCAAACGCTTAAAAGTGGGCCGCAGAATGTTATGTTCGAAGGGGCGCAAGGCACCTTGCTGGATATTGACCACGGCACTTACCCGTTTGTAACGTCCTCTAGTACGACAGCCGGTGGCGCGTGTACGGGTAGTGGCGTTGGTCCTGGCGACCTGGACTATTTGTTGGGGATAACCAAAGCATATACCACTCGCGTGGGTTCAGGACCATTCCCGACAGAATTGTACAATGCTGAAGATAAACAAGATCCTGAAGGTAAGCATATGGCCGACAAAGGTCACGAGTTCGGGACCACTACAGGTCGGCCACGGCGCTGTGGTTGGTACGATGCTGTGGCGATGCGTCGTGCAGCGGCAATCAATAGCTTGACCGGTCTCTGCATTACCAAGCTGGATGTATTGGATGGCTTGGAACGACTTCGTATATGTACAAAGTACGACTGCAATGGCGAGGAAATTTCATCGCCACCAATGGGTATTGATGAGTTTTCTGCTTGTCAGCCAGTCTATGAAGATTTACCGGGTTGGAGCGAGTCTACTGTTGGCGTAACAGAATATGAAAAGTTACCAAGCAATGCCAAAGCCTACTTGCGCAGGCTGGAAGAAGCCACGGGTGTGCCAATTGACATCATCTCTACCGGTCCCGATCGGGAAGAGACTATAATTTTGAGAAACCCTTTTAAAGTAAACTAAAATATAGAATCAGTAGAGTTCGATGTTTTTATCGCGCCATCAATTAATTTGTGTTGCCAGTCGTGGTTTCCGGCACTGAGCTCTTTGGTTAGTTTCTGATAAGCAACTTTCACGTTTGTTTTCCTGCCTTTTATACCCAGTTCGATAATTCCGCCTTTACTGATTGAAGGCAAACTTGATAAACGAATGTCGGGAAATTCTGCGATTATTCGTTTCATGGTTGGTATCAACTCGCTTTCGGGGGTGTTTTTTACCACGCAAATTTTTTCAAGATCAGGCGTCCTTTTGAGATCAGAATATTTTTCTTGCATTAACCATTGCAGCATTGGGTGGGCCATTTGCGGAAAGCCTGGGACAAAATGATGGGTACCCAGGCTAAATCCAGCTACTTGATTGACCGGGTTCGGGATTAAAGTCGCACCACTAGGAAAATCTGCCATTTGTAATCGACGATCAGTAATATCGTGACCGAATCGATCGCTGATCAGCGCGGCTGCTTCCGGATGTCGCTGAAGTTCGCTACCTGCAGCATCTGCAGCGCATTGTCGGGTGATGTCATCAGGTGTAGCGCCGATACCGCCAAAGCTAAAGACAATATCCTGCTTGGCCATGCTGGCTCGAAAGCAATCTCGCAACGTTTCATATTGATCGCCAACCATGGAGACCCATGAAAGTTCTTGACCATATTGATTTAGCAGGTCAATAACAAAGGGTAGGTGGAGGTCGGTTCTTTTGCCAGAAAGGATCTCATCACCAACAATAACCAGACCAAAAACCGGTTGTGAATTCATTTGCACACTCTTCCAAATTTTGATGGCGTTATTTTAGCAAAAGTCGTTTGGCAGAGGGATATAGTGAGTGATTGCTCTTGCTAAAGCGCGAAAATAACCACTTGGTTCTAGAGTAGTGTTTCTACTAGATTTTTTACCGCCGGATCTCGAGGATCAGTCATGCTATCGAAACTACCTCGAAGATTACCGTGTCGATCTACCACGTATTTGTGGAAGTTCCAGCTCGGGTATTCGCCGGCTGCGCCGGCAAGTAGTCGAAACAGCGGGGTTGCTTTTTCAGGGTGACTACTTTGTTTGGTGATCATCGGAAAACGAATTGATGAGGCTAGTCGACAGTATTCTTTTTCAGGTTTCGAAGCACCCTGTAATTGCCCCATATAATCGTTATTGTGAAACCCGAGAACTACCAGCCCGTCCTGATGGAACTCGTCCTGCAGTTGTTCTAGCGCTTCGTATTGCTCCGCAAGATCACACTTATTGGCAGTGTTTACAATTATCAGAACACGGCCCTGATATGCCTCGCACAGGTTAATGTTTTCTCCAGAACCTAGTGTTTCCACATTATGGTTGAGAAGGGGAGGGCACTGAGACCCCGACGCGAGCACGTTTGCTGACGTCGTAATTTGTGTCAGTAAAATCAATAAGATAGCAAAAACAGTTTTCATTGGGGTATGATCGCGACTCTAATAAAATATAAATAACAATAACTTAAGGCGGATTTGTAATCTAAATTATTACAAGAGTCAAGTGATTAGACGTATTTTCTTATTGATTCAGTGCGTTTTTCAGATGTAATTCGCACTACTGGGATTTGTCAGTATCTTCCCAAGCCGGACAATACTCATATGGTAAGAATGATTTTGCCAATGTGTTCACTGCTTTCCATCAATTTATGCGCCTCGGCGGCTTCCGCAAGTGGTATTTGCGCGGCAATCACCGGTTGAATTTGACCGTTGTCGAGATGCGGCCAGATGGTTTTCAGTAAGCTTTCGGCAATAGCTGCTTTCTGCGCCTGACTTTGCGGTCGCAAGGTCGAGGCAGAGAGGTTTAGGTTTTTCATTAACATGGGCAATAAACTAACATTGGTTTTATGCCCACCCATAAACGCGATCATGGCGATTCTGCCGTTTTGCGCTGAGAGTGCCATATTTTTCTCGAGATAATCGCCCGCTACCATATCAAGGATGACGTCGACGCCCTGCTTGTTAGTATGCGCTAAGATCGATTTTGTAAAATCTTCAGTTTTATAGTTAACGGCGAGTGTTGCTCCCAGCTCGATACAGGTTTGACACTTTTTCGCTGTACCGGCGGTTGTATACACGGTAGAGCCTGTCGCAACAGCCATTTGAATTGCGGCTACGCCAATTCCAGAGCTGCCGCCGTGTACAAGTAAAGATTCTCCTACTTGCAGTTTGGCGCGATCGTAGACATTGCTCCAGACCGTGAAGTAGGTTTCTGGAAGTGATGCCGCTTCGATCAGTGACCACCCGGCTGGAACCGGTAAGCATTGTGTAGCAGGTACAGTGACGTACTCGGCATAGCC
>CAZUMV010000016.1:18323-24089 GCA_964621435.1 uncultured Thiotrichales bacterium | reverse complement strand
ACCGCAAATAACGACATTCGAGGGGATTTACTCGCCGCACGCAATGCGGCTTGACCAATAAACTCATCTCGATCAAGTTTTACGATCCAGCCCAAACCAACCTCATATGGCGTGCGATAGTCAGAATTAGCGGCAGCTTCACCGACACCTGGTAACGGAAAATCATGACCTGGCATCAGGTACCCTGCTTCGGTTCTCAAAATATCCAGCGCACCAACTCCCGAGAAACGGGGAGCAACAGGTGTATCCAATTTCGCCAGATGCTCGCAGACTGCTGAGCCGTCGTCCCACGGAATCCAAAGCTCGTAACCCAAGCCACCACTAAAACCGGTTCGGGATGCAAAAAATGTCTTGCCGGCAACTGACTCTTCAACAAAATGGAAGGCCTTCAAATCAGACAGTCGATCTAATCCGGCAGACTTTAAAAATGCATAACTCTGCGGCCCGAACACTGACAACGTGCACCAATCGCGACTGACGTCTTCTATCGATACATCATGACCGGATCGATGTGAATTACACCATTCAAGTAGATTGGTACCGCTCGCGACCAGGTAGCTACCGTCGTCATGCCGGAAAATGGTTATATCATCACGGAGGTAACCATCGGCTGTTGTCATGGCCGCATAAGCAACTCGTCCAGCGGCCAACTGGCTCATTGGCCGAACACAAAGATAGTCGAGAAACTTTCCCGCATCAGCACCTGAAATCTTGAGTTTTTGCAGTCCTGATGTATCAACCATCGAAACTGCAGCCCGGCCTGCCTCCAATTCAGCCATATAGTCACCGACTACGATCGGAATCTGCAAATCATTCCATTCAATCCAAAATGCTTCGGAGCCTCCGGCCTCCTTGATAACTGCTGTAAAAGGTGTTGGGTTTCCTTCTGACTCACTCATAGTATTTCTCCTGTTTCTTTTGGTATCTCATTACAGATCTTTCAAGATCTCCAAGGCAGCGTTTCTGCCCGGACAGCCACTGACGCCGCCACCAGGGTGTGCACCGGAACCACACAGGTATAGGCCTTTAACTGGCATCCGGTAGTCGGCGTGACCTGCGACGGGTCGCATAGCAAACATTTGATCGGGCTGTACGCAGCCGTGGAAAATATCACCACCGATCAATCCAAATTCTCGCTCCAGGTCCAACGGGCTTAGAGCGCCATAGCCAACGACCGCTTTGCGAAAGTTAGGAGCATAATCGTTGACAGTATCGATCAGATGATTCGCGACCTCGTCTTTTACGTCGTCCCAATTTTGACCTTCGGGTAACTCGGGATTAAAGTGCTGACAGAACATGCTAGCCACATACTTGCCTTCTGGTGCCAATGTATCGTCAACGATTCCGTTGATACACAGGTGGATAACCGGCTTCTCTGCCCATCCTTTGGTCAACGCGTCCTGATAGGCTTTTTCATAGTAATCAAGTGAATTGGCAATGAAAATACTGCCTTGCAGCATGAACTCCTTGTCTTTCTCATCTACGTCCTTCATTGCAGTGAATCGCGGCAACTCGTCCAATGCGACATTCATACGAAAAGTACCTGATACGCAGCGATAGTGGTCTATCTGATGCGAAAAATCTTCACTGACGTGCTCACGCGCAACCAGCTGCTGGAACAACAGTTTTGGATTCGTGTTTGAGGCAACCACCCGCGCTCGAATCTCACGCCCATCTTCGAGCCGAACACCGACAGCACGTTCATTTTCTACCAAGACTTCAGCGACCGGCGCACTTACCTCGATCTCAACGCCGCGTGCTTCAGCTGACTTAGCCATTGCCTGCGTGATGCTACCCATGCCTCCACGCACAAATCCCCAAGCGCCTTTTTTACCGTTGACTTCTCCAAACATGTGATGCAGCAACACAAACGCAGTGCCACCTGCTTTCACCGACTGAAAGTTGCCTACCTGCGATGCATAACCTTCGATAGCCAACAGGAGAGTGTTGCTAAACCACTGCTCAAGATAGTCACGAACGCTCATGGTAAATAGTTTGACAATCTCGCGTTGAATTTTAGGGTCGAGTTTCCTCATCCGGTTGGCGATGGTACCGGCCCGCCACATATCCAACAGACCACCGCCCATATTCGGGGGTGTCTCGAGTGACATTACCCGCAAAACATCCGCACACTTTTCGATCGTTTCATCAAACTCAAAGTACGCTTCCATATCATCCGGAGCCACACGCTCCAGTTCTGCGACAAATCGATCTTCATCATTGCAGGCAAAGAAATAGTCATTGTTTGCGCCGAAAATAATCGCGGGATGTTCATCCTTGATGATTTCCATACCGTACTTCTCTAACTCCAGATCTTCAATAACCGTCGGCGGCATCATACTGAGCGCATAAGAACACGTTGAATTGCGATAGCCTGGGTGGAACTCCTCGGTGACCGCCGCCCCGCCAACAATGTGGCGCCTCTCGACTACTTTTACTTTTTTACCTTTCGCAGCAAGATAACCCGCACAACTCAAGCCATTGTGACCGGCACCAATTATTACCACGTCGTGTGTTTGCTCATCTGCCATCGCAGCACTCCTTATTTTTCTTGTTTAATTAAATCGTATTGAAATATGGATAGACGCACTAACTCGGAAAGCACTCTTCAACCCATTGCTCAATTTGTGACTCCATGACGGCACCAGATCGACGCGCGACTTCACTACCATCCTTGAACAGGATCAGCGTGGGTGTGGCGCGAACGTTAAGCTCCTTTGAGGTCGCAGAAAACTCTTCCATATTTGCCATTACTAACTTCATATCCTCTGCTCTACGCGCAATCACTTTTTCGGCGGCCGGGCCGACCATCTTGCAGGGACCGCACCATGGCGCCCAGATGTCCAGCAGAACCGCTTTGGACTCTCCAAGCACCACCTCTTCAAAGGTACTGTCAGTCACGCTATCAATAGTCATTGGTGCTTGCCCTCATCCCAACCATCAACGGCGCGCTTGATTCTCTGCTTGGGAACTTCTTCTAGTTCCGTCGCCATCGTGTCGTTCCAACGATTGAGGTAACCGAACAAAGCGATTGAGGCAACAATTTCAACAATTTCACCCTCGTCGAAGTGCTTGGCCAGATCGTCGAAGTCTTCTTGTGATGCGTCGTTTGGGACACCGCCGGCTTTAATGGCGAGCTTGATCGCGGCACGTTCCGCGTCATCGAACAACGGACTGGTTTCGAACTCCCATATCGCGGCTATCTTGTCATCCGGCACATTGTAGATACTCGACAGGTTTGCCATATGTGATTGGCAATACAGGCATCCGGACGCCATGCTGGAGGCCAGGCTAACCAGCATTTTCAAGTCCTCTGAGACCGTGCCGTCGTAGAGGATCGCCTGGTTGAGCTGCATGAATGCCCTGACAATGCCTGGGCGGCGAACCATGGTGCGAATACTGTTTGGTGTGAATCCACGTGTGTTCTTATAGTGTTCGAATCGCTCCAGGATTCCAGCATCTTCGATCTCATCGTTTTCCAACGGTCTTAGGTGTGCCATGTCTGCTCCTTAATAAATTCTAATGCTGGTTTTTCGTTAGCTTCGGTAACGTTGATTTTGATAGCACCCATTCTCAACCCAACTTTTCTCTGAGTACTGTGGTTATTCGCTCCTCACGATCAGAAATCGTAAAGCGCAGCAATATAAAAAGGACAATTGAAGCGAGCAGCAAACCAACACTAAGAAATATCACCGGTGTGTACGATGAACCAGCGACAACATAGCCGACTAGAATCGGGCCCAATGAAAGCCCAGCACCCTGCACCGCTGGAAGCAGCGCTGTATTTCGGCCATCAAGATCAAGATTTGCGACCCAGCCACTTTGGAACGGGATTACAAAGTTGTACATCAAGTTAAACACAAATATCGAAACCATAAATGATAAGGGTGAAACCTCGAGTAGAAGTAACCCGACCGCACCAACCGTCAGGGCCAAGCCAATCACAATCGGTCCGATCCGGCCATATCGATCTGACATCCACGCCGCAGCCAATGATCCAATAACGCTGACCAGAATGGATGCGGATAAAATAGAAGAAATGTACTCCTTCGTTAATGTGCCCTGGTCACCGATGCGCTCAACAAATGCCCAAAAACTATTCATACCAGCGAAGTAAACCAAAACTGCCAACAGCGCGAATATGAATAAGCCATGTATCCCACCCCACTTGGTGTTTTCTACAGCATCCCCATGCTTCTGAAAAGTAATTGGCATGCCACCGAGCAGGAACATAACTGGTACAAAAAGCAGAGCGAAGAAAACATAGTACGACTGCATACCGCCCCACTCCAATAACCACGGCGTGGCAAACAACAGCGCTGAACCGATCAGTACTTGAGCCGTCAACGCGAAGGCGAAATTCCGGTCAGGCTTCCGAGTTAACCCAATCCCGGCGATTGCAACGCCGGCCAGCACACCCATACCCAGTCCCACCACCCATCGCAAGACAAGCAGGGTTGTAAAAGAATCCACCCTTAAACAGGCAAGGTTAGCAACAGCGAATACGGTTGCGGCAATCGCCACCGCGATACGAAGATTGACCTTCTGAACCCAGAACCATACAGATAACACAGCGAGCGTATTTGCACCCATGTCAGCCGAGAGTAACCAACCAATCTGGGCACTGGAAAATCCGAACACATCTTCAAACTGCCCGGCCCAGATAGGAAGAACAAAATACACCGCTGTCGCTCCGCCGAACAACAGGCTATAGAGGATTCTTGCTCGGATTGAATTGGTGTCTACAGTCATCTCGTCATCAAATTAGAATTCTCACAGGCAAACTTAAACCGCCAGTCGCGAGAGAAAATTGACTTTATCTGTTATACGACAGATAATCAAGCGCATCAATCATTACAGACCAAACAAGGCGGATACGCATGAGTGCGAACTACGAAGAACTTAAGAAACTCAACCTCGATGTTCTGCACCCGATGAGCATGCCAGCCATGGACAGGGAAAATCCTTTGTTCCTGACCAAGAGCGACGGCGTGCATGTTTTTGACCAGAGCGGAAAGTCCTACCTGGATGGCATGGGCGGACTATGGTGCGTCAATGTCGGGCACAGCCGGCCCGAGATGATTGAAGCGATCACCAAGCAAGTCAACAAGATGGCTTACTTCAATACGTTCGGCGATGTTTCCAATGAGCCGTCCGTCCAGTTAGCCGCTAAGGTTAAATCCATGCTGGCTCCTGAAGGCATGCAACAAATATTCTTTAGTCTGGGTGGATCTGATGCGGTAGAAAGCGCATTGAAGTTATCACGTCAGTTCTGGCGACTAAACGGCCAGCCAGAGAAAACTCGCTTCATTTCACTCAAGTACGCCTATCACGGCGTGCATTTTGGCGGCATGTCATTAAATGGTACTCCCAGCTTTCAAGAGCCCTACGCACCGATGGTGCCGGGTTGTAGTCAGGTGGATTCTCCGTTCCCCTACCGCAACCCCTGGACAGAAGACCCGGAAGAATTGGGTAATATCTGTGCCGGAATTCTGGACCGTGAAATTCAACATCTAGGCCCGCACAATGTTGCCGCATTTATCGCTGAGCCCATTCAGGGCGCTGGCGGTGTCATAGTGCCTCCCGAAAATTACTGGCCTCAGGTTCGGGAAATCTGTAACAAACATGACATTTTATTAATCGCCGATGAAGTCGTCACCGGCTTTGGTCGAAGCGGGAATCTGTTCGGTGCGCGAGGCTGGGGTGTGAAGCCCGATATTATGTGTTTCGCCAAAGGGCTTACCTCTGGATACGTGCCATTGGGTG
>CAZUMV010000016.1:0-18313 GCA_964621435.1 uncultured Thiotrichales bacterium | reverse complement strand
TATCGCATCAGCATGGGATGAACCTTCTCCGAACGGGTTTGTTGCACACGGCTACACGTATTCTGGACATCCGTTGGCGTGCGCCGCCGGCCTCGCCTCCCTCGATATTGTCGAAAAAGACGACCTTGTTTCGAACGCGGCGAGCGTTGGAGATTACGCACTTTCTAAACTGAAGCCACTAGTCGACCGGCATGACCACCTGGGTGAAGTTCGCGGCAAGGGGCTGATGATTGCATTGGATCTGGTCGTTGATAAGGAAAGTAAGACGCCGATTAACCCGATGACTGGTTACTCCGATATGGTAGCAGCCGACTGCCAGGAAAACGGTGTGATCGTACGCTCGGTTGGTCCAAAGATCATCTTGTCTCCGCCGTTGATATTTTCGAAAGAGAACGTTGACGAGTTAACCACGGCTCTCGATGGAGCGTTAACAAGAACAAAATTTGAAGCATAAAGGCTGAAAGCATATGCAAAAGACGCATCTACGAAAACTCGTCCAAAGCTGCGAATCGGGGCAATCATTGCCCCAACCCTTTTACACTGACGAGCAGATATTCAATGTAGACTCCGAACATATCCTCAAGGATATGTGGCATATCGCTGGGCACATTTCGCAGATACCTTCGCCTGGCGACTATTTTCTGTATCGGCTGTGCGGTGAAGAGATCATTATTGTGCGGGACAAAAAACAGGAGCTTCGGGCGCACTTCAACGTATGCCGCCATCGCGGGTCGCGGATATGTAGTGATGATAATGGTAACAAGTCAGTACTTACCTGCCCCTACCACGCATGGGCATACAATTTAGACGGCACTCTTCGGGGTGCTCGTCTTATGCCGGACGACTTCGACAAATCGATATACAGTTTGCATACGTGTGCGGTGCGGGTATTGCACGGAATCATCTTTGTCTCCTTATCGGACAATCCGGACGACCTCGATGCGCAAACAAAACCGTTCGCCGAGTACCTTACCTTTCATGGCATTGAAGATGCGCAAATTGCGCGACGCACACCAATGCCAACGGCGGCAAATTGGAAGTTGGTTGTTGAAAACTTTATCGAGTGTTATCACTGTCAATCTGCGCACCCGGAATATTGCGCCGTCCACTCAAAGCTTAAGCTACTTGCGGCCGGTGCGGGCACAGGATCCGGACCCGAAAAAGCAACTGAAGAATACGAGCCTATTCTCGAAGCTTGGCTGGATAAAGTTAAATCACTCGGGCATCCCTATCAAGAAGGCGTATTCGGTGCCGGCATTGGAATGTCGCGAATGCCGATTGCAGAAAATGCCCTCACAGAGAGTCGGGATGGTCAGCCGGTCGCCCCATTAATGGGTAAGGCCAGTACATATGATGGTGGTGTCAGCTATATTGCATTCAACTATTTGAATTATTTAATAGCTTCAAATGACCATGCGCTGTTGCTTAGTTTTATTCCTTCAGACTGCAATCGAACCAACGTAGAAGCATCGTGGCTGGTCAACTCACAGGCAACATCCGGTGTCGACTACAACCCCGAAGACGTCTCGTGGGTTTGGGACGTCACACTAAAACAAGATGTTACGATTACAGAAAACAACCAATCTGGCGTATCTTCTTCAAAATATCAGCCTGGTCCTTACTCAACACAAGAAAATATGAATATCGAATTTGTTGATTGGTACCTTGGCCAAATACCGGTGGAATAGTCCAAACAAACTACCTATTTCGCTTTACTTGTCCCGCTTTAACCTTCCCGCAATGCGAACTCCTACCACCGCCATAGATGCTAGTGATAACAGACCATAAGTTAGTCGATTATGAAAATCTGCAGAAAAAGCCACGCCCAATGGAAAAGAATAAACATAGATGAACACGATGTAGAAGATGCCGACGGTGTGTAACTGTTTCCATGCCTTGGAAGATATCTTCCTTCGGAAAAAAGAGAAAGAGGTCATCGTCATTAATAACAGCAAGGTATAACCGATCAAATCAGAAATGATAAAAACCGAGCCAATGCCGGGCGCAAAAATCTCAGCTCCCGTATTGAACAGGCAGAAAATAAAAAGAACCTGCCATAACATCACTGCAGAAAATGCCAAGCCGAGGTATTTACGATTTTGAAGCAACCAAAAACTCCAGCGACCGGGCCAGAGTGTGGTGATAGCAGAAGCTATAAAAACCATCGCTAGTATCGGCCAGGATACCCTCACCGACATTCTGATCATATGGCGATAAAGCTGCTCACCTTGCAAGCTTGTTTGCAATAACAGCACCAGCATCAGCATACTGCCAATCACGAAGACGGTTCCGAATAGCCACCACCGACTGATTATATTGACCTTCATAAGCCGCTCTCGAAGAACAACGCCAAGCTATTTGGATGTGTAGCATTGGAAATCTCCATTGCTACTCTTTATCCAGGGTACCTGCTGCTGTTATTGCACGCTCTGCCAGCGCACGACGATCCAGTTTTCCGCCCGGTAGCATCGGCAACTGGTCTAACCAGCAGATGCATTTAGGAATCTTGTAGTTTGCGAGTCGACTGCGGCAAAACTGAACAACCTCAGACTCATCCAAGGCAGTTTTACTCCTGACACGACATATGAAGGCTACGCCTATCTCGCCGTATAGTTCATTTTGTGCACCGAGCACAACTGCATCTCGAATACCTTCATGGCTGATCAAGACATCTTCGACCTCCTGTGGATACACGTTGTAGCCACCGGACTTAAACATGGTCGACTTTCGACCTACAATCTGCAAACTATTGTCGGACAACCACTTACCCATGTCTCCCGTTCGAAACCAGCCGTCCGAACTGAATGCCGACTCGGTCGCCTGTGAATTTCGCCAGTACTCGGTCATCAGAAACGGTCCACGAACCAAAATTTCTCCCGCCTCACCCTGTTTAACGTCTTGCTCGTTATCATCGACCAAGCACATCTCAACATCATGTAGTGGCTTGCCAACAGATAGCGTAAGCAGATCAATATCTGTAGTTGGACTGACCAACGTAAGCGCGCCGGTAGTTTCGCTCATTGCATACAATGTCGTCATCCGCGGAACCAGCTGGGCAAATGTCTTAACCATGGATTCAGGCGCAGCACTGCCACCCCAGCTCAGCAGCTGGACACTGGATAAATCAGTGGCCTTAAAACGTTCGTGAGCCAAACACATCTGAAACATCGTAGGGATACCGCCCCATTGTGTAATTTGTTCAGATTCAATCGTCTCCAAAACCGTTTCGGGATCGAACTTTTCAAGGCAAATCAACGTCCCACCAGCAATCAATGTTTGCAACGTATTCGCTACAACCCCCGAGACGTGATTGGTCGGGTAGTAATTTATGACTCGCATGGGATCCGGCCTGAACATTTGTAGCGACAACTGTCCGTGGCGCAGCGCGGCACTCTGTTTCAGCACCGCACCTTTGGGGGCTCCCGTCGTTCCCGATGTGTAAATAATCAGGCTTGGATGATCTGGATGCGTAGCCATCACATGCGATTGCAAGTCGATATTTTTGCCTTGATTTGACGAAGCCAGAAAGCGCTTCCAGCTCTCATGTTTGGTATCAGCTACCGAACTATCAAGTGCTATAGCTCGAATGTTTGTACCACAATCTTCAATCGCGGCTTCCACACTAGTCAGTTGCTCGCTATTGCCTGAAGATAATTGGCGTGAAAATACTAAAGCCGGCAACGAATCACGCAAGATATGTGAAATTTCTCGCGCCTGGTACTTTGGATTTATACCGACCGCAATTGCTCCGACCGCCTGAGTGGCAAGCAAAAGAACCACAAATTCAATACAGGGCGGAGTTAGATAGGCTATCCGGTCGCGTGGTTGCACCCCATTCGCCAATAACGCTTTGGCGCAGGTATCAACCAGATTCCTCAGCTCCCCGTATGAGTACCGATAGCCCTTGTCAACAACAGCCTCTGAGTCAGGTCGGGAGTCTTCATAATGCGCCAGATATTCGTAAGCACGTCGGTAGGTTGGTACATCATTCGTATCCATCTCGGTAGACGCTACGAATTCACATCGATAACGACTCGGCCCCTGATTTGGCCAGCGACAATGTCTTTGGCCAGCTCAGGTAAAGACGTCAGTGGCTCGATACGAGCAATATCACGCAAACGGCGTACTTCGAGATCCGACACCAGACGATCCCACGCCGCTTGTCGGAGCTGTTTGGGTGCCATAACGGAATCAACTCCAAGCAGTCTTACACCACGCAAAATGAACGGTAGTACCGACCCCGGCAACTCACTACTCCCGGCAAGTCCACAGGCCGCAACCGCACCGCCATAGCTCACCTGCGCTAGTACGTTCACCAGGGTATGGCCGCCTACTGTGTCAATACCTCCCGCCCAGATTTCTCGCTGAAACGGCTTGTCAGACTCAGATAATTCATTCCGGTGGACGAAGTGTGATGCCCCAAGCCCGGCAAGATACTCGTGTGCTGACTCACGACCTGTTGACGCATAAATTTCATAACCAAGCTTGCTCAAAATTGAAATCGCGACCGACCCAACGCCACCAGCAGCACCAGTGACAATGACCGGCCCACGGTCCGCTGTAATGTTGTGTTCTTCCAACGCCATCACACATAACATCGCGGTGTAGCCGGCAGTACCTATAGCCATGCAATCGAATCCGCTAAGGCCATCAGGGACACGCGTTATCCAATCTGGATTCACTCGCTGTCGTTGTGAATAGCCACCCCAGTGCACTTCCGAAAGACCCCAGCCAGTCACCAGTACTCTGTCCCCAGACTGATACTCCGTTGTACCGCCATCCACTACCGTTCCAACGAGGTCAATACCGCCCACCATTGGCAATCTCCGTGCAATCCCTTGCCCCGTTGCTGCCAAGCCGTCTTTATAGTTCAGACTTGAATACTCAACGTCAATCAAGACTTCTTCATCCGGAAGATCACTATCTGTCAACTGATCGATTGTTGCTGCTCGCTCGCCATTCTGGTCATTAATAACCAGTGCGTTAAATGTCTTTAAGTCAACCATTCAGTCACCTCCTTAGCACACAGAACATAAATCGTATAAGAAAAGTATCTGTCTTTTGACAGAGAAAGGCAAGTTGAGTATTATATTTAGTCAGGAGCGGTGTGTGCACTGATCGACCATCTGTAAACTGGCGCCGCTAGAGTACGTTAACTACAGGGGATTGAAAAGATGAGACTACCCAACATAATAAAACTTAAATTAGTCAGCTACGCCCTACTCGGATCTATGATTATCGGCATCACACCTGCCGCCTTGGCACAAAGCACCTTACTCGAAGAAATTGTTGTGACAGCGCAAAAACGCGAGCAGAGTCTTCAGGATGTCGGGATTTCGGTAACCGCTTTTTCAGGCGAAGCCATCAAGGAACTCGGTTACACCGACACCACTGCGATTGCGGCACAAACCCCGAGCCTGAATATCATTCAGTTTCATCCATCCATTACCAACGTCAGTATTCGCGGCGTCTCGCAGAATGAATTCGCGGACCATCTTGAGCCACCCATCGCAATGTTCGTAGACAACGCCTACGTTAGTGCGATGGGCGGTGCGCATGTTCAATTGTTCGATGTGGAGCGCGTCGAAGTACTACGAGGCCCCCAAGGAACACTGTTTGGACGTAACGCAACGGGCGGGCTCATGCACTACCTCAGCGCTGCACCTACCGAAGAGTTCGAGGGATATGTACGCGCAACGATCGGTGACTTCGGCACCAAAAACCTCGAAGGCGCAGTCAGCGGTGCGCTCTCCGATAGTTTTCAAGCTCGACTATCGGCATCAATAAATCAGAATGATGGCTTTGTTGAAAATCGGCTCGGTCCCAATCCACGCGATCTCGACGCGCTTGCGGTCAGGTTACAACTCGCCATGCAGCCGAATGAAAATACCGAACTGCTACTAAAAATTCACCACGCCGAAGATGACAGCAATGGTAATGCCTATCAGCATGATGCCACCCAAAACGTAACTAATGCCCTGCTCCTGGGCGAACGTATACCGGACGATCTGGATTTCTGGGGATTCGGCTTCGGGCCTGGCACGGACCTCAATGGCTACAGAGACACGGATAACGATCCTTTCGCTGGTGATTATGACGACCCCGGCTTTTTCAAACGCGAGATTTCGGGTGCCAATCTCAACCTTGTATGGGATACATCCGAGAATATGACCTTCACCTCAATTACTGATGTCGTCACCATGGAGAAATCCTATAGTGAAGACGGCGACAGCAGCCCGTTTCCATACTTTAGGTTTGAAACGTCGCAGGATTTTGATCAATTCAGCCAGGAGTTCCGTCTAAACGGTGAGACCGATCGATCTCGTTGGCAAGTCGGTCTTTATTATCTGGATATCGACACCGATGTCGACGCTTTTTTTGACCTCGACTTTTTCACCTTCGGATTTGGAACCGACTTTGGACAGGTCGTCGACACCGGCGGACATCGCTCCACTGTGACCACAGAGTCGTTTGCATTGTTTGGCCAAACTGATTTCGATCTTAGCGACACGCTCGTTGCCACCCTGGGGCTCCGCTACACAGACGATGAACGAAGCGTCGACTATGATGGCTTCGACAATTTTGGTGGCGGCCCCAGCATCCCCGATTCGCAGTCAGAGTCATATGACAACATCTCCTATAAAGCACAGCTAGACTGGAGACCGAACGACGATACGCTATTTTTCGCCGGAATCACTCAAACACACAAGGCAGGCAACTTCCGATTGGGTATTGGCGACCCGAATCTTGTCACGCCGCACGATGAAGAAGAGCTCAGAAGTATTGAGGTTGGAGTAAAGACTGAGTTTGCTAACGGCAAAGCTCGATTGAATGCAACCGCGTTTATCTACGATTACAAGGACTATCAGGCGTTTGTAGTCGATCCAAGTACCGGTACCGTCGCGTCGCTTGATATTATTAACGTTGATGCCGAAGCGACCGGTGTGGAAGTCGAATTCACGGCCACACCATATGATGGATTTCAACTTTTACTCGGCGGCACCTGGATGGACAGCACGGTCGAGAATGTCGTTTATCCAGATGGCGTGACTGTACGCGACACAGAGCTTCCCTATGCACCGAAACTGGCGCTTAACGGCCTTGCCCGATACTCATGGAGTTTGGGTGATGGCACAGCGTCCGTGCAGGCGGACGCTAACTACTCAGACGATTTTTGCTTCTCAGTGCTTTGTGCGCCCCTGGACCAGGAATCATCGTATACATTAACAAATGCCCGCGTTAAGTACGTTTTCCCGGGAGATAAATGGTCAGTCGCTCTATTCGCCAACAATCTTACCGAGGAAGAATATCGAATTTATTCCATAGATGTCTCGGGTTTGGGGATAGCTAACGATGCTTTTGGCAACCCACGAACTTACGGCATTACTGTTGATGCCAACTTCTGACTAACCTACCCTATCACAGAATCACATGTTTGTGATTCTGTGATAGGGTGAATAGATGACAAAGACAACCAAGAAAAGAGCCCCGTACAGAGAAACGAAAAGGCTCAAAGCTCACGAACGAAACGAGATTATTCTTGAGGCAGCGAAACGAATTCTGATTGATGAGGGCTATGCGGCATTTAGCCTCCGTTATGCAGCGGAGAAGTCCGGAATTCGACTTGCAACGCTGCAGTACTACTACAAAACCAAACAAGATCTTTTTCGCGCCGCATTCGAGGATGCACTCGCAGCTGAAGCGCAGCGAGTCAATAAATTGATTGTCCGTGCTGGTGCTTCGCCGGAAAGCATTCTACGTGCTCATATTAAAGGGCATTACAAAGCAAATTTGAATCAGGAAACGGTTGGGTTTTTCTTCCAATTGTGGGCCAGAGCAAATCTCGACGAATTTGCGGCTGAGTTGATGGATGAATTCTACGAGCCAGTAATCGATACGCTCGTCGAGCTTATTACTAATTATAATACGATATTACCGCAATCCGAGGCTCGACGAAGAGCCGTATTTACAGTGTCCTCCCTTGAAGGAATGATTATTTTAGCGGGTACAGAAAAGCGAAAACGCAAGAAAAACGGACTCACTGAAAAATTCTATGTAGACACATTAATGGATTTCTTGAAACAACCACCAACAAAAGGCTAACAGGCAATTTTCTATCCAATGATGTTCGGTCTACGATAATCATAATGAGTATTTGTTCACGCATTTAAGTAGCCCGGTGAACCCGTGAATTTTTGGAGGAAAAATGCGCCTGTTCTGCTATAAATCTCGCCCGGTTCATATGGGGCTGATTCGATCGGAAAGATTGAAGCGGTTGGTCCGCCAAGCGGATCTGTCGCGGGTCAAAACCCGGCCGCAAATGATATTTTAAAACACTACCTCGCCGGAAAACCTTAACAATGCGATGCGCTTGATGGCGCGCGATCTTGACGCGTCACGTGAGTGGCATACCAGTGAGTTTTCGTCCTGTTAAACTCTCAAATAAAATTTATTCTATGCTCCTATGTGTTCGCGAACGTAGTCAGGATCAGCCTTAATCATACGCAAATAATTTGTTGATCCTGAGTCTGGCTGACGCTTTCCCTGCTCCCAACCTTTAAGCGTGTCGAGCTTAAGTTGGAATTCTCTGGCAAACTCAGCCTGAGACATTTTAACGAGACTTCGAATCTCTTTGATATCTGCTGGCGACAGGATGACATAAGCTTTGGACTTGCTTTCACCCTTAACAACCTTTGCAGCCTCTTTCAGGTTTGATACCAGTTCTTTGTGTAATTTATCGTCCATACATTGCTCCTAGTCGATAGCCTCAATAACTAAATTCACCAATTTCTTGTATTCCGCTTTCTGCGCCGCAGTCATATTTTCCTGATCTGCTTTAGCGTAGATCAAAAGCAACAATATAGGTTTACCTTTATTGTGATAGTAATAAATCACTCTGGCACCACCACTTTTACCTTTTCCTGGCCTAGCTACACGAATCTTGCGTAACCCACCAGTTTTCGGAATCAAATCTCCGGTTTTAGGTGTTTTGGCAATTTCTGCTATAAAATCGTCAAAACCACTATCACCTAATAACTTCCGAGCTTTGTCTTCAAAAGTACCTATTGGGACAACAGTTTGCACCAACTCACTCCTATGACCCAATGAACCACACTATAGTTCAATGAACCATAGTGTGTCAATGATGGATTTCTCAATATTTAGTGAGCGCAAACAAGAGGTTGAGGTATCCTAATGATGCCCAATGAGGTTATTTACGTTGTATTCGTACGTTTGCTGAAACATGGGGGCAACTAAGGGGGCAAGCTTTGATTGTGCGGTTAATAAACCTTTAATATCAATTACTTATTAATCAATTCAATTCCCGCCACCTCCACCAATAAATAAAAACCTCATCGATTTCATGGATGGGGTTTTTGTTTCTTACGATACGGAATGAACCCAGGAAAAGTAGTCTTCAGACTCTCCATATTGAACGGCGGTAAGCTCGTTAAAAATATGCTGCGCGAAAGGCCCGGATTCATTGTTGTTGACAATATAATCTCTGCCCTTGTAACCAATGCGCCCGATTGGCGAAATTACTGCTGCCGTTCCACAGCCGAACACTTCAGTAATTTCACCCGATTCAATCTCGATAAGCACGGTCTCTATGTCGAGTCTCTCCTGCCTTACCAGGTAGCCTAAATGCGGCGCTAGCTGTAGAAAAGAATCTCGAGTTATGCCTCCTAGAATACTGTCCGAAAGTGACGGGGTTGTAATCGAACCGTCCTTACGCACAAAACAGATATTCATCGCACCTACCTCTTCCACATACCGTCCTTCTATCGCATCTAACCAAAGCACCTGAGTGTATCCCGCCTTGGCTGCTTGTACCCCCATAAACAGGCTGGCAGCGTAATTGCCGCCTGTCTTGGCAGCTCCAACTCCTCCTTTCACCGCTCTTCGAAAAACATCGGAAACATAAACCGAGACTGGGTTGAACCCCTCCCTGAAGTACGGTCCTACCGGTGACGTAATAATGAAATGCATATATGAGGAGGAAGGAGTAACACTCAGCTGTGGCGTAGTCGCAATCATTGCAGGTCGGATATACAGCGAAGCTCCACTCTGATTGGGAACCCAGGCTTGATCGGATAGCACCAATTGCTTTATCGCTTCAAGATGTAATTGCTCATCAACTCGCGGCATAGCCATTCTTTCTGCTGAGCAATTGAATCGCGCCACGTTTTTATCAGGTCTGAAGAGGTTTATCCCGCCATCAGGTCGGCGATAGGCTTTCAAGCCTTCAAATATCTCCTGACCGTAGTGCAACACAGAGGCAGCAGGATGCAAGGTGAGATCATGAAACGGGCTTATCTGCGCATCGTACCACCCGATATTCTCGTCATATTTCTGCGTAAACATATGATCGGAAAACATCGAACCAAAGTCCAACTCCTGCGGGCATTCACTACGATCATGCTCAGATGATAAATCAAATTTTATAAACGTATCAGGATTCAAACCTGGCTAGCTCTTTTAATAATTTGTATTAGTAGGCGGCTATTGCTTCGATTTCAATAAGAGCGCCGGGCAACATTAATTCTGACTGGACTGTTGAACGCGCTGGCCGATGTTGATCAAAAAACTCAATGTAACTTGCATTAAAGCCGGCAAAATTACTTTTGTCGGTTAGCCAAATAGTGAGTTTAACTAAATCACTACGAGCCAGACCTTCGAGTGCCAGCGTTGCATCGAGCTGCTCGAGACAAAGAGTTGTTTGATGCTCTATCCCCTCGTTGGACATGGAACCATCCGACTCAAAAGGCAGTGCGCCCGAAAGGAACAAAAGATCATTGTTTCGATACGCCTTGGATAACGGCGCTTCGTTACCATTGGGTAGTATTACTTTTTCACCTACAGAATATTGTTGTGTTGTGTTTTGCATTTAGTGTTGTCCTAATACTTAATTATTAACGAAACCTTTCAACGGCCACTGCCGACAATTCAAAGTTCATTTCATTTAACTCATCTGGAATCGGTTTTGAAATAAGCAATGAGGTTGCAAGCTTAGCCGCTCCGTCAGCCATTTGGATGCCATAACCACCCTGGCCGGCAAACCAAAAGAATTTTTTGGTTCCTGGCTCAAAACCAATCACCGGGCTTTTGTCTTTGACAAAAGATCGTAATCCGGCCCATTCATGACTGACTGTCTCTAATGGCACATTAATTACTTTTGATACTCGATCGATTGCAGTCGCGAGATCCAGCTGCTCAGTGAAGGCATCCATTGGTTCGACCGGTGTTTCATCTGCCGGAGAAATCAACAAGCTGTCACCTTCGGGTTTGAAATAAAAGGCTTCGTTCACGTCGATAACCAAGGGCCAATCTTTGATTTGATATTCATTGCTTACTGGCACTATGCAAACCGACCGTTTTTTAGGCTGTAATCCCACACTTTCAATTCCCGCCAATTTGGCGATCTGATCGCACCATGCACCCGCCGCATTAATGATTGTTTTGACCACAAACTCATTCCCAGGAGTCTTTAATTTCCAGCCACGATCGATCTCTTTGATCGATTGTATTTCAGCACCCACAAACAACTCAGCCCCTAATAATTTCGATTGCTTCAAATAACTTTGGTGCAAAGCAGCAACGTCAATTTCATAGCTTTCAGGGTCCCACACACACGCGGCAACACTATCGTCTTTAAACACCGGTACTTTTTCCAAAGCGAATTCATGACCCATTAACTTAACCTCGTCGGACAGGCCTGTTACGGAATTGAAAAGATCATTGAGCTTCGGCTCATTATTTCGGTCGGCAATAAATAGAGCGCCTCGTGGAGTAAGTAACGGGTGCTCACAAAACCCGCGGGGAGGCGAATGGTAGAAGGCGCCACTCAGTTTAGTGAGACACCGGACGGTATGATTGCCATAAATTGGCGCATAAAATGCCGCCGAGCGCCCGGTTGAATGATAGCCCGGTGTTGTTTCCTTTTCGTAAATTGCTACTGTTCGACCCGCTTTTGCGAGTTCGTATGCCACTGACGCGCCGGCAATTCCCCCACCAATAACAGCAAATTCAAATTGAGCTTCAACCGACTTATCTCTTTTATGTGCTGCCATGCTTATTCTGGTTTTCTATGAGCTTCTGGTTGGACTTGTTGCAATTAAGTAGATCCCTCTACTAAGTAGAGGAACGACAAAAATCGCTAGAAACAAATAGGTACTATAAGCGTAGCCTCGCCCAATCAAATCAATCACGCCAAATTTATTTGCCAGGTAAATCGCGACAAATAAAGCAATGGTCGATATTACAGGCCTCATCAGTTGCGGCATTGATTGCTTACGCTCAAGGAAAGTTTCTGCGACACGTTCGTTGATTGAATGCAGTAGTGCTGTGCCTGTTTCAATGAAGGTGCCTAAAATAATCAGTTGCAAGACCACATTGAACCACGCTGAATTTAGCTTCTCTAACAGATAAGTAATGGGCAGCACTTCATCAACGATGGTTGGATAATGCGGAATCATTGAAAGCAACAACAGAAACGCCGGGATCATGCTCAAAGGGCCACAAAGAACGCCTGAAATTACAGCGTCCGCGCGGCTAGACATATGGCGCACGGCAAACAAAACAGCCGTCAAAATAACCAAGTTGTAGCCAGCATAAGTCCAGCCTTGCTTAAAGACAGTGAATGGTTTGATTGCTGCGTCATCGTTTGAAATGTTTTGACTGATCTCGTTTCCAAACGTAGATATCGTCCAGACGATTAACAGTGCGTAGGCGCCATACAATAAAAAAGACCAGTAGGTTAAGAATTTTTCAATGGTCGAAGAACCGAGAAACACAAACAAGGCCACTGACCCCATTAGCAAAAGAATGCCCCAATATTCAGCGACACCCAAGCTGGAGTGCACCATCTCTCCGGCGGCCGCTCCCAGCACTGATAGCACCAGTAAAATCAGAGCAATATAAGCAATTTCAAACACCAACCAACCCGGTCCGAGTAATTTTCCAAAAAATGACTTGTAGTCATATAATGAAAAGTTACGCGCAAATTCAAATGCTACAGACGCCACCACACTGATGGATAAAGTAGCAACAAGCATCGCAACCAGACTGTTTACGGGTCCCAAAATCAAGAAAAACTCGACCAGCTCTCTGCCTGTCGCGTAACCACCGCCAACCATCGCAGACTGAAACACGAGTCCAGGTAGAAGATAGCGATTAAAGAAGCTTTGTGTACCCACTTATCTGTCCAATTTCACTTCTTGTTATTCCTTGTCATTAGAAACTATTGGTTTTTATAGATCACGCCATCTTTCATCACAAATTTCACATCGGTCATCAAGGTAATATCCTTTAGCGGATCACCTTCGACAGCCACTAAATCCGCTAATTTTCCTACTTCCACTGAACCGAGATTGTCAGAAATTCGCAGCAAATCAGCAGTGTTTATTGTCGCTGATTGAATCGCTTTCATGGCAGGCATGCCCGCTTCAACCATATAGACAAACTCACCACCACTTAAAGCATGCGGGAAGACTCCATTGTCTGTTCCAAATGCGATCTTCACCCCGCTTTTATAGGCCTTGGCAAAAGTGTCTTGCATTTTTTTCCCAACGGCACGAGCTTTTGGTTGAACAACGGCAGGATAACTATCGGCGTGTTTTTCTACCCATTTGCCAGCCGAAAGAGTGGGTACAAAATATGTGCCCTTTTTCTTCATCAATTTCATAATTTCCGGTGTCATGTAGGTACCGTGTTCTACCGAATGCACACCTGCCTCAACCGCACGCTGCATACCTTTTTCACCATGTGCATGTACCGCAACCACGAAGTTGTAATCATTGGCCGCTTCCATAATGGCTTGCAGTTCGTCAGCCATAAACTGTGGATTGTCAGCACTTTTTGCCATGCTCAACACTCCACCAGTAACCGCTAACTTGATCACATCTGAGCCATCTTTATAGCGTTGTCTAACCGCTTGTCGTGCGGCATAAGGACTATCCACGATTCCTTTGACCGGCCCGGGAGGGCCAAACAGATGAGATAATTGTTTATTCAATCCATTGGTGTGATCCAGATGACCGCCTGTAGTAGATATTCCAATACCTGCCGCATAAATACGCGGCCCGGGAATGTAACCCGCGTTAACCGCATCACGTATATTCAACGAGACTGTGCCACCAAGATTTCTTACGGTAGTAAAACCCGCCATCAACAGATCTTCGGTAAACTGGGTCGCTCTCAATGCCTGATCCGCGTCGTCTTTGAAAAACTTATTGGTGTAGTAATCTGCATCAACAATCATGTCTACATGGGAGTGCATATCCATTAACCCCGGCATTAGAGTATGATTTTTAAGATCAACTGCCAGTTGCCCTTCTGCAGGCGCGATATAACCGGACTTAATATCCGTAATTCGATTACCTGTCACTATCACTGACATTTTTTCTACGGCTTTATTGCTTTTACCATCTATTAGTCGGCCAGCATGAATTACAAAATCTGCCGCTAATACCGACATTGAATTGGCTAGCAGCAATACTGCAACTAAAATCTTTATTTTCATCGAATACTCCTGAAGGTGATCTTTTTTTAAAGATGAACTTGAGCCTAATCGAAGCGCTCTTATGCTAAAAATAGTGCTTTTATAAAGACGGTTTGTGGTCGGTTTTTTGTGGTTAATCACTGGGAAACCGCCATTATGGCCTTCACTTCTAAATATTCCTTAAGCCCATCCAGTCCCCACTCGCGGCCATTTCCCGACTGCTTATAGCCTCCGAATGGCGCGTCAGCCACCAGAGGTGCGCCGTTAATGTGGACCATACCGCAGCGCATTTGTTGAACCATGCGCTGAGTAGCATCGTCGTCGTTCGAGTAGATGTAAGCAGAGAGTCCATACGGTGTTGCATTGGCAATTTCAATCGCCTCTTGCTCTGTTTGGTAAGGCATTACGACCAAAATCGGCCCGAAAATTTCATCGTTGGCGATCGCCTGGTCTTTGTCGATACCAGCAAAAATAGTCGGTTGAACAAAGTATCCATCTTTGCAGCCGGGAACTGGGCCCGCTCCCCCGGTAACAGGTTTAATGCCGGCAGCTTCGGCAGCTTTCAAAGCCGCCTGCACTTTGTCGAATTGTGCCTGATTAGCGAGCGGCCCAAGCTGAGTAGTTTTATCAAATGGATCTCCGACGATATAGGACTCTGCAGTATTTTTTGCTATCTCAACCACCTCATCATGCATGCTCTCCGGCACCAAAAGACGGGTGCCGGCATTACAGGATTGACCCGTGTTTTCCATACACAGCCAGACGCATTCAGTAACTACTTTTTCAAGATCAATTCCTTCGGTCAGTATCATCGGTGATTTTCCGCCCAGCTCCTGACAGACTCGCTTAACATGCGTTGCCGCAGCCTGTGCCACGGCAATACCAGCGCGGGTAGAACCGGTAAACGAAACCATGTCAATATCAGGGTGACGACTGATTGCCGAGCCGACCGTTTCTCCATCACCATAGACCAGGTTGAAGACTCCATCAGGCAATTTTGTTTGCGCAATAACCTCGGCAAATAATTGCGCCGACAGAGGTGCAAACTCCGATGGCTTGACAACCATGGTGCAACCCGCGGCAATCGCAGGAGCAACTTTAGCGACCAGTTGGCTGATCGGCCAATTCCAGGGTGTGATGAGCCCACAAACTCCGACCGGTTCGTAGTTCAGACTATAACCAGAGTATTCTTCTGTCAGTTCAAAACGCTTAAGGGCATCAATAGTCGACTTGAGGTGTTCAATTCCCGTATACGCCTGCGCCTCTCTAGAAAGGCTGACGGGCGAGCCCATTTCCAGGGAAATTGCCTCAACAAATTCTTCATAACGCGAATTATAGGCGGCAAGAATTTCCTCCAGATAGCCTATGCGCACTTCTTTCGGAGTTCTCTGGAAACCCTTAAGTGCAGCGCTTGCCGCCAGCACCGCGTCATCAACATCTTTGCTACTGCCAAGTGCAACGCTGCCAATAACATTGGCAGTGGCAGGGTTGATAATATTCATTTTGTGTTCGGGATTTCCAGCTTTCACCCATTCTCCATTAATAAAGAAAAGTTCCAGCTTGTATCCATTATGTGTTCCGGTCATGTTATATCGCTCTAAAAACCTGTACTAAATTTCTGAACAATCATTTACACAGTTTTCAGGTGAAAGTGTTCTACGCAATGCCGCGTGAACCCCTATTTGGCTGGCGCTGTATCAGCGGCTTTCGAATATTTGTCAAACCAACCTAAAATCGTGTTCACTTTGGCGATTAACTGGCTTGGCCTCGCTTCAATCCAATGACTGGCATCGGGCACCCTGATTAACGCTGTATCGACACCTTCTACCTGGAGCGCACTGAAATACTGTTCAGACTCCGAAATCGGTGTGCGCCAATCCGCCTCACCGGTCATAATCATTGTTGGCGTGGTCACATTGCCAACCAAAGAGAGCGGCGAGTGAGCCCAGTAATTCGTCGGATCATTCCAAGGCAGTTCAGCGAACCAGTCATTGACGAGCCACTTATTGAAATCGTTTATTAACAAATGGCTACTCCAGTTGATGACCGGGTTAACCACCGCTGCCGCCCGGAAGCGATCTGTTTTACCGACAATCCAGGCCGTCAGTACACCACCGCCGCTACCCCCGGTAACATAGAGCCTATCTTCATCAATGAAGCCCATGGCGATTGTTGCATCAACCATATCCATAAGATCATCATAGTCCCGACTTGGATAATCATGATCGATAGTCTCGGCAAATTCTGCACCATATCCTGTAGACCCTCGGGGATTGCCGTAAACCACCACATATCCCGCCGCCGCATAGAGCTGATTATTTGCCGCAAACTGAGGACCATAAGCCGCCCACGGACCACCGTGTATTTGCAACAGCATCGGATAAGATTTAGATCGATCGAAATCCGGCGGATACATTATCCAATACTGTATCTCGCGCTTGTCAAAGCTCGACTTAACAATATGCTCCTCAGGGGCTGCAAGGCGTACAGAATTATGCAACGCGTGATTAAGGTTAGTGAGCGTCTTTACGTTTCCAAGACCATCGACAACTCCCAATTCGGTTGGCTTTGTGCCGTTACCCAATGTGATTGCCGCAACCCCGGCGCTAGCCGAAAATTGACCCATGACATAGGGTTGATCCAGTTCCCATCCAGAAAGCTCATCGGTCAGTTTTGAAACAGAGCCATCTGCTGCAAGCAAGGCTAACACTTCTTTTCCGCGTTCCTCATATTGAATATAGAACTGCCGGTTATCGTAATGCCAGGCGAAGTCTTTAACACCAAAGGCGCTACCGGACGTCAATTTCTGGACATCGGAACCGTCTAACCTGGCTGTATAAAGTTGGTTACTGACCGCATAGGCCAGGCCGGGAACGTCTTTGTTCGCGACCCAAGCCATACGCTTGCCATCGGGCGATATCTGCGGCGCTAAATCTTGTCCTAACTGCGTAGTCAAAGTAGTCAGTTGGCGGGTTTTCAAATCCAACCTGACAATGTCAGTATCCAGCGCCTTGTTGACATTGTTTTTAAGATTGATGCTCAGCAATAGCCCGGAGGAATCCGGCAACCATGTTAGTTGACTAAAATGGTCTTGCTGTCCCTGGGTTAATTGCTGAACCGCACCACCATTGGCAGGAATTAAAAACACGTGATCATTGCTGAACGGCAAGTAGCCAACCCCATCCACCCGGTAGGTATCACGCGTTTCTACGATGATTGGCTTTGCCCACTGTGCACCCTCGGGAGCGGCTGGCATTTTTCCAATGGTCGGTGGCTGGTACTCAACCGGCATCGTAAATGCCAGCCATTTACCGTCCGGTGAAAAGGACAAATTGCCAGGGCCGCTAAGATCTTTACCTAACTCTACTCGCTTTTCAGAATTCAGCTGTTGAACATAGATATGGGAGGATTCACCCGCTACCGCCATGAATGCAACAGCATCTCCGGAGGGAGTGAACACAGCCGAACCAACGGCATCAAAACCTTTCGATATCTGCCGCATATTCTTGCCGTCGGTATCGATAATCCACAGATCACTTTTACGCTGATCCGACATGACATCCATATAGTAACGACTAAAAACTATTGCCTGACCATTTGGTGAGACAACCGGATCACCTGCGTAGCTAATCTTGAAAACATCCATCGCCGAGAATGGCTCTTTAGCCTGCACTAAGGCACTTAGCGATAGCGCTAGAGTAACAGCCAGTACGGAGTGCATTATTTTCATTGTCCGTTCACCTCAGGTAGAGTTTTTAGCATTCCCAATTATATCCTTACGACCGATCCGCCCGGAATTTATTAGACCACCCA
>CAZUMV010000015.1:0-24190 GCA_964621435.1 uncultured Thiotrichales bacterium | reverse complement strand
TAAGCTAAATTCTTCCATTTCAAACACCTTGGTCTGAATTAACCATGATGTAATGTCAGCGCCCAATGCTGCCAACACACCCGCCATAATACCGATCAATACAAACTCGATCGTTAAAGCTCGCAGAATAAATTTTCCGGGTGCACCCAAAGTTCTAAGCATCGCGCTTTCTTGCATACGCTCATACTGGCTTGCTCTAATCGTCGCCACCAGCACTAATGCGCCACACGCTACGGTTAACCATAACACCAACTCGATTGCCGTCGAGACCTGTTTGATAATTGACCGCACTTGTTTAATTACTGCATCGATGGCAAATAGCTGGGTGGTCGGATGTCGACGCATGAGTTGCGGAATCAGTTCTTTTCGTTCATCCGGCACGTGAAAACTGGTAATAAATTCTGCTGGCATATTCTCCAGCACATTCTCATTGGTAATCAAAAAGAAATTCGGCCGCATTTGCTCCCAATCGACCTCTCGAATATTCTTGATTTGAGCCTCAAAAACATTCCCGCCACTATCAAAACGCATCACATCACCAATGCTCGCGTCCAAACGCTCCGCGTAACCAGATTCAATAGAAAGTACTGCCTCTGATTGATCCACCCACCATTGACCCTCGATTAATTTATTGTCAGATGGCACTTCTGCGGCATAGGTCAGGCGAACACCACGACTATTTCTTCTTGCTCTCGTCCCGGTTTGCTCTGCCCTTTCGCGTAAGGTTAAATTATTAATATGAGTAAGTCGCGTTCTTACAATCGGGTAAAGACCTTCGTCTTGAACGTCCTTACTGCGCAACCAGTCTTGAACCTCCGGCACCTCGTCTTTACTGATATTAACCAGAAAGTAATTTGGCGTGCCTTCAGGAATCTGTGTTTGCCAACCATCAATAAGAGTGGTACGCATGTTAAGTAAAACCAAAAACAACATCAGCGTAGTGGTGAAGATCACAACCTGAAATGCATTCTCCAATGCACGCCGCTGCAATGAGACTGCGGCCAAACGCCAGGAGTTTCCAGCGTGCATGCCGACTGCTCGCGTACTGCGAAGAATCACAAATGCGACAGTGCCAATTAAAACCGTAACTAAAAGCAACCCGGAAAATAACGCTAGCGTCATCGCCAGATCTTTAGTAAAAAACGCCACTAAAACAAACAAACCGAATACACCAATCGCTGCAACCTGACTCAGCCGTAACGCGCTTTGACCAACTTCCCGACGCAGCACTTTTATTGGCAGCACACCACGCAAATTCCACAGCGGCGGGAGCGCAAAAACTAGCAAACAAAAAACACCGGTGATTCCGCCACGCCATAACGCGCCCAACCCGCCTGGCACCAAAGTCATATTCAATGCCCGCTCAATGTACTCCGAAATAACGCGATCCAATAGCCCCCCGGCGAGCCAGCCAAAACCGATCGCAATTACCGCGATTGTGGATAACTGAATGATGTAGAGCTTCGCGATATCTCTCGATTTCAGGCCCAGAGTTTTCAACACGGCCACCATTTGTTCTTGCTCCAAAGCATATCTTCTTGAGGCAATAGCGATAGCAGCACCCGCCAAAATCACTCCCAGGGTTGCGCCAAGCAACATATACTTTTCAGCGCGTGAAATCGCTCTTGCTACTCGCGGCTGCCCTTCACTAACCGTATAAACCCGCGTCCCCAAAGGGGCACTTGCTCTTAGCTGCGATTGTAAATCGGAGATGGCAGTTTCCGGCCCAGCGAAATAATAACTAAAATCAACATTACTGCCTTCCTGAATGATACCGGTCGACTTCAAATCCGTATTGTTGATTAACACCAGCGGCGCCAATGCATTAGAACCTTCGCCGGGCGTGCTTACCAACACCTTGCTAATACGCAATTTTGTTTCGCCAATTTCAACGTCATCGCCGAGCTCTACGCCCAGGGTGAGAAGCACGCGCGAATCAGGCCATATTTCCCCGGGCGCCGGTCCATTCGTAATCGGGGTCGTATCACCATACGGCTCATTCGAAACCTTGAGCTCACCTTTTAGCGGGTATGCATCGTCTACCGCCCATACATCGCACAGCTGAAACTGTTCCTCAATCGACAGCATGCTTCTAAACTCGGTAGCTAAAGATGTCGTTATGTCTGCAGGTAGCGCGATAGAATCCAAATCAAATGGCGCGTTGGCTTCCATCACCAGGTCGGCACCTAAAAGTTTGTTGCTCTGCGTTTTGATGGCGCCGGACAAGCGGTTCGTGAACAACCCCAAACCGGTAACAATCGCAACCGCTAAAAACGTAGAAAGCAACAAGATACCGAGGTCACCGGCTTTCCATTGTCGCCACAGGAGTTTTATTCCAAGCATAATCAGGCGACCTCTAGTAAACCATTCTGGATACGATAGACATGCTCACAGCGCTGTGCGATCACCTCGTCGTGAGTGACCAGCACCAATGTGGTTCCCTCTTCAGCGTTTAGGTTAAATAGTAAATCAGCGATTTGCTGACCGGTTTTTTTGTCCAGATTTCCAGTAGGCTCATCGGCGAACAGGATTTTCGGTGCGCTGGCAAATGCACGAGCAACTGCTACGCGCTGTTGTTCACCGCCAGATAACTGCCGTGGATAATGTTTTAGTCTGGCGCTCAAACCGACCTTTTCTAACCATTGTGTGGCCAGCGATTCAGGTTGCTCTGCTTTAGCCAGCTCCAAAGGTAGCATAACGTTTTCGAGCGCATTCAAGGCTGGCAGCAGTTGAAAAGACTGGAAAACGAAACCCACCAACTCCGAACGTATTGCCGCCCTGCCATCTTCGTCAAGGGTAGTAATTTCGTTATCAGCAAGGCTAATTGAACCGCTGGAAGGCAAATCAAGGCCTGCCAGCAGACTCAAAAGTGTAGTTTTTCCTGAACCAGACGCGCCGATAATTGCGGCACTATCTCCTGTTGCAACGGTCATAGTTATACCATTGAGTATTTTTATGACATCATCCCCAAGCGGGACATGTTTAATGAGATTTTCAGCTTTAATCATAAGGAATCGACTTTGTTGCGTTTTATCTGGCTTTTGATGTTATTTTTAAGTCCGGCGCTGACCTTTGCCAACCCCAAAATACTGGTTCTGGGCGATAGCTTAAGCGCCGGATACGGCATTAATTATGAGCAGGGTTGGGTAAATTTACTAGAGAAAAAACTCAAAATTGATCAACCCGATGTAACTGTGATCAATGCCAGTATCAGCGGTGATTCCAGTCACGGTGCACTCGCTCGTTTGCCACAAGCTTTACAGATACATAATCCAGATCTGGTAATTGTTGAAATTGGCGGCAATGACGGTCTACGGGGCATGCCGCTGTCCGCGTTGGCAAAAAACCTGGACGATATTCTAAAATTGATTCAGCGGGCTCAGAGCACCGCCATACTGGTGCAGATGCGCATTCCCTTAAATTATGGGGGGAAATATACCCGACGATTTGAAGCGCTCTACCCCGCTGCTAGCGAGAACAACAATGTCATACTAGCGCCTTTTATTCTGGATGGATTCGTAACTGATACGGAATATATGCAGGCTGACCGCATTCACCCGAAGGTGAATGCGCAGCCATTAATAGTCGAGAACATTTTTCCTACTGTGATCGAAGCTTTATCTATAATTCAAGCTGGGCCCGACCCGTTAAGGATAAAATAACCTTAGTCTTTAGCTATTGAAGCTATCAGCGATCGATGCATTGTCAGCATCAGTGTTATAACGGTGATAGGTAGAGTCTTTCAGCGGCACAATAGTTTGTTCAATTAAGTTAATTATGTCCGCAGCCGACATCCAATTCATATTCGATCTAATTTGGCGTAAAAACAACGCTGAAATCTGGAAAACATCCTCTGGAGTGAGTTCGATCTCACGATCAGGCTTCTCGCTATCGGTCATAATCAACCGCACAACCTCGCCGTCGTGCTCCATCGTGAAGCCCTTTTCACCCATCATGCTGTTTTGCGAGAAACTTGCGCGTTTAGTTTTTCGGATTAATACCGCAGCAACCACCGGTAACTCTATACGGGGTATTTGAATAACGGTTTTGTTTTCCCAGTCGTAGCCTTTGGCGCCTTTGTTAGCACTAGCGGTATGCATCGCGATAGTATTGAGCGCCTGCTTCTTGGTAACTTCGCAGGTGAATTCAACAGCCGCTGTTTTACCATACGCATGGTAGCTTGGACTGTCTTCGCGTCGTTTAGGAGAGTTCTTGTGTAATGTATTGTTTTTCTTAACTATTTGTTGTTTGTTGTTGTAATTGTCTTCGTAGCCCAGCATGTCGTGAAATCCTATTGAGTTTTTTATAATTAAAATCAGATTTATGTATCTAAATCAGAATGTTAGCCCGTTGCTATTATAATAATTCTTGCAACACAGATGGTTATACTCCAATTAATAGGCTTTATCAAATCGAATTCGGCCAAAAGTGTGCGCCTGTCTAACTTCGCTGTCAGACTTAAGAATATAAAAGCTTAATCGCTTCGGAATAGACGTCGTTAATGTTTGTACGTTTAATTTTGTGCGTTGGAGTCATTAACCCATTAATTACAGACCAGGGTTCTGAACAAATATGTAAGGTTTTGACCGCCGCGTGCGTCGGGAATGAGCGCATTAAATACCTCATTCTCCTTAACAGTGCCGCTTCATCGATTTCAGCACCATCGGCTAATACCACTAATGCTGAAAGCCACGGTCGGTGGTCCCCAATTAGCATAACCTGTTCGATCATCGGGTCTAGCAGCAAAGCTGATTCAATTTCAGCAGGTGCTATTTTCATACCATTCGATAACGCAATGAGTTCTTTCAGGCGGCCTGTAATATAAAGGTAACCCTCCTCAACGAGAGCCTGATCACCGGTATGAAACCAACCGTCCTCGTCAATAGCCTCGCGCGTTCCTGATTCATCTTTTAAATATCCCAACATAACATTATCGCCACGCACCAGGAGTTCTTTAGATTTGGAGTCGATAGCAAGTTCCACTCCATCGAGTGGCACTCCAACACTGGCGGGTTGATTATATTGAATGCTATTACCGCTAACCATTGGACTGGTTTCAGTTAAGCCGTAACCTTGCAGTACATTTACGCCGAAGCCGCGCAACAGATCGGAAACTCCGACAGGTATCGGTGCTGCACCGGAAATGGCTACCCGCAATTTACCACCCAGCAATTGCCGCGCTTTTCTGGCAATCATAAAATCCAATACCGGTAACCACATTATAGCCGGGCTCAAAGCACCGCGTCGTTGTTTAAACTCAAAACCATTGAGCCGAATACGGACCATATGTTTCATTAACCAGCTTTTTATCTTGCCAGCCCGAGCTGGCTGCATTGAATTCATAAAAGTCTTGTAAATGCGTTCAAATAAAATAGGCACAGAAATTAGAACAGTAGGTTTATGTTCTAACATATCGGCCGCTAAGTGTTTACCGCTGCGACTATAGACAATACTCGAGCCAGTCATGACCGGTAAAAAATGCCCCAGCGTTCGTTCCAACATATGCGAGAGCGGCAGGTGTGACAAAAAACGGTCTCGGGGCAAAATCTCGATGCGGGTTAACGCCGCTCTAATATTGCTCAGAATATTTTCGTGCGACAACATCACTCCTTTAGGTCTGCCAGTAGCACCCGACGTGTACACAATCGTTGCGAGATCCTGAGGGTTTATTTTAAGGTTTTCTCTACCCTCTTTTTCAGTCGAATCCAGCCACCCTTGCAAACCAATGACTCGCTTGTCTTCGTCGCGACCGCTTTCGCCGATGATGACAGACGTCATATGCGCAATTCGGTTTTTGTACGGCGCCATTCGAGCCCACTGCTGTCTATACTCGAATATGACTAACTCTATTTCGGCGTGCGCAATAATATCAGCGATGGTTTCGGTCGGCTCATCGGTCGAGAGCGGCACCACAACTAGCCCGGCGGCAAGCGCCGCCAAATCGAATATCGCCCAATTAATAGCATTTCTATAACAGATGCCAATGCGATCCCCCTGACTTAAACCTTCTTGCAGCAACGCTCTTCTTATTGTGTCTACTCGGTCGAATGCGTTTTCCCAGGTGCAGTGCAGCCAGCGATCAGATTGCGCGTCGTATTCGGTATAAGCGATCGCGTCGGGCGACCGCAATACACGGGCTTTAAACATGTCGGGAAGCGTTAGGCTTTCCACCAAAGGCAAATAATCAACATGCTTCGACTCACTAGAATCTTTATGAACAGGCCAACGCTGGCTCAAAGGCTTTATAGCCACAGAACTCTCCTAACGAACAGCTCCGGAGTTAGGTTACAGCGTTCCTTGTTCAAAGTGATCAACGTGAATTGCCGCTAGCGCCAGTTCTTCAGCGTCGATTAAAAGCTGCTTTTGTTTGGCATCCAGAATACCCTGTTGCTCAAGGTCAGCCATCCATTCAGCATTCGATTTGTCATACGGCTTTGCGCCAGCAGTTTTGCGCACCATTCTACCCGCATCTGCTGCGGCAATCGTTTTTTCATGCGCATGCACCAGACGCCCTGTTGACTCTTCATGTTCTTCGCTAATATATATGCCGTCGCATAACCGGTCTCTTGCCGCGCAGTCGTTCATAAGAATATCGGCGATCGGTCGACCAAGTTCATCACCAGGATAGTGCTCTCTTCTGCCTAAAGGGAAAATAATTCCGCGCAATAAAAAGCCTAATGCCGGGATCGGGAAATGTCGCAGGATTTCATACAAAGCATCTTCGATCTTATGGAAGCTATACCGCATTGCCCAATCAACTAACGGTAGTTCATCTTTTTGACGACCGTGGTTTTCGTATTGTTTCAGCGTGGCGCTGGACAAGTACATAAAACTCAAGACATCGGCAAATCGACCAGACAATTTTTCTTTACGCTTGAGTTTGCCGCCCAATACCAACAGGCAAATATCGGACACAAAGGCAAACGCCGTACTCCAGCGCGATAGCTTTCGATAGTAATGCGGTAAGGCGCGATCTTTTGAAACCGAGGCTATCCGCCCGCCAGTCAGGGCATATAAAAATGATTTAGCGCCATTTTTAAACGAATGGCCTAAATGCTTTATCAGGATACCATCAAACGTTTCCAAGGATTCATTTTCATCTTCAATAGTATTAACGGCTTCAATTTCCTGCAATAAATAGGGATGACAACGCATTGCACCCTGACCAAATATAATCAAACTTCTGGTCATAATGTTAGCGCCTTCAACAGTGATCGCAATCGGGATTGATTGATAAGTTCGGCCGACATAGTTACGTGGCCCCATGCAAATACCTTTGCCGCCATGTATATCCATCGCATCATTAACGATGGTGCGCATCATTTCTGTAAGATGATATTTTTGAATCGCCGAAATCACCGAGGGTCGCTCGCCTGCATCGAGAGCTACCATGGTGAGGTTACGAGCAGCCTCCATCATATACGTCATACCACCCATACGTGCCATGACCTCTTCAACACCTTCGAACCGGCCAATAGGCAAATTGAATTGATGCCGGATACGCGAATATGTCCCGGTTACCCAGCTACCAAACTTACCGCCAGCAACACTCAGCGACGGTAACGAAATGGAGCGACCTACGGAGAGTGACTCCATGAGCATTTTCCAACCTTCGCCAATACCAGGCTCGCCACCAATGATCCAGTCCATTGGTACGAACACCTTGTCTCCAAAGTTTGGGCCATTCATGAAAGCGGAGTTAAGTGGAAAGTGTCGATTACCAATCTTTAAACCTTCGGTATCCCTGGGTATCAATGCACAAGTAATACCAAGATCTTCCTCGTCACCCAAAATACCATCAGGATCGTACGCTTTGAAAGCCAGGCCAACCACAGTAGCGATCGGTCCAAGGGTGATATAGCGCTTCTCCCAGGTGACCTCCATTCCCAATACTTCTTTGCCATCAACGGTGCGTTTACAGACTGTTCCGTAAGCACGCATGGCTCCGGCATCCGAGCCAGCAAATGGACCTGTTAAGGCGAAACATGGTACATCTTCGCCAATTGCTAAACGCGGGAGGTAGTGATTCTTTTGCTCTTCAGTACCGTAATGTAGAAGTAGCTCAGCTGGACCCAAAGAATTCGGTACCATGACACTTACTGCGCCACTGACTGAGCGGCTAGCCAATTTCATGACCACTTCAGAATGCGCATTGGCAGAAAACTCCAAGCCACCATATTCCTTGGGAATGATCATGCCGAGGAATTTATTCTCCTTCATAAAACGCCAAACACTATCTGGAAGATCCTTTAGTTCATGACAAATTTCCCAGTCGTCCATCATCTTGCAAAGTTCTTCAGTCGGGCCATCTAAAAAAGCTTGTTCTTCATCGGTAAGCGTGGCTGATGGATAGGCGGCAAGTTTGTCATAGTCTGGATTACCACCGAATAAATCGGCTTCCCACCAAACTGTCCCGGCATCCAGAGCAACCTGCTCAGTCACGGAAATTGGGGGCATTGTCGACTTAACCATGTTGCGCAAGGGACCGCTCACCAAGACCTTACGAAGCGCCGGAATATTAAGGATTAGCAAGGGTAAAAATACGAGTAGCAGTAAGAATATTAAAGCCGGGATACCAAGCAACCCTAGTGCTGACATCAAAACCACAACACCCGCCACAATCAACGTCCCGACAAGGAGTGATAAACTGATATGCGAAGTAACATACAGCAAGGCGAGCAACACGATAATGAAAATTATTAGGGACATGACAATAGGTCTCCGAAGGTTTTATTTGAGCGCAGCCGAGTGGTGAATACGCGGACACTTATGCGCGATACTATAGCAAATCGACCGCAGATCAAAAATTTAAAATGTCGTGATGTCAGAACCTGTAAATATTTAACACGCTAAAGTACACATTGCGGTATCCCTGAGGCCAGCCAGCTGCCTAAAAATCGTTCGTTCCGGGCGATTATCTGGCAGCTTCTACAAAAGCGATCAGCAGGTTTGCGGTTGACAACTTGAGCAACTCCAATAAAAATACCCTCTCAGGAAGGAGTACTAGTCGAAGTTTGGCTGCAGCAATTGCTAGTCTTTGGATATGAGTCTTAATCGAAAATTGAGGCCTAAAAGACCAGCGCGCTCCGCTTAATTCAAAATCGTCTATATATAACGGGGACCGTTAATGAAAAACTTGATGTTGTTGTTGCTGGGATTGCTCGCACTAGGAATTATATTGTTAGCCTGCAGCTTGCCGAAGGTCTACAGTAGCGCCGCTGCTTGTAGTAATGAGAGATTTGCTAAAGCGGGTGTTGCCGCAAAAGCAACATCGGTAGGCGGTTTATTTTCAATGCCAAAAGATCACCTGATACGTCTTAGTGGCGTATTGCCAGAGAGCGGTTTTAAAAGCAAAGCACTGGGTATTTTAGACAATGATTGCAAAGGTGCCTGGTTAAATAGAGATTCTAATGGTCTTTCAGTTGCCGTAGCACCAGTCGTGGAGCCAGTCATCGAACCTGCACCAGCCCCGGTAGTTCCATCACCATATGAGCTAACCGCTACCGTCGACCCTAACCGTCAGATCACATTGGAAGGTTACGTGCCGAATCAAGAAAGTATGGATGCCATCGTGGGCACTGCTGGCGCAGATTACGGTGCTGCCAATGTAACGAATAACTTGCAAATTATTGACGGGGCACCTGCTGATTGGGGAAGCACTGCAATCGCTTCAATTGATGCCATAGACTCTTTAAATAATGGTCGTGTAGAAATGCGAGACCTGCAAGTGTCAATTTACGGAGACGCTGCTGACCAGCCCGGTTCTGATGGGGTGCAAAGTGCTATTAACGGCGTCGTAGGAAATCCTTACAATACCTCCTATCTAATCAATGTACCAACGCCACCGCCAGCCGTGGTTGCAGCCGACACTTGTCAAACGGACTTTAATAACTTGTTGGCGGCCGATACAATCAACTTTGAATCAGCTCAAGCCATTATTGCGGCTAGTAGCTATACCCTGCTTGATCAAATGGTTGCGGTTGCTGGAAATTGTCCAGCGGCCAGCATTTCTATTGAGGGGCATACTGATTCACAAGGACCCGATGCCTACAACCAGGATCTTAGCGAACGCCGTGCAACCGCAGTGGTTGATTATTTAATATCCCAAGGCGTAGACGCGACGCGACTGTCGGCGATTGGATATGGAGAAGTCAATCCGATAGCTGACAACGAGACTCCTGATGGCCGCGCCATCAATCGTCGTATCGAATTTTCGGTTTCGGTACAGTAAGCGATGCGTGCTTGGATGAGTACTTGAAAGTAAGTATTTTGAGCTAAAGAAACGAAAACACCCGCATAGCGGGTGTTTTTTTATGCGCAATATATTATTTTTAAAGTGCCAATTAAATCGAACACGCTACTCCGGTACCAGCCAAGCCACAATATCCATTCGGGTTTTTATCCAAATACTGCTGGTGATACTCTTCCGCGTAATAAAAATCTTCTGCTAAAAGCACTTCTGTTGTAATCGATGCAAGGCCTTGCTGTTTAAGTGCCTTTTCGTAATCGCGCTTTGAGTCTTCAGCAATTTTTAGTTGTTGCTCGTTGCTACAATATATTCCGGATCGGTACTGTGTGCCCTGATCATTTCCCTGTCGCATACCTTGCGTTGGATCGTGAGATTCCCAAAATATCTTCAACAGTTTTTCTAAGGAATCCATACCGCTTTCATAGACAACCATAACCGCTTCTGTGTGACCAGTTGATCCACTGCAGACTTCGTCGTAAGTAGGATTTGGCGTAAACCCGGCCATATACCCGACCGCCGTTGTTACTACCCCGGGCTGCTGCCAAAGCCTTCGCTCAGCGCCCCAAAAGCAACCCATAGCGAAAAAACAGGTTTCCGATTGGTCCGGAAACGGGGGCTGCATTGATGTTGACAGCACCGTATGCGTACCGCTGACTTTAATCGCTTCGCTACGGCCTGGTAATGCATTTTCTTTCGCTATCATGCGGGACTTTTCTTTAAACAAAGACATAAACCTTCCTCCTGTTTCATAATACTAGCAATATTAGCGGTAACTATCGCTAAATTCGTTCCCGCTGCCTATAATCCGTAACATGCAACCCAGAAAGCTCATCGACAACTTTGGTCGACAGGTCACCTATCTAAGAATCTCGGTTACTGATCGCTGTGATTTTCGGTGCCGATATTGTATGGATGAGGAGATGTCTTTTCTGCCCAGAAAGCAATTATTAAGTTACGAAGAAATTACCCGTGTTGCCACTGCTTTTGCAAATCTTGGTGTGAACAAAATTCGAATCACGGGCGGCGAACCGCTAACCCGTCAAGGTATTGAACTACTATTTAAAAATCTCGGTCAACTTGAGCCAATCACTGACCTCACATTAACGACCAACGGCTCACAACTGCATCGTTATGCAAAGCCGCTTAAAGCGTACGGCGTTACCAGAATCAATATTAGCCTGGACACTTTGTCTGCGACGCGCTTTACGAACTTAACCCGCACAGGCAAGCTCACGCAGACGCTCCAAGGCATTCAAGCAGCCGCTGAATGCAACTTCAAAAGGTTAAAACTAAATGCTGTCATTATGCGCAGCACTAACGATGATGAAATTATCCCGTTGGTAAACTATGCCATAGAAAATAATATGGACATCAGTTTCATTGAAGAAATGCCCTTAGGCACAGTTGACCATAATCGCGCCGATTCATATTGCTCTAGTGCCGATATCCTCGCGACAATTGCCACCGAGTTCAAAATGCACGCCGTCGATGAAACAACCGGGGGCCCTTCCCGGTATCACGCGCTGGAAGGCTCGACTACCCGGGTCGGCGTTATCTCTCCACACAGCAACAACTTTTGCACCAGCTGCAATAGAGTGCGTTTGACTTCTGAAGGCCGCCTCCTATTGTGCCTTGGACAGGAGCACTCTTTGGATCTTAAAGCGCTATTACGAGATGGTTGCTCAGATCTGGAATTAGAGAATGCAATCTTTGACTCGATGGCACGCAAACCAGAAGGACATGATTTCACTCTGCAAGCACAACCTGTAATTCTTCGGCACATGAGTGCGACTGGCGGTTAAGAGATGAAGTCGTATGTGAAAGTCAAAAACTCCTTTTTTTCAAAATTTTCTGAACTCTACACTTTATTTCGAAAGAGTAAGGAAAATACTGATCAAGAGATTGAGTCGCTCATTTCGAATATGGACGGGATGCGAAGGACGATAGAGGCCAAGTTAGAAAAGCCTCTGGTAGATCTGGATTTCCTGGAAATCGGACCGGGCCAAAAATTTCCTTACATGTATTACTTTTCTCGTCTAAATAACTACACTGGCATCGATCTGGACACGCCGATGCGAGAGCTTAGCTTTTCCGGCATTTGGAAACTTTGGCACTCAAATGGCTCTGTGCGCGCAATAAAAACTATCGGACGAAAAGCACTGGGTATCGACAAAGCATTTAAACAAGGAATGATAAAGCGACTTGGGCCGGCACAAAAAAAAGCAACACTGTTAAAGATGGATGCAGCCGCGCTCAAGTTTGATGAACATTCTTTCGATTGTGTTTTTTCAATCTCTGTATTTGAACACCTAACTGATCCACTGTCAGTGATCAAAGAAATCGACAGGGTACTGAGACCGGGTGGGCTAGCGATAATCGCTATTCATCTTTACACCAGTGACTCAGGTATTCATGATCCAAGATTATTCGGAAATCGCGGCGACATCCCCTATTGGTCCCATTTACGACCGCAATTCAAGCATCTGGTAACTGCAAACAGCTATCTTAATGAAATCCGGATGAGTGAATTTGAGGAGCTTTTTGATCAGCATTGGAAGAACCCTGAGTACGAATATTTCACCAACGACGATCTCGCAAAAAATGAATTGGTGCAACTTAGAGCGGATGGCGAATTGCGGGAATATAGCGATGACGAATTGTTAGCCAGCACGTTTAATGTCATTTGGCGCAAACCGATTTAAAACATATCTATACAGAAAATTTGTCTTGCGAGATCGTGTCGTGACCAGCATTGACCGCTGCAACTCAAGGCCCTTATTATTTAATATTTGATCTTTAATACACGTAAGAGTAACTTATACACGTGATAATCATAGACATAGGGTGCTTTTACGAAAAGCTCTATACAGTGCTATTCCGAGCCAAGTCATAATTAATGTCAAAGCACGATAATAAAAACGAATTCTACTCTCTCAGTTGTGAAGCAATTGATGGCAAACATATTAAACTTCGACAATACCGCGGCAACGTACTTTTAATTGTAAATACTGCATCCCGATGCCATCTACGCCGACAACTTTCTGATTTGCAAGAATTGTACGAGCGTATGAAACCATACGGTTTGGAAATACTGGCTTTTCCGTGCAGCCAATTTATGAATCAGGAAGAACAAAACGTTTATCAAATAGGCGACCGTTATAAAAATAAATACAATGTCGGCTTTCAATTATTTCGCAAGGTTAAAGTTAACGGCCTTAAAGCTCATCCCGTTTTTAAGCTACTAAAGAAAAAAGCTCCCGGAGCATTGTCCTCGCCCGGTATCAAATGGAACTTCACTAAATTTTTAATCAGCCACGACGGCGAAAAAATCTTGCGCTTCTCACCAAACGCAAGCATCGAATCTATGTTGCATGATGTCGTTCTTTTGCTCGAAGATAAAATGAAGGCCGACAAAAAATCGATTCAAGAAAATGGCGTCGCCACCATAAAAGACCTGAAATTTGAGCTGGTTGGCAAACAAAACGCGAACCGAAAGATCCTCAGCTAATAACTATTTCATGCAAGATTTAATCGTCGGCTATGGCTATGTCGGAAAACAGTTATCTTGTTTGCTGCAATCAAAAAACATCGAACATACCATTACATCACGTAATGCTACAGCACCAGCAACCACATCCTGTAACGCCATCACTTTAGATCTGGATAAGCCGATAGGGCCAACTTCTGCATTGCGGATTTGGTACTTTGTTCCACCGCACAAAGAACTCGAGGTAGATCGACGCCTCTCTTATTTTCTGGATAGTCTGGAAACCACCACTAAAACCAGACGCATTGTATATATCAGTACCACCGGCGTGTATGGAGATTGCAATGGCGAATGGGTGGACGAAACAAGGCCCGTACATCCGGCCACGGCGCGCTCGAGACGCCGCGTTGATGCCGAAGGGCAATTGATTCAATGGAGCCGGCAGCAGCAAAATGAATGCGTTATATTACGCGTCGCCGGTATCTACGGCCCGCATCGCTTACCTATCGCTCGTCTTGAGAAAAAGCTCCCGATGATCGCGGAAAATGAAGCACCCTGGAGCAACCGCATTCACGTCGAAGATCTCACCGAAATTTGTTTTGAGGCCATGACCAGGGCAAAAAAGAACGAGATCATGAATGTTGCCGATAGTGAACCATCAAATATGGCGCATTATTTTAATCAGGTCGCAGATATCGCGAACCTGCCGCGCCCGCCGATAATAAATTTGAAAGAACATAATGGGCAACTAAGTGCAGGAATATTGTCTTACCTGAATGAGTCTCGCCGTATAGACAACCAGAAAATGCTTAACGATCTCGATATCAAACTAAAGTACCCCGGAATTGCAACCGGCCTGCCCGCAGCATGGGCAGCACAATCAACCTCAACCGAAGATTAAAGTAAAACGTTACATCGTCATTTTATTGATTTTTACGAACTCGGAATCCAGAAAATCCTGCATAGCCAAGGCCGTAGTTTGAATCAGTTCTTCCTGATGTGGGTAAGCCTCAATTTGCGCAGCTTTCCATTGTGACAAGGCGACCTCCAGCGTATTTCGGTTAAATACCCAGGACTGCGGTTTTTCATCTAGGTCGCTCATCTAATTTTAATCCAGTAACGGGTTCATTCATTGATGACGCATTATAGCGCGTCATGCTCCGGTTTTAATCTGCGTTTATGTAAATATTCGTAGTGCGGCATACATTCGTCCACGACTCTGCTTTGTTGCTTGGAAAGCCTATAGCTCTTTTCTTTCCAGGCGTAAAACCCGCTCGTCTCGTATACCCGGTTGTACCAATGACTGGCCCACGCGCCATCCGTCGTTCGCTTTCCTGCAGGCCATCTCAGCATATTCGAATCAAAAGATACGCCGAGCGCTCTGGTTAACTGTTGCAATATCAACTTTGGCTGCATAAGAACATCTTTAGCATCAATAATTGGTACATAACTTTCATGGGACAAGCAGGCCAGGTCATACAGCTCCCGTTGCCGTTTATAACCCAAATCCGATGCAGTCACCCGCTCTCGTTTCTCAATATAGGAATGCAGAACTTCACCCGGGTGACGGATTAAAAAAGCATGCCGTAAGCTTCGGAACCACTGAAGGTCTAACTCTCCTACCATATGGTGAGTCATTTGCTTTTGGTATTGAATTTTCTCATGTTTCTGTAGTGGCGCCGACAAGACGCCAGAAATGACTTCGCTCCAGTCATGTTTTTGACTGGCCAATACTTCTTCATGCATCGGATGCGGTATGCCACTGCGGACCAGGAAACAAGCATAAAATGGCTCGTCAACAACGGTCGTATCCACCCGGTTCTCCCATGATCTCATCATCGCAGTCGAAATATTGCGTGGGCCAGACCACATCGCAATTCTGGTTACTGTCTTTTCATCTTCAGGCATTATTGCATTCAGCTGCCAGCAATTGTTGATAGTAATTTTGTAGCCGGATCACCATTTCACCGCGCGCACCAGAGCCTATCTGACGACCATCCACGGCAGTTACGGGCACCACGCCAGCAAACGTTCCGGTTACGAATGCTTCTTCCGCGGCGTACACGTCGCTTAAGGAAAATTGACACTCCTTATGTTCAATGCCTTGTTCGCGACAAATGCGTAACACCGCACCGCGCGTAACGCCGTCAATACAAAACTGTCCGGTAGAAGTTAATACCCGCCCCTTGGAGACGATGAAGAAGTGGGTGCTATTGCAAGTCGCTACAAAGCCGTGCGGATCAAGCATCAATGCCTCGTCTGCGCCGGCTTTGGTGGCCTGAATACAGGCGAGTATACAATTGATCTTTGAATGGCTATTTAATTTTGGATCCTGTACATCCGGAAACCCCCTGCGGACATGTACGGTAAATATTTCTATGCCGGTTTCTACAGTATCGGGTAACGCCTTTTTGTACTCCGGTATTATCACGATAGTTGGCGGCGTGACGGTAACCCGTGGATCTTGATACGGCGTAGATTTAGTGCCACGACTAACCATCAGTCGAATGTGCACGCCGTCTTGCATAGTATTTGCTTCAAGCGTCTCATACATGCGCTTCAGGAGCGCTTGCTGACTGATGCCGACCTCAAAGTCGAGCGCGGCTGCGCCCGCATAAAGTCGATCTAAGTGCTGCTGGTAAAACGCAATACAACCATTATGTACCCGCAGCCCCTCCCAAACGCCATCGCCAAGCATAAATGCCGAATCGAACACCGAAATCTTGGCCTCATTTCTGGGAAATAACTCGCCATTGATATTGATCAGGATATCGTCATTACGCGAATCGGTTACGTGGCTGTGTGAAGTATTTGTCATTCAATTTCTCTCTACTCTATCTGCAGTAGGTTTTTACACCCTGGTAATTGCCAGTTGCCCTGCTATTTCCTCAACGACCCGCACAGCAGTCATGACATCATCTCTGGTGCAATCGAAGTGGCCGATTTGAAAGCGGATAACAAACTGGTCGGCATGCGTGGTCTGGGTAAGGTAGGTTCGGCCATCATCGTTAATGCGCTCCAGCAACTCCATCGTTTTATTTGTTGCGTCAGTTGCCCCGTCATTAAACCGGAAAGTGAACAAAGAAAACCGGCAGCTGGAAGTGATTTCGAGATTGTCGCATTGCGCTAATTTCTGCTCCGCCTCTTGCGCCCAGGCAATATGACTTCTAATTCTTTCTCGCAAATTTTTAAGCCCGTACGCTCTTAACATAAACCAGATCTTAAGTGCTCTGAATCGGCGCCCGAGTGGAATTGTCCACTCGCTGTAGTCAATCACATCCGACTCGGACAGGGTCTCAAGATAACTCGGGCGAATTCCCACCGTGCGAATTTGCTGAGCCGGATCAGCCAAAAACTGCACCGAACAATCAAATTGAACGCCAAGCCACTTATGCGGATTGAACACAATGCTATCTGCGTGTTCGACCCCGGCCCAAATCTCGCGAAATTCCGGGCATACCATCGCCGAACCTGCCCACGCCGCATCGACATGCGTATACAAATTCTCATCTTTGGCAATCTGCATAGCGGCGTTTAAATTGTCACTCGCACCAATTGCGGTACCACCAACACAAAGAACTACGCCGGCAGGTATATAGCCAGCCGCGCGGTCTTCTTTAATTTGCTGTTTTAGCAGATCCGGTCGTATTGAGTAATCTTCATCGGTAGGTATTTTGACTAAATTCTCCTGCCCAATTCCAGCTACCCGGACGGCCTTGTCAATCGACGCGTGCACTTGATCAGAGGAATAAATACGGATAGGAGACTGACCTGCCAAACCATCAGTGTTTCCGCGCCAGGCCAGCGCCCGTTCCCGCATCGTTAAAATTGCACACAATGTCGCGGAGGTTGCACCATCTTGAATAACACCTTGATAATGTTCCGGCAACCCGAGCGCCTGACCCAGCCACTCCATCATACGCGTCTCAAGCTCTGTAGCTGCGGGAGATGTTTGCCACAACATGCATTGCGCACCCATGGTGCTCATCAGCTGTTCAGCAATCATTGAGGCCGTGCTGGCGTTAGCGGGAAAGTAGGCAAAGAATCGCGGGTGTTGCCAATGGGTCATGCCGTCGGGAATAATATCCTCGAAGTCAGCAAACACCTGTTCCATAGAGACCGAGCCTTCTGGCGGAGAACTTTCGATTCGCTTATAAATCTCGCCGGGTTTGCAGTTTGACCGCACAGACCGGCCACGCAGTTCATCAAGATATTTCTGCGACCATTCGGTCGCCCTTTTAGCCCAAAACGAATAGTCGGACAATTGCATAATTTGATCTCAATAGTTATCGCTTATTAGAATATCTGAATGTCGCCAAATCATACCCACGGCTGCTTAAATAATGCGCTGACAGGAAGATTGCGGTACGATCTTACCAAACTATATAAAAATTCAACAACAGGAATAAATAATGGCAGCCAGAGGACAATTTACCAGCCGCATCGGATTTATTTTGGCGGCCGCCGGTTCCGCAATCGGACTTGGAAATGTCTGGGGCTTTCCGACTAATGTTGCCAGCAATGGCGGTGCTGCTTTCGTACTCGCTTATCTGATTCTCGCGTTCTTGCTCGCCTACCCGGTTTTGATGGTTGAACTACTGGTCGGCAGGCATTATCAATCCAACCCGGTCAATGCCTATAGAAAATTAACCGGTAATATCATTGGCACCACCGTTGGCATAATTGGGCTCGTAACTGTAAGTTTGATTTTGAGCTTTTACGCTATTGTAGGCGGCTGGATCGTTACCTGGTGCCTGCATTACGTAGCTAGCGCAGTCGGTATGAATGATGCCGCCGCGTGGTTAATTGGCGGTTCTCAATCTCGCACAATTATCTTCACTATCCTGTTCTTTCTGCTAACGGCTTCTATCGTAAGAAATGGCATCAGCAATGGTATCGAAAAGTGGTCTACCAGACTGATGCCCTTATTCTTTTTGATCATCATTGCACTTATCATCTATGTAGCAACGCTGGACGGCGCGGCAGCCGGTTTCAGAGCTTATTTGCAACCGGATTTCTCGGTTGTCTTTACATCGTCCGGCTTGATTATCGACGCCATGGGGCAAGCCTTCTTTTCGTTATCTCTCGCCGTTGGTACGATGTTGGTTTATGGCAGTTACATCAGCAAAAAAGAGAATATTGTAAGTTTGGGTGCATGGGTGGCAGTACTCGATATTTCTATCGCCATCATTGCCGGCCTTTTGATTATTCCAGCCATGTATGTGGCACAGGCCAGCGGAGTGCAGATTTTTAACGATGCCGGCAATCTCATAAGCAGTGATGGCTTGTTATTTTCAGTCCTGCCGTCTTTGTTTTCCACAATGACATCAACGGCGATCATCGTACCGATTGCGTTTTTTACCTTAATGATTATTGCCGCGGTAACCTCCTCAATATCTATGCTGGAAGTACCCGTGGCTTATGCGATCGAAAATCACCATCTGACTCGTAACAAGGCCACTGTGGCAATTGCCGGAAGCATATTAGTCATTAGCCTCATCATCATATTAAATTTCGGAAAATTATTTGGCCTGGTGATCACCGCCACAACAGAATGGAGCCAACCCTTGTTGGGGCTGGTAATCAGTATTTTCGCCGGGTGGCTCTGGAGCCGCAACAACATCCTGCAAGAAATTGAAGCTGGCAATCCGGACGCTGCCAACAGTCTTTTCTTCAAAATTTGGCCGTGGTACATCAAATTTATATGCCCGGCATTAATTATATTGATGTTCGCCAGCTCTCTATAATAAAGCACGGTTCCGGTACACCCCGAGCTGCGAATGTGCCACAATTGGGGTTAACATCTTGCGCCCTTAACACTTATGAATCAATCTACTCCGTTGCCGGTAATTGTCGGATTCGGCGGATATAATCCCGCCGGACGTAGTTCCTTTCATCACGCGTACCGTCGTTTGGTGATCGACTCCATACCTAAGCAACAACGTATGGAAACGCTAACCAGCCTTGCAGTCATGATGCAACTGGTAACGTACGAGAATGGCGAGTATTTTGATCAACAAGGACAGCATATTGCTGCTGATCAAATCGAAACCCGCTTTGGTGATGATATTTTCAATGGCACATTGATGCGGAGAATAGAGCCGCAATACTTCGATGTCGATCACGTCAGCTCTAATCGCGATGTCGACCTAAAGGCCGCGCGCGAGACCTCGTTTATTATGCGCCGTAGCAATCTACCCTCCCAAATTCCGGCCAATTGGAGCGTTGCCGATATTTCCGACAAACAAGTCGAGATACACGTTGAAGGTGATTTTGCAGTAAAAATAGAGAGCTTTCGAAAATTAGCGGTACAAGTAGCGGGTCAATTACCGAGCGGCTTTGATCCGTCCGAGCTATATAACTCTCGGTTTCATCCGCGGGGTTTGCAGCTAGCTATTTTGGGCGCATCAGATGCCTTGAACTCCGTTGGCATACCATGGGCTGATATTGTTGGCAGTATTGCCCCGGATGAAATCAGTATCTACGCAACCTCGGCGATGGGTCAAAACGATGACATGGGTAATGCAGGCATGCTGCAAGCACGTCTGCGCTCGTCACGGGCATCATCCAAGCAGCTGCCACTGGGCCTCAATTCAATGCCGGCTGATTTTATTAACGCATATGTCTGCGGTAACGTCGGCACCACCGGCAGCATTGCCGGCGCCTGCGCGTCATTTTTATATAATTTGCGACTGGGTGTCGATGATATCAAGTCGGGGCGTCGCAGAGTTGCCGTCGTCGGCTCCTCGGAAGCGCCAATCCTACCGGAAATCATTGAGGGTTATCACGCCATGAGCGCGCTGGCGAGTGACGACCGTTTGAGTAAAATTGACGGTAATGGAAAGATTGATTATCGCCGTGCATGTCGTCCCTTTGCAGAAAATTGCGGATTTTCATTGGGTGAGTCCACACAATATTTTGTCCTGATGGATGATGCATTGGCGCTACAACTGGGAGCGGATATTTACGGTTCGGTAAATGATGTTTTCGTTAATGCTGATGGCTTTAAAAAATCAATTTCATCACCCGGTGCGGGTAATTATATAACGCTGGCAAAGGCTGTTGCATCCGCGAAAGCCATTGTCGGCGAAGACAGTATTAAAAAGCGCAGCTTTGTTCAAGCCCATGGTTCCGGTACGCCACAAAATAGAATAACCGAATCTAATATCATGGATAAAGTAGCCAACGCTTTTGATATTCAAAACTGGCCAGTCACTGCGGTCAAATGCTACCTTGGTCACCCATTGGCACCGGCTAGCGGTGATCAACTAAGTACCACGCTTGGTGTATTTGCGGACAAAATAATTCCCGCCATTGGTAGTATTGAAGCTGTCGCCGAAGACGTTTTTGATGACCGCCTGGATATCTTGCTGGAAGACCGAACCAACACCACTATCGATGTGGCCTTCTTGAATTCAAAAGGATTTGGCGGCAATAATGCAACCGCTAGTGTGCTCTCGGCCGATATTACTATCGACATGATAAATAAACGTCACGCTGATGACGATTTATCTGCGTATCAAGAAAAACTCCAAGAAACCCGACGTAAAGCCAAAGTATATGATCAAGCCGCGAATCATGGTGACTACAAGATCATTTACAACTTCGGCGAAAATATTGTCGACGAGTATGAGATAGATATCGATGCCAACAAACTGACATTGCCCGGTTTTGATAACGCTGTGGACTTAAATATCGAAAATCCGTTTGACGATATGGTATAGCTGTAGCGCGTTCTCGCTAGTGACTTTATGCAATATAAATCAGGTTACGGTTTCCCTCAGGAAGTATATTTTGATCTAAAACGTATGCAATATCTGTTTAGCAACAAATGGTTTTTCGTTGCTACCCGCGGGGACATTCCCAAGCGCGGAAATTTCTTTAAATTTGACCTGCTAAACGAGAGCTACTTTCTAGTCCACGCTGCTGACGGCAGCATCAAATGTTTTGTTAACCGGTGCGCACATCAAAGCGCAAGATTGGTAAATGACGCCACGGGAAAATGCGGCGCCCGTATAATTTGCCCTAACCATCAATGGGCCTACGACATAACTTCAGGCCGCCTCGCACACGCAAATGGTATGCCGGAGGAATTCATAGATTCGCCGGATGGAAAAGAAATGTATCTTGATGAAATTGCTGTGCAAGAAGTTGATGGATTGATATTTGCATGCCTGGGAATAGAACCAACTACCCGGGATCTAGATGTAATCTCGGATCTAATTGCGCCATACACGAATCCGTTTGCTCTCGGCGGCGGTGGCTACAAGCCAGCATTCCACAATCGAGAAATTATTGAAGCCAGCTGGCTCTCGGTGATGATTAATAACCGGGAATGCATGCATTGCGCACGCAATCACAAACAACTCCTGAAGCTATTCGACGCTGCAAGCTTTAATGGTGCGTCTACACCCGATTATGAAGCCCTCCTTACCGCCGCCCAGACACGATGGAATAAAAAAGACTTGGCGTGGGAAGAGAAACCATTTACCGATTCAGCCGATTGTCGCGTCGCCAGATATCCTCTTGCGGCAGGCTATCAGTCAATTACTTTTGACGGCAAACCTGCCTGTCAGAAATTGATCGGCCCGCATATTGAAACCGGATATGATGAAGGCACCCTCTCGATATGGTTAAACCCTAATGCCTGGATCCATATGGCTTCGGACCATATAGCGACCAATTGGGTTCTTCCGCTCGACGAGAATCGATGTACGCTTTATTCGAGTTGGATTGTTAGTAATGACGCGGTCGAAGATGTGGATTTTACAGAAACGCATATGACCGATGTGTGGCGCGTAACGAATTCGGAAGACGTTGGTTTATGCGAATCCATGAGTGCAGGAATACGTTCAGCGCACTACCGACCCGGACCGTTTTCAAAAGATGAACAGTTTTGCAAACAGTTTTGTGACTGGTATATGCAGCATTCAAAACCCACGTTGGCGTTTTAAAAAAAAATTACGGATCCAGCACGTCATAAATATCGGGTTGTATCCTAGCCCGATACAATAAGATCTACTGATGAACGGGAAAGACGCCGGTAGCCATTAGCCGTTACGACCACGGTATCTTCCAAGTGTACCGAGCCCCAACCAATCTCTGTATGCGGCAAATCGACATTAATGACCATATTTTCTTTCAAAACCTGATCTTCTTTCGTTTGTGGCATCACACCAAAAGGCTTTGGATCATCAGTATGCTCTAAACCGACACTATGTACGATTGGATCACGAAAGTCGCGGATACCGGCTTGACGAACTGTTCTTGCAACTTTCTTGGAAAGCGATTCAGCGCTGATCCCCGGCTTTATCAATTCCTGCGCAGTTTCCCACCCTGCACACAATGCCTGGTGGTAGCGTTTATGCTTTTCTGACGGTTCGCCGACCACGACACAGCGGCCAAAATCTCCATGATAGTGCTGATACTTGCCAAGGCCATCCAAAAGAATCGGTTCGCCCTTGCGCACTTTTCCGGCCGGCAATTCACCAACTCCGCACATCAGATAAACACCCGTGCCACCGTTACTCGCAATATCCGTCATATATATGCTTTCGACCTCAGCCCACGTGAAGCCTTCCTGCATATTAGTGGCAGCCTTTAATACTGCATTCTCGTTAATCATGGCAGCGTGCGACATAATCTCGAGTTCATCTGCTGTTTTGACTAACCGTATCTCGTTAAACAGATCAGGTCGGTAAACCAATGACAAGCGATCGAGTTCGCAGCCATTTAGCCACTCAATCAATCGTAGATCATCAACTGCCAGCGTAGCGTTCTCAAGCCCTGCATTTTTTATCGCACGACTAACCGCCCAAAAAGCATTAGGTGATGTTTGCGGACCATATTTATCCACCATCGCCATCCAACCTTTTTCAAGCGTGGTCAAACTATCGTTTATAACATCATCAGCCGGACGCCAACCTGAGTATTCCTGACCTTTAGGAGTATCGTCCGCAAACTGCCCAACCGGATTACTTGCGTCAGTGAAATATGGAAATATATTGGGCATCCAAGTGCCACCGGTCGTCTCCAAGCGACGAATTTCCAACGCCGGTACAATTAGGCTCGCCGCAGCAGGCTCTTTAGCCGGCAAGAAACTGATGTACGAACCATCATAGCCTCCGGCTGTGTTGAACAAACCCCAGTAACTGCTTAAATAGTAATAATTGATTGGATTCGCAGCAACGAGACCATCGATACGATCTCGTGCCATTAACTCTTGTGCTCTTTCTACATTACATAATTTCATGGCATTCCAAAATCTGGAGGTATTAAGTGGTGGAAGTGCATTGGAGTATAGCGGATGCTTTAAAATGGTACCCGGGAGCGACCCACCGAGGGATTTTAAGTCCACCTATTGTGCCGTCTACTTTTGTAGACGTAAGGGACATGGCTCGAAAGTATGAATGGTGCCAGGACTCGCCCGGACTTGAACCGATGGGTTACTAAAA
>CAZUMV010000014.1:0-24826 GCA_964621435.1 uncultured Thiotrichales bacterium | reverse complement strand
ACGACCGGCATAAGACCTGCTGGTGCATCGACTGCTTCCAAATTAACCAAAGCCTGTCGAACCGCTTCGATTGCATAATCTTTCGCTAATCCATTATCAATAAAGTGCTGAAAGTTGTACCGTCCGCCGCCGCCATAGCTGGCTTGCTCGCGCCGGCCGTTTTCCTCAACTATTACACTGATATTCAAGCGAACTAATGGCCGCGAATCTGCCACAACATGACCATCCAGAGTCGCCACTAAAATGTTTTCATGTACGCACGAAAGGCTCGCGGTCACCTGCGCGACCCTTACATCCTCAGCTCGCGCCACTGCATCCATTTCCCGTAACAGAGAAATCTTTCCTTGTTCCGACATACTACTAATAACATCTTCCGCCGAGTACAATGGCGCAATGTTGGTAGCATGGCACCAGTCATTTAGTGTGGCAGATTGACCCGCACCAACAATTGCCGCAGCATTACCTGCAACTTCACGCAGTACGCGCATGTCTAATTGATCAGAATAGGCAAAACCGGTTTTCTCGCCGCTGACCGCACGCAAGCCAATACCTTGATCTCGATTAAAACTACCCTCACGGATAATTCCATCTTCAAGTACCCATGCCTCATGTCGTGAAGCTTGATAATAAATATCCGCATCGTCGACCTTTGGACGGGCGAGTAAGCCCATCAAAGACTGCAAGTCAGTTTCCGTCAAGCCCGCCTGTTCGAGTACAGCTGTGGGGGCTGGCCGCGCTAGTTCATTCATAGTTTATTCCGGTTGGATTTTGTGCAAAACAGACAATCAATCACCATCGAAGAGATTATCTTCTTCTTGATCAATTTCCTGCTTTTTTACCTGTTCGATATCAGGGTTTTCCCATGGACCCTTAATCAAATAACTTTGGGTTATACTCTTGTTAAAATCAACCCCAGCTCCTTGCGTGACTTTGTCTAAAAGATATACCAAAACACCGGTTTGCGGACCAGCGATCAATGTAGTTGCCAATGGGACAGCCGTCATTAAACTTGGCACCACTTCCAGCTCCAGGTCATAGTTTTTATCATAAGTATTAACCTGGCCATTCAATTCCATATTTGCCGCATCACTCTCAATTTGAAAACTATCCATACTTGCAATGCCTTTGTCGACCGCTACCCGGCCAAATAACTTGTCAAAATGAAACCCTTCTCCAGCCACATCTGAAAACTGTAAGGCAATCCGTTTCGGCAAAGAGTCAAAGTTGATAAGTCCGAATACGCGCGCCAACCCAGGCTCGACATCACGTAAACTTCCACCGCGTAAAGTAGTATTCAAAACACCAGAGAGGCTTTCAAAATCAATTCGATAAGGCGCACCTTGCCAACTAACCGCTGCAGACAGCGTACCGTTCGCTAACTTAAGGTTTTGGCTTACGTTAAAATCAGATATTAAACTGCCAAAGTTTTCACCCTCTACTTCAAACTCCAATTGCGACACCGATGAATCCTCATCCAACTCATTCCAGCTACCAGTGATGTTTGCAACCAGATCGGGACGCACCAACTCCAGATCCTCGATAAGCATACCTTGCGGTAGGCGCGAACTATTCAGGTTTACGCCACCGAGATTTTTCTCGTTATACACAAAATCTTCAATAGACACATCAAGACCCGGAATCAATTTTGGTGATATGCCACCGCCCTCTCCTTCGGCAGCATTGATGTGCAGACGCTCCAGATTAGCAATGATTTTATTTGTTTCGCCCAGGTCATAGGGCAAGTTAAAGTCTCCACTTACCTGTTCACCACCCACCGTAAGATCCCAATAGTTGTTAGCATTTACCATAGCAACGCTAATGTTTTTGAAATCTTGAGCAGCGAACAGCACGCTATCAAACTGCGCATTTATGTTAACCGGAAAATTTCCCGTATCGCCTTTTTTCGGCGACAACTCTCTAACTCTGGAGATCCACATTCCCAAGTCCAGCTGGTCACAATCACCATGTAAAGAATAACCACTGGCCTGCAAATTCGGCACAGTATCCCCACAAGCGATATCTGCGTTCAAAACCGTATAGTTTCCTTGTTGCCCCCCAAGCTCCATGACTGCCCGCAAGTCGTCGCCGTAACTAATGTGCGCGACCCGGCTACCCGCGGCAATATCTGTTTCAATTTTAATAGACCGTATTTCATCACTTGTTTTTCCAACCGGAATCGGCAGGTCGAATGCCGTGCCGTGCAAACCAGAACGTAACACCAGTTTTTGTTTAACACCATTTCGCGCATCCTCTCTTGAGGGCAAGATAAAAACGCCATGCCAAGGTGCGCTACCATGAGCAATCGCAGCTAGCAGCGCGTTGCCAGGCAGCAACTCTGCGGCCTCCATTTTTCCCGAAACGGATATATGTATTTCTCGATCAGCTTCAGTAGTAACCGCGCCGATGACTGGTTTTCCCCTGAAGGTCGCCTTTATATTCTCGCCAGAATAATTTGCACCGTTGAAGCGCAATTCACCACTAACCTTGGTGAACTCTAAATTGTTTTCAGGGATCGCCAAAAGATTTCTCTTTAAGCCGATGGTGCCTTTAATCACGCGTTCGCGGGTCTCGCGCATTTTTCCTAGCGGCACCTCAATTTGCAACCCCAATGATACTGGCCCCGCTGTTTCTACCGTTTCCAAAAACGGAACTAACTTTTGACCAAATTTAGCGTTTTTAAGATACTGTACGGCACCTACCGCAGTACCCTCGGAAAACACATCTAATTCAACTACAGATTGAAAAAAATTATCGATCTTAACGTAGCCCGAACGTATGGTACTTTGTGAAACCGTACCGGAGGTGAGGTCAGCTCGAACCCCGTAATCCAGAAAACGGACATCGCCATCCACATTTTCAATATCAGGATATTCATTCAAATAGTGCACGCGAACACCTCTTGCCTGAACAGTCCCATCCAGTTTCAGCTCTCTATTTTTGAACGCCTCTTTACTTAATGGACCCTGGAGCGTGAAAACTGCATTTTCTGCCCGACCACCGAGTAAACCGCCTTTAAGCCATCCGCGAATCACGGGGTTGAGGGTCTTTGGAAGATATTTACCGGCAAAATCCAGATCAATTCCGGGCGAGCTCATTTGTAAATCAACTATTGCTGGCGAATCCCGCGCGATACTCAATGACCCGAAACCATCTACGCTAATTTCGTTATTACTAACGCGTAGCTGCTGCAAAGTTAGCGTTGTTAAATCTTGTTCTGAAAAATCCAAGGAAACCTGTGCCAATAAGTCATCAAAATGCAATGACTCGTCAAACATCCGCTCACTTTGGTAAGAGACCTCGGTGCCGGTCACAATCACTTCACCAACTTGATCAGAAAAATTTACGCTACCACTAATTTTATCAAGACCCGGGATCTGCTGGAATTGCTGCCAGCTTAGATTGCTAAATTCACCGTCCCCTTCAAGATCACCAACATACTCCGGCCTGATTTCTGCGGCCCGAATTTTTAAATTGGACACACTACCGCTCGGTTGGTGCTGATTTAAGAGCTTTACGGATGAGTTATCGGGCATCACCGCCGCCATTATTCTGGCCAATGTTGCGACATCAACAAAATCGATATCTGCTTTGAAATCCCGGAGCACATCTTTATCACGCTGGAATTGCAACTCGAAACCGCTATCTGGCCAGACGACATCGTTGGTAACCAAGTGCACTTTATCGGTCTCGATATGCCACTGTTTATTTCCCAGAACCACTTGGATATTGGTGCCTAATTCATTGATCGTGGTGGTCTGGTCAACTGTTGCAGATTCGTTCGACTCGATACTAATGTTTTCGGCATCTACCGCTACTTCTACCTGCAAGGCGCTTCTTCCGGTCCAACTTCCCGTCATCTCGATTTTCGCCTCGCCACTCTGAAGCGTTACCGGCAAATCTTCCGCCAACTGCAACGGCAAACCGAGTAAATTCAAGTCTTGTGTGGTCGCGACAAATACTCCCGCCCATTTCGCGTATTCATTCGCCGGTCCGCGCACATCAATAGCGAGATCAACCTTCGAATCAAAACCTTTTGGAAGCACGACCGATCCGTTTATCGATAAATTATCACCGGCAAGGTAAACGTCCATTTCGTCTGTGTGTAGCTCATACTCAAGCCCCAATGGCACGTCATTCCATAGTACATCCAGATCTTTTACTTTAAAGGTGAGGTCGTTAAGAATATCCAGCGAATAGTTTTCACCATCGCCACCGCCAAACTCAAATCCACTGACCACCAAACGCCCTTCCAGAGTCCGGTCGACCCTTATCCGGCTTCCACTCAAAACCACACGTTTGGGGATCCAGTCTAGCTTTACCGCACTAGTCAACATGTCGAGAGTGATATCCATCCCTTCGAAACTCATTTCTGGGCGGCTGCCATCCTTACTATAGATAATCAAATCCGAAAGGTGTGCGGTAGGCGTGATACCTTCCACGGTAAACATCAAGTGGCCAATTTGTACGGGGCGACCGATTAATTGACTTACTTGGTGTTGAATATTATCGGCATATTTGCCGCCCATTGGCGCCAAAGTGCGCATGGCAGCAACGCACAGTGCGAACAATAGAATCGCGATCACTATCACTAAAGTGAAAACAGTAATTCCTTTTTTTACAAAGAGTTGCATGATTATCTTACAGTGATACTAAACCGGTACGACATCGAAATATTCCTGTGTATAACGAGACTCCACTTGGTATTTGATCGGAATATCGATAAAAGATTCCAATTCTGCCAAATTACTTGATTCTTCATCGATGAGCAGCTCGATGACTTGCTCGGATGCCAATACCAGTAACTGTTTGGCTTCGTACTGACGCGCCTCTCTAAGTATTTCACGAAAAAGCTCATAACAGACGGTTTGAGCAGTCTTAACGTATCCTCGCCCTGCACATTGCGGGCAGGTCTCGCAAAGCACGTGCTCCAAACTTTCCCTGGTCCTTTTACGGGTCATTTCTACCAAACCCAACGCAGACAATTCCGTGACCAGAGTTTTAGCCGGATCTTTGGCTAAAGCTTTCTCTAGCGCGCGTATGGTTTGAGCCTGGTGTTCGGCATCAGTCATATCAATAAAATCGACAATGATTATGCCACCCAGATTGCGTAACCGTAATTGCCGGGCGATCGCATTTGTTGCCTCTAGATTGGTTTTAAAAATAGTCTCCTCGAGATTCTTATTACCAACAAAGCCACCGGTGTTGACGTCAACAGTTGTCATAGCTTCGGTTTGATCAATGATTAAATATCCGCCAGACTTAAGCTTGACCTTTGGCTGCAGCGCGCGCTTGATTTCATCTTCAACCCGATACAAATCGAATAAAGGTCTCTCACCTTGATAGTGAACAATTTTAGCGACATGTTCAGGGGTTATACGTTCGGCAAAAGCCATTAGCCCGTCAAACGTCTCTTTAGAGTCAACTGTTATGCTTTGTATATCTGTGCCGACTAAATCCCGAACTATTCGCTTTGGTAACTCCAGATCACTATAAATGCAGTCGCCCGGTTTGGCCTGGTTCGCACGTTCATTTATTAGCGCCCATTGCCGCGCAAGATATTCAACATCCCTGGTCAGGTCTTGTTCCGAGCGTCCCTCTGCTACAGTCCTTACGATCAGGCCGTGCTTACTTCCCCCCCGACATTTTGTCGCCAAATTTTGCAGACGCTCACGTTCATCCAGATCTTCAATCCTTGTCGACAAGGCGATATTGTTATCGTTTGGCATCAACACTAAATAGCGCGCCGGTACGGTAATGTTCGTTGACAAGCGTGCGCCCTTGGAACCTAACGGGTCTTTGACGATCTGAACAAAAATTCTTTGCCCTTCTTGCAGTACCTGATTGATGCGTCGAGTCTCTCCAGACTCCTGATAAGCGTCACCCACGTCCGACACATGCAAAAATCCACCTTTTTCCTGCCCAATGTCAACAAACGCCGCTTCCATACCTGGCAACACCCGGGTCACCGCGCCGATATATATATTGCCAACAGTACCTCGCTTCTGTTCGCGTTCTACAATGAGTTCTTGCAGGCTGCCATTTTCCAGGATCCCTACGCGTGATTCGGTAGGTGTTATATTAATTAGCACTTCAGTTGTCATCGCGAATCCTGGCGTAGGCACTGGAAATTAGAGCGCTGGTTTCAAAAAGCGGTAACCCCATAACGCCACTATAACTACCTGCAATATTTTCAATAAAAACAGCAGCCAAGCCTTGAATTGCATAGCCACCGGCCTTGTCACTCGGCTCTCCGCTATTCCAGTATCTTTCAATTACGGATGCATCCAGTGCGCAAAAAGCGACTTCGGTCGTAGAAACCAGAGTTTGCTGATCATCCTGCGCCAGACACGAAACTGCTGTCATCACATGGTGTGAAGAATTAGAAAATAAATTCATCATCCTAATGAAATCATTCTTGTCTTTTGGCTTACCAAATATTTCATTTTGGTGCACCACGATCGTATCCGCCGCAAGAATTACATCATGTGTACCGCCATGAAAATTTTTCTGCTGAGCACTTTGAAAAATTGAAGTAGCAATAGCCTTCTCCGTAGCCATCCGCTTAACATACTCGAGTGCCGATTCGCCTGCCTGCACGGTCTCATCAATATCTGCAGGAACTATAAATGGCTCTACGCCTATTTGCCGCAGCAGCTCCAAACGCCGGGGCGACTGCGAAGCCAAAACCAGTTGTATAGCGACTTGCTCAGGCACGGTGGTACGGATGATTACTCAAGATACTCTGCGCACGATAAATTTGCTCCGCTACGATAACGCGAACCAACGGATGCGGGAAAGTCAGATTCGAAAGTGACCACGACTGGGACGCTCGGTCCAGGCAGCTTTGGTCCAAACCATTCGGCCCGCCCACCAGCAGACAAACGTCGCGCGCAGCGGACTTCCAGTTTTCCAGTTTTTGCGAAAGCTGTACCGTAGACCAACAGGTGCCATTTTCGTCCAGAGACACCACGTCTGCTTTTTTAGGAATCGCCGCCAGCAAAAGTTCTGCCTCGCGTCGCTTCGACGTTACCACGTCCATTTTCTTGCTTTTCCCTTGCGCCGGTATTTCCAGTAACTCGAGCGAAACATCTGTTTGCAGTCGTTTTGCATACTCTTGATAACCACTGTTAATCCAAGTTGGCATTTTTTGTCCGACCGTTAGCAATTTGATCTTCAATTGAACTCCAGAACCGGCCGAGCCTATTCAGACTGCGCTGATGATGTGTCACTCAAGTCTTCGGTACCCCAAAGCTTCTCAAGGTTATAATACTCCCTGGCTTCGGCCGTCATGATGTGCACGACAACATCTCCGAGATCGACTAACATCCAATTAGATACATTTTGACCTTCAACACCGAGTGGCAGAATACTTTCCTTTTTTGCTCGCTCTACCAGCTTTTCCAGCAATGCCTTGTTATGCCGAGCAGATGTACCGGTCGCAATAATCATCCGATCAGTCACCGAACTCTTGTCGCTAACATCCATTACCAAGATATCAACTGCCTTTAAATCATCGAGCGAATCAAAAACCAGTTTTTCTAAAGATGCTAATTCCATACTATTCCTAAAACTCCTACGAATATAATTTATTTTCGAAAATATACGACTCAACAGATTCCGGAACCAGATATCTAATTGACCGACCCTCATGAATCTTTTTTCGAATGATCGTCGACGACACTTCCATTCTACTTGACGCAATTTTTACGATACCACCGCTGTCACCTTGTAGCTTCTTGGTCAGTCTTTGATTTACCCACTGCGACGGAAACGCCCTTAAAGACATTCGGGAACCGGGGCGTTTGAGAACTGCAATATGCGCAAGCTCAAGAATACCTTCCCAACGATACCAGGAAGGAAAGCTGCTAAAAGCGTCGACTCCCAGCACCAGCACCAGTGGTTGCTCTAAATTACTTGATAAAATTTTTAAAGTCTCATAGGTATAAGAGAAGTCATCTCGTTGTAGCTCTATATCTTCAAACTGCAGATTCTTGACGTCTTTAATTCCCAGCTTCACCATCGCGGCACGATGTTCGGCTGTGACTACCGGATTATCTCTATGCGGGGGCAAGTTCGCAGGCATTATCCGCACTTGCTCCAACGCGAGAATCTCGCCAACCTCAATCGCTGACCTTATATGACCGACATGAATCGGATTAAACGTGCCACCGAAGATACCAATCATACGCAGCAATCACTCTCGGACATGACCATCGCCGAAGACCACAAATTTCTCATTCGTAAGACCCTGCAAACCTACCGGCCCTCGCGCATGTAACTTATCGGTACTAATACCGATCTCTGCACCCAAACCAAACTCGAAACCATCGGCAAAACGCGTCGACGCATTAATCATGACCGAACTGGAATCAACCTCGGTTAAAAAACGCATTCCGACCGAGTGATTTTCGGTGACGATTGCATCGGTATGTTTCGAACCATACTTTTCAATATGCTCTATGGCATGATCGATATCATCAACCACGCGGATTGACAGCATTGGAGCCAAATACTCCGCGCGCCAATCTTTTGCAGATGCCTTTAAGCTAGCCCGAATAATTTTACGGGTACGCGTACAACCTTTGATGACTACTTCATGCTTTTTCATAGCTTTGGCAAAAGGTCGCAAAAATTTACGCGCGATGTCTTTGTGCACCAGTAACGTTTCGAGTGCATTGCATACGCCAAAACGATGTGTTTTCGCGTTAATTGCTATTGCCAGTGCCTTTTCAATATCCGCTGCGGTATCGACATAGACATGACAAACCCCGTCCAGGTGCTTGATTACAGGAATTCTGGATTCCTTACTAACACGCTCGATGAGACCTTTACCGCCGCGCGGGATGATCACATCAACAAATTCTTCGAGCAATAATAGCTCGCCAACCGCCCGGCGGTCTGTAGTTGGAACACACTGGATAATTTTGTTATCCAAACCTGCCTGTTTTAGACCTTTTTGAATCACTTTTAGCACTGCCATATTGCTATGAATAGCTTCCGATCCACCGCGCAGAATACAAGCATTGCCTGATTTCAAACATAATCCAGCTGCATCGGCAGTCACATTAGGACGCGACTCATAAATAATACCCACGACACCAAGTGGCACGCGCATCTTGCCAACCTTAATACCGCTGGGCATTAATTTCATATCGTTAATTTCGCCAACCGGATCCGCGAGTTTTGCGATTTGTCGCAAACCGTCTGCCATGCTTTCAATTCGCTCTGGTGTTAACGCCAATCGATCGATCATCGCTTCGGTTAAGCCACTTTTGCGACCGGCAACAAGATCTTTTTGATTTTCTTTTTGCAGTGTTCCGGAATTCTCTATCAGACCAGTTGCAATTAATTCAAGCGCCGAATTTCTTTCGGCCGTACTTGCACGGGCCGCATTGCGCGCAGCTTTTCTCGCAGCTCTTCCCAACCGCTGCATTAACTTGTTTATCTCTGCTTTAGTCATAAATTAGTTTTGGTTTATCGGGTCGATCGTAGCAACACCTGCAACCCGCAAGGCTAGAGCCAACATTTCCTGCCAGACGTCACCTTTCGCCTGACCTTTTGATACCCAGTCAAGCCTGACCAAATCTGCCAGTATTTGTCGACTCTGATCAAGTGACAAACGCGTCGCCGCCTGTTTTACCAACGCCTGTTGCGATTGCCACAGTCCCTTTAACGCTTGCTGTTCGTCGCCACCAATATCCCGCGCTTCTCTGTAAGCAACCAGCTTGCGGAGTTTATCAGTCATAATCCATAAAATCTGATTTTCGTTAACACCCTCTTGCTTCAAACCCTCCAGCATTCTTACCAATCGGACCTGATCACCTTTTAGTGCGGTATCGATAAAATCAAATGGGTCATAACGGGCGCTATCAGTTATTGCGTCGCGGACTTGCTGCCTCGATAGCGTTCCGGGCTTGCGCAACAGCATTAGCTTTTCGACCTCTTGCGCTGCCGCCAACATATTCCCTTCTACGTACTCGCTAATAACCTGCACTGCACCTCTTTCAGGCTGATATTCCGCTGCGCCAAGTTTCGCTGCAATCCATCGTTCTAACTCGCGGGATTTCAGGGGATAAACATCGATACTGGTGCCTACTTGATCCAGCGTTTTTGACCATTTCTGTTTGCGTGTACCAGCGTCTAATTTACCGGTCTGCAAGATTAGAACCGTATCCGGTCCCGCATCTGCACAATAGGCCATCAATGCAGCTCCACCTTCTTTGCCCGGTTTACCACTCGGGAGACGCACGTCCAACAGTTGTTTGTCACCGAACAAAGACATCGCCACCGCACCGGCACCTAGTTGTTTCCAGTCGCTGGCGCTATCAATCTGGAGCCGCTGCACGTCTGAATAGCCCGCAGCCCTGGCTGATGCCCGAATTTTATCGGTACACTCGTGCACTTGAAACGGCTCGTCGCCGCTAACTCTATAAATCGGCACAATTGTGCGTTTTAGTGCTGCCGCTAGTTGCGCCGGCTTAATATTCATATGTAAGTCTTAACCATTCGCAGATACTCTCTATATGGTTTCGGACCCCCACTCTGCAACAATCAACCCCAAACCAATGATGCCGGCTAGTGCCGCATAGGCAAAGTTACTATGCACAAAAAAGTAAAAAGCATTCACTAAAAGTGCCAGCCCGGCAAAATACAAAGAAACTCCGGGTACAATATTCATCAAACGGCGGGTCATACCTGAGCGAATCAAATGGCAACCTGCAATCATCAACGCAATAAAAAATATCACCCACATAAATGCCATTATGAGATCGTTACGCGCATACAGAACGTTATTATCCAGCGCATAAGTCAAGGTGATAAAAAAAGTAGCGCCACTTGCAATTAATCCGGCCGCTGCTATAACCGCCGCGACCACCCCGCCACACAAGGTGATCCTGCTTCGCCCTTCTGCCGCCAACTCCGTTTCACCATCTAATTCTATTTCATTATTCATTTTCATATCTCCCGCCAAGTTCGCGATATTTTACACTGGCGCGGTTATGATCGCGCACGTAATTGTAGTAATACCGCATCTATAAGTGCATTTTCGAGTTCAATTTTCGTATCTTGCTCAAGTTGATCATTACCCAGCGCATCGTCCGGATCGGCCACCAAATCCCGGCGCACCTCTATCTGACGGGCTTTTATTTGCTGGCTGCCATCTCGATTAGACAGCGATATCGTGCTTCGCATAAAAAGTGAGTAATCTACACCTTGCGCTAGTCGATTAACACTAATCAGTCGGCTCGAGTTAGTCGGCCTGGACATCTTCAAAATACTGGTGGCCAAAGCCGGTTCGTTAACCACTTCAACACCCTGATCCGACAGACGGTTAATCAGCGTTAGATAAAACTCGGAATCTTTACTTAAACCATCGACGTAAAGACTGCCTAAATCACTTGATATTGTCTGGCCAGTCCCGCGCAATTGAAAGCCGCACGCCGGTAATAAAGAAATCGAGAGTACGCACAACAATAAAAATACCTTTTTCATCACCCCACCACTATGTTTATGAGTTTTCCAGGAACGACGATTACTTTTCGGATTTCCTTACCATCGATAAACCTTTGCGCATTTTCATCTGCTATCGCCAATGCTTCTATTTCGTCGTTAGCGGTATCCGCCGCAACTGATATTTTTGCTCTGACCTTACCATTAACCTGCACCACCATTTCAACCGTATCCCGGGTCAAGGCCGACTCATCTAACTGCGGCCACTCTACGTCAAGCACTTGACCATGATGACCAAGACCTTCCCACATTTCCTGCGCGACATGCGGAATTACCGGCGTGAGCATTCTCACCACACTCTCTAATGCCGCGTATTTCACTTCAACGCAAGCATCGGATTTGGTCGTATGGTTGAGCAGCTCCATACAAGCAGCAATAGCGGTATTAAAGGTCTGACGACGCCCCATGTCATCAGTAACTTTACTAATGGTCTGATGCAATTTGCTATATAACGCCTTGCTCTGATCATCTAACGCGTCCGGCTTAAGTGGCTCGTCTGGCAAGTCCAGAGACATATTATGTACCTGTCGCCACAGTCGTTTAATAAATCGATGCGCGCCTTCCACGCCACTATCTGACCACTCTAAAGATTGCTCCGGCGGTGACGCAAAGAGCATAAATAGACGTACAGTGTCAGCACCATATTTTTCCAGCAATGGCTGCGGATCTACAGTGTTACCTTTAGACTTGGACATTTTCGCACCGTCTTTAAGCACCATGCCCTGGGTCAATAATCGTGTGAATGGTTCATCATTATTTAACAGACCAGCATCTCGCAATAATTTGTTATAAAAACGCGCATACAAAAGATGCAACACGGCATGCTCTATGCCACCAACGTACTGATCCACCGGCAACCAGTAGTTCACACGCTGATCAAGCATGGCATCATCATTGTCTGCGCAACAAAACCGTGCAAAGTACCACGAAGACTCCATAAAGGTATCGAAGGTGTCTGTTTCCCGCTGCGCTCGTTCGCCATCATGCTCAACCGCGGCCCAATCGGCGTCAGACTTCAATGGTGAAGTAACACCATCCATGACTACGTCTTCCGGTAATTTCACCGGCAACTCCGCTTCCATCACCGGCACTTGCTCACCATTTTTCAGATTAAGCATTGGAATTGGCGCACCCCAGTATCTTTGCCTCGAAACACCCCAGTCACGCAAACGGTAGTTCACTTGCTCCCGTCCGGCGCCCGCCTGCTGCAGCCGCGCGATGATTTTTGTTGCCGCCTCGGCTGAACTCAAGCCGGAGAATTCGCCCGAATTCACTAAACGGCCTTTATCGGCAAAAGCTGCGGCCGTCAAGTCTACCGTCTGCTTATCGTCGACAGACTCTATAACCTGGACAATTGGTAAATTATATTTTTTTGCGAATTCATAATCGCGCTGGTCGTGGCCAGGCACACTCATGACCGCACCGGATCCATATCCCATTAAGACAAAATTCGCGGTCCAAACCGGAATTGCTTCACCAGTCAAGGGGTTAATGGCCGTCAGCCCTGTATCGATACCTTCTTTCTCCATGGTGGAGATATTGGCCTCGGCGACCGCCTGCCCTTTACACTTGCTCACGAACGCCGCGAGCTCGTTATTTTCTTCAGCCAACGCTAAAACCAGTGGATGCTCGGCCGCTACTGCCATGTAAGACGCCCCGTATAAAGTGTCGGGACGCGTGGTATAGACTTCCAGCTCATCAATACCGGCTGCCGGCTTGGTGAGCTTGAAAGACAACTCGGCGCCAACCGAACGCCCGATCCAGTTGCGTTGCATGGCCTTCACTTCTTTCGGCCAGTGCTCGAGCGTTTCCAGATCGTCCAGTAGCTCTTGGGCATAAGCAGTAATACGCACAAACCACTGCGGAATATCGCGGCGCTCGACAACCGCACCTGAACGCCAACCTTTGCCGTCAACAACTTGCTCGTTCGCTAAAACAGTCTGGTCCACCGGATCCCAATTAACCGTGGCCATTTTCTTATACACCAGATCTTTCTTGAACAGCTCGGTGAAGAACCACTGCTCCCAGCGATAGTAGTCGGGACTACAGGTTGCAAGCTCGCGATCCCAATCGTAACCGAGACCCAATGCTTGCAACTGAGACTTCATGACCTCAATATTTTCGTAAGTCCACTTGGCCGGTGCAACACCGTTTTTTATTGCTGCATTTTCTGCCGGCAAACCAAATGCATCCCAGCCCATAGGCTGCAATACGTTTTTCCCTTGCATTCTCTCAAACCGCGCAATGACGTCACCCAGGGTATAGTTTCTGACGTGGCCCATGTGGAGTTTGCCACTGGGATACGGAAACATAGCCAGACAATAAAATTTCTCTCGCTCGGGATCTTCTGTTGCTTTGAAGGTGTTATTTTCGCGCCAATATTGCTGCACCTTGGCCTCGATTTTGGACGCTTGATATTCTTCCTGCATGTTGCCTGACTGCCTCGTTTACCCCCTGAATATCGCGCCAGCATAACAGTGTGGCAACACTATAAACAACTGCTGAATTTCAGGCTTAGCCGGCGTTAGCTGCGATTGGTTCCCGTGAGCCAACAGAACCTTCCAGTTCAGCCAGCGGCCGCGGTCGCGCGATGCCATATCCTTGTACATAGTCGACCCCAATTTGCGACAGTTTAGCTCGAATTTCACTGGATTCCACGTACTCTGCAATGGTGTCTTTGTTCATTGATCGACCAATGGCGTGGATTGACCGGACCACCGCCTCATCGATTTCGTCATTTAGCACATCCTTCACAAATGACCCGTCAATCTTCAAGTAGTCGACCGGTAAACTCTTCAAATATTCAAAAGATGACATGCCAGTACCAAAATCATCCAGGGCAAACAAACACCCCTTCTTTTTCAAAGTGCTGATAAATGTCATAGCAGCGTTCATGTTAGCGATAACCGAGTTTTCCGTGAGCTCAAAAATAATCTTCGAGCAATCGACCTGATAGTCGTAAAAACAATCTTCTACGAAAGACAGGAATTTTTCATCGCAAAGACTCGATCCATCGATGTTGATTGCAAGGCGTTGAGGATCCAGCAGGTCAGGGTTATCACCACACCATTCTAACGCTTTGTTTACTACCCAGCGATCCAAATTAGGCATGAGTCCATAACGTGATGCCGCCGGAATAAATTCTCCCGGCAAAAAATAACCACCATCATGATCACGCATTCGCACGAGCACTTCGTAATGAGCAATCATTGGCTTATCATCAACTTCACCGTCATCATTGGTCCGCTCTATCGACTGATAAAACAATTCAAAATCATTATGGTCCAAAGCTTTTTGCACACGCGACAACCATTGCACCTGTCCGCGCTGGTCAGATAATTCCTTACTATCACTCCGGTAAACCTGTACGGATTGGCTGCCACCGTCCTTCGCCAGATAACAAGCTGAATCAGCCTGCGTTAGAGCAGTTTCCGCATCACTGTCCGGAAGCAATTCAACTAATCCAACGCTGGCACCGAGGGCAAAAACCTGTTCACCAAAAACGAAACGGTTTTGAGTGATTTTTGAAACGATATTTTGCATTACACGCACCCCGTTGAGTGGCTCACAATCACGCAAAATGAAAGCGAATTCATCTCCGCCCAGTCGCGCAACCGAATCACGTTTGCGTACGGTCGACGCCATGAGCTGCGCTACTTGTCTTAAAATCTCATCACCAGCTGTGTGCCCAGCCGTATCATTAACCACCTTGAATCGATCAAGATCCATAAAACACAGCAAGTGACTATTGGAACCTTCGTCCAGGTTGATCAACAATTCTTCCAACTGCCGTTTAAATTCAGGTCGGTTAGTGAGCTTGGTCAATTCATCCTGAGTTGCTTGCTGTGACAACTCCATTTCCAACTCGAGACGCTTTGATATATCACGAATAACAACCACATAACCCGTTAGCTCATCGAACTCATCAGTAATTTCTGCTATCGATTCCTCGATATAACGCTCTTTACCATCTTTACGCTTCATGACATTTTTTTGGCGATGCAGTTTTTGCCCGCGGTTAGCCATAGACATGACGTCATCATCTTCGAGCAGCAGGTCGAAACTGTCATCATCACTAATATTGATAATCTCTGACAGGTTCTTACCAACTGCGTCTCCGATAGACCAACCTGTCAATTCTTCTGCTGCAGGATTAAGATGTTTAATTGAGCCAAACAAATCGGTTGTTACCACGCCGTCGGCAATGGATTGAAAAGTAACGATGAGTTGCTCTTTTTGTTCATTTATCTCCGAGACATGCTCTTGCACGCGACGCCGCAAAGCAGCGCGATCACCGGTCAATATCGCTTCAGCCTGAGCATTGCGCACCATTACATATCCGGCAATAATTGAGCCCAAAACCAAAATTGCAATCAGCAATGGTTTTTGGGTAGTCCGCATAGAACCGAAACGTGTGTTGCCACTAAGCACTTGGTCATACAACGTTTCGTTGTAATACACCAACAGCTCGACGACGCTGCTATAAGCATCGAGTTGACTGGTCGCAATACTAAGCGTATCTGCGGGGGCACTGGAATTCGTACTTTTTAAGCGATTTAATGTTTCAGATAGGGCCGCATCTACCTGCGTGAGGTTCTCGTGGATACTCTCGATCATCTCTAATTCGATCTTGGGCAAATCTGTTGTTCCCCGAATCATTTTCAGGAGATGTATATCCTTCTGCGCCAAAGCTTTGTAAATGCCATACTCTTTGGCGTGTGCCGCCGAACCTACTGGTAACAAAAGCAAATCATCCAACAAGTTATCTCGAGTTTCTATGTTGTCCTTTAAGTGCTCCGAGGCCGTAATTTTTTCCGAATATTGCGCGGTAACTACTTCAATTTCTTCAGTAATTTCGTTTAACTTGGACAGGCTTAGGTAACCTACAAGCATCGCCAAGCCCAATATGCACAAGAATGATGCTCCTAAAATGAAGCTGTTGACCGATAGCAACGATTTGAGTAATTCTTTTAAACGCATATTTAATGTATATTTTTCATATATTTATCAGGTTTTTCTCTATAATAAGTGAGAAATAGCCTGTGCTTGCCCGTCAAGGATATCGAATATGTCTATAAAACACTGTGACCGGTGTCCATATCCCGATTTTTCAAAATAACAGCCGGTCTTGGACTCGTCGGCAATAGCGCATAAACTATCGCTTTCCCGAGTGCAGAATACCCACATGGCGTTAGCCTTATTTGATCTCGACAATACCCTGCTTCGCGGCGACAGCGATCATCTATGGGGTGAATTTATGTGCGAAATTGGTGCGGTGGACGCGGCTGAATATCGACATAAAAACGACATGTTCTATCAAGATTATCAATCCGGTAATCTTGATATTTTTGCGTATAACGAATTTTGTTTAGAACCTTTGACTAATCATACGTCTACACAATTACTACGTTGGCACACACAATTCCTAAATGAAATTATCGCGCCGGTAATACTGCCTGACGGACAAGCTCAAATTGCAAAACACCAGCGCGACAAAGATAAAGTTGTAATCATTACCGCGACCAACGAATTCATTACCAAGCCCATTGCCAACTATATGAATGTCGACACTCTAATAGCGACTACGCCAGAGATGATCGAAAACCGGTATACCGGAAAACTCAGTGGCACGCCATGCTTTCAAGAAGGAAAGGTCACCAGACTGAGAGCATCAATTGCACCCACCGATAAAGACTTATGTGGCAGCTATTTTTATTCAGACTCAATAAACGACTTACCGTTACTTGAATTGGTTGATAACCCAATCGCCGTAGATCCGGATGAAGCACTCCGCATACATGCCGAGCAGCATGCATGGTCGATCATTTCTTTTCGCGTTTCGGCCTAGCTGGATACATGACACAAACTCGTCAACTATCGGTACGGCAACTATGCTGCGAACGCGGCGACATTCGGCTTTTTCGAAATCTCGATTTCGAACTCGCGGGCGGAGAGATTTGCCGGATCGCCGGACCTAACGGAATCGGGAAAACCACCCTGCTGCGTTCAATCGCGGGATTCACCATACCGCATGCAGGCACAATAACATGGGGCAATGATCCAGCAACATTACAAAACCCCGATTTTAGCAATATCGTCCGCTATGTCGGACACAACAATGCCATAAAAACCAGTCTTAGTGCGCTAGAAAATCTCACGTTTCTCCGTACCCTGTATGCAAACAACACAGCTTCAACCGAGGTCCTGGCCGCGCTTGATTATTTTAACTTGAGCAATAAGAAATCCATGCCGGTCGAAACCCTCTCACAAGGACAACAACGAAAAGTTAGTCTGGCACGACTAATGCTCGGTTCAAGTCGGCTCTGGATACTGGACGAACCATTTACTTCTCTGGATGAACAAAGTTGCTTGGCACTGCAAAAACTAATTCGCGCGCATCTTGATGGTATGGGCTCTGTATTAATCGCCACCCACCGCAAGCTAGACCAGCTAAGCTCGAATCTGAAAACGCTGGAGCTGGAAAAATACAGTGTTTAGGATTTTTTCGGCGGTCATTAAAAAAGAACTGTTATTGGCGCTACGAACGCCAACCGACATTATTGTATCGATCGTATTTTTTATTATCGTGCTGACTCTGTTTCCATTAGCACTAAACCCGCCTGACGCAGATTTACCAATACTCGGCGCCGGCCTGGTTTGGGTAGCGGCATTACTGGCCAATATTTTATCGTTAGGTCGGTTATTTGAACATGACTACCAAGATGGCTCAATTGATGAGCTACTCGCATCCAGCCAGGTATATGTCTGTGTATTAGCTAAAATATTTAGTCATTGGCTGGTGACAGGGCTACCACTGGTACTCATATCCCTGATAGCTGGCGTGGCTTATCAATTAAACTCCGAGGCTTTGGGGGTGATGCTAATCTCGCTTCTAATCGGGACCCCTATATTAAGCTTGATTGGCGCGATTGGCGCCTCCTTAATCATTGGTTTGCGCAACAGCGGTAGCCTGCTGGCATTACTTATAATGCCGCTGAATATACCGACACTTATTTATGGCGCCGCCGCGATCAGAGAAAGTATCGAAAATGGCAGTAACGTTGGCAGCTATTTGCTGCTACTTACGGCCATGCTAATCGTTGCCCTGGTCTTTGCTCCATTGATTGCCTCCGCTGGACTAAAAATCTCGAATGATTGATCTACTCATCGTATAATTACACCAGCATGTCTATAAATTGGTTCAAATACTCATCTCCCAGTAGCTTTTATCCTCTGACGGATAAAATCATTACGATCGCAACCATACTCGCGATAATTTTATCGCTACTTGGCTTATATTGGGGATTCTCCAAAACACCGGATATTCTGTCCGACCAAAAACAGTATTACCGCATCCTGTTTGTACATGTACCGGTCGCATGGATGTCTATGTGGCTGTATTTGACCATGGTCTTTTGGGCGGTTATCGGGTTAGTTTTTAATACCCGTTTGTCCTACATGATGGCCGCAGCAACCGCACCCACGGGCGCAATATTCGCATTTTTAACCATCTGGACGGGCGCTTTTTGGGGAAAAACCAGCTGGGGAGTATGGTGGGATTGGGACCCTAGAATGACCTCTATGTTAATTCTGTTATTTATTTACATCGGCTATATCGCATTACAAAATTCCATTTCCGACAGTCGGCGTGCAGATCGCGCCTCGGCACTACTTGCCTTAGTCGGCGTAGTTTGCATTCCGGTGATTTATGCCTCCATTAACTGTCCCGACCCAAACCAATGCGCAGCCCTGCACCAGCGTTCATCCTTGCAGCAAATTGAACGTAACATTCTTATCGCAATGTTTATTATGCTGGCCGCGTTCTGGGCCTATTCGTTCGCGATTATTACACTACGGTTAAAATCGATTATTTTGCAGCGCGAGGGACGAACGAGCTGGGCGCAGTCGTTGCTTTCAAAACATGGCGAGACATCGCAATGAAGGAGATTTTCGAGGCCGGCGGTTATGGTTTTTACCTTTGGATGAGTTATGGCATGGTTTTGCTGTGCGTAGTACTTGAAGTGCTGGCCGGTCGTAAACGGTTAACTACACAGATCAAAAAAATATTAATGAGGATAGGCCATTGAACTCCGAGGACCATCCCTCCCGGAACTCAGCAGGCCTGAGCCCCCGTCAGAAACGCAGTGTGTTCGTTGTGCTTGCGCTTCTGGCATTGGCAATCGCCAGTTTTCTGGTCGTCAAAGCGCTTGGGAACTACACCAGTTATTTTTATACATCCACGCAAATAGTAAGTGGCGAAGCCCCACTAAACAAAACCATACGAATTGGCGGCATGGTTAAAGAACACTCGCTACAACGCGAACCAGGCGCATTAGAGCTCGCCTTCGTCGTTACTGACATGTCTAATGATGTGACGGTACGTTATACCGGAATTTTGCCCGATCTGTTTAAAGAGCGCGGCGGAACGGTGGCACGCGGTATGCTTAATAACCAGGGCGAATTTATTGCCGAGGAAATTATGGCTAAACATGACGAGAGCTACCTGCCGCCCGAAGTCGCTGAGATCATGCAACACCAAAAATCTAATAATGAAAAATCACCTTAGTGCTGGTTTAGCATGACTGCTGAACTCGGACAATTCGCTACAATACTGGCACTCTTGCTAGCGCTTATTCAATCAAGCCTGCCGTTGCTAGGTACCATCAATGGCAATCAAAGGTTTATGAAAGTCGCACACACAACTGCCTGGGGGCAGTTCATTTTTCTAACCATAGCAATCACGTGTCTTGGCTACGCCATGCTAAGCAGTGATTTTTCTGTCCGCTATGTAGCCGCCACCTCATCCCGGGATTTACCGGACATATACAAGATCACCGCAATTTGGGGCGGACATGAAGGCGCATTGCTACTCTGGACCTATATTTTTTCAATTTGGTGCGTCGCAGTAAGCGTGTTCAGCAAATCAATTCCACTAGCAATGAGCGCCCGCGTGCTGGCTGTTATGGGCATGGTTGCTGCGGGTTTCTTGTTATTCATACTGTTGACGTCTAGCCCGTTCGAACGACTAGCTATATTGCCGTTAGATGGCAATGACTTGAATCCGCTGTTACAAGATCCAGGCATGATTATTCACCCGCCGATGCTGTATATCGGTTACTCCGGATTTTCTGTCGCGTTTGCATTCGCGATCGCGGCATTGTTGAGCGGCAGGTTCGATGCGGCCTGGGCGCGCTGGTCCCGGCCATGGACTTTAGTGGCCTGGGTTTTTCTCACGCTCGGCATATCTCTTGGTAGTTGGTGGGCGTATCATGAACTGGGCTGGGGCGGCTGGTGGTTTTGGGACCCGGTCGAAAATGCGTCGTTTATGCCATGGCTGGCTGGCACTGCTCTAATTCATTCCCTAGCCGTGGCAGAAAAACGTGGCGCCTTTAAGTCATGGACCATTTTGCTGGCAATTTCAGCATTCTCACTAAGCTTGTTGGGCACCTTTTTAGTGCGCTCCGGAGTATTGACTTCGGTACATTCATTCGCCAATGACCCGGCCCGTGGATTATTTATTCTAGTGCTCTTGTGTTTGTTCATCGGCAGCTCATTGGCACTGTTTGCGTGGCGAGCACCAACGATCAATCGCGGCAGCCACTTTACCTTGTACTCAAAAGAAACGGCATTGCTCCTGAATAACCTGTTTTTAGCTGCTCTCACAGCAATTGTATTATTCGGCACTCTGGCACCGCTGATTTATAGTGCTTTTGATCTCGGAAAAATCTCGGTTGGCTTTCCATGGTTTAATTTAATGTTCGTTATTATTACTCCAGCGATGTTTATTTTGATGGGTCTAGGGCCACTCTTAAAGTGGAAAAAACATGCTCCGAAAGAAATCTTGCAACAAGTGAAATGGCTGGCTCTGGGTGCGGCAGTATTCTTTATTGCAGGCTGCTTACCCCTTTTGACCCCCGAGTGGAGCATTAAAGCTGGACTTGGCCTCGGCCTCACCGCGTGGATCACGCTTACTATTGGTAAAACATTTATTAATCATCGACGACAATTCTCCAATACGTCTATGGTACAAGATATTGCCGGCCGCGGCAGAAGCTTTTACGGCATGCTCACTGCACATATTGGCATGGCGATGCTGATACTCGGAGTTACTTTTGTATCAATCTACGACAATGAAAAAGACGTCAGCATCAGACCAGGCGAAAAATACACAATCAACAATTATCAATTTGAATTCAAAGATATTCGTCAACTCTCAGGCCCGAACTACACCAGCTATATGGGCGAGTTTGAAGTGCGCCGAAACGAGCGTTTGATTGCAACTTTACGGCCAGAAAAACGGACTTACAATATTCAAAAAATGCCAATGACCGAAGCCGGAATTAAACCCGGGCTATTTCGGGATGTTTATGTATCTTTGGGTGAAGATTTGGGCGATGACGCCTGGGCGGTTCGGCTCTACTACAAACCGATGGTACGCTTCATCTGGCTCGGATCTATTTTCATGGCAATCGGCGGCTTACTATCTATTAGCGATCGCCGCTATCGCGTCGGCAATAAAGGAGCCGGCTTTGAGTCAGTGCAATTGAGTGACCCGGCGTGATTCGGTACTTACCACTAGCGATCGTAATGAGCTTGGCGGTATTACTTGCCCTCGGACTTGGCAAAGACTCGACCGTTGTGCCATCGCCATTGATTGACAAACCTGCGCCCGAGTTTGCGCTGCAATCACTGCTGGAACCAGAAACAATAATAAAAAAACAATCTTTGCTGGGGCAGCCGTATTTGCTTAACGTTTGGGCTACCTGGTGTGCTAATTGTCGGGTCGAGCACCCCTTGCTGATGCGGATCGCCGATCAAGGAGTGATTGAAATCGTGGGTTTGAATTATAAAGACCAGCGCGCCGCTGCGACTACCTGGCTTAGGGAATACGGCAACCCATACCAATCAGTAGCGGTTGACGATGCTGGTCTTGTTGGTATCGATTTCGGCGTGTACGGCGCCCCCGAAACCTTTCTAATTGATGCCGAAGGTATAATAAGGCACAAAGTTATTGGCCCGGTGAGCGAAAACATTTGGGTCGAGACCCTATTGCCTATAATTAATTCGTTACCGGATAATCTATAATGCGCATCTTCCTGTTTTGCGTCGCGCTCCTGGTTTCGCCGCTTACGCTTGCGGTCACCGCTGAATTTGAATTCAATAAACAGGTTAGCGAGCGGCGCTACTCGAATTATATTTCGAAAATCAGATGCCTGGTTTGTCAAAATGAATCATTGGGGTCTTCGCGTGCTGAACTCGCGATTGATTTACGGCGACAAATTTTTAAAATGATGAACGACGGCAAAACCAATCAGCAAATCTCGACGTTTTTAATTGAACGTTATGGCGACTTCATTTTGTATCAGCCACCGTTAAAAAAATCGACACTCGTTCTTTGGCTGGGGCCTTTTCTACTTATCGCTGCGCTTCTATTTGCACTCTTACGTCGCATCAAGAGAATGCAACATGCCACACAGCCAGAATTAACTGCTGAACAAAAAGAAACAGCACGCCGTATCTTGAATAGTGACGGCGAAAAATGATTACATTTTGGATTGCAATCGGAATTATGCTTGCGACCACAATAAGTGCCGTACTCTGGCCGCTAGTGGGGTCTTACAAATCGACGAAAATCGACCAGAACGAACTGAACATATCCATCATTCGTGAACAATTTAAGCAACTAGAGTTAGATTATAAAAGCTCGCGGATTGGCCCAGACGAGTATCAAGCGGCACAAGAAGAACTAGAATTGGCAGTGATTAACGACATTAACCCGAGCAGCAAACATAAAAAAGACCGCGTCGCAAAAAACAAAGGCACGGCTATGTTGCTATTACTGGCATTGCCTGTCGCTTCATTGTTTGTGTACAACCTACTGGGCTCACCCGGGTTAATCGCCACACCACCACGCCTGCCGCCAACCCAGGCGGATATTGAGAGCATGGTAGACGGCCTTGCCGCTCGACTCCAATCTAACCCGGATGATTTGGAAGGCCAGGCTATTCTGGGAAAAAGTTACATGCTTATGGGCCGCTATGCTGATGCACAAACAGTATTCGCCAAACTACTCGAGCGAAATCCCGACAGTGTGGGGTTACTGATTAGTTACGCTGACGCCGCAGCCATGAGTGCAAACGGAGTGTTTGCGGGCGCAGCATACGATGCCATTAAGCAGGCCTTGAAGTTGGAGCCAGACAATATTAAAGCCAGATGGATGGCCGGCATGGCCGAAAATGAAGCCGGCAATATCAAAAAAGCGCTCAGTATCTGGAACCCTCTATTACATGAGCTGCAACAACAAAACCCGGATATGGCTGCCGAACTACAACGCATGATCGCAGCGTTGAGCAATTCCGGTGCAGACGCTACGGAAACAACAAGCGCTGCCACAAATGAGCAAAACATCGAGACCCCGTCGTTGCGGGTAAAAGTTACGTTGGCGCCCGGTATCGAGCTTGCACCAGACGACACCGTATTCGTTTATGCACGCGCCATGCCACTCGCGATCAAACGCTATTCAGGCAAAGATATTCCGACGGAAATCGTACTCGATGACACGACCGCGATGATGCCCGCTATGCGCCTTAGCCTCTTCCCTATCGTTAAAATCGATGCCAGAGTGTCTAAAACCGGCTCGGCAACCCCGCAAAGTGGTGATCACTTTGGCCGGGTAGAGAATATTTCTATCTCAAACAGCGATATAATTCCTATTGTCATTGATCAAGTAGTGGAATGAACATTGTTTCGATTGTCGCTTTGTGACAAAAAAAAGTTACCTTCCTACAATTATCTTTGATCTAGGTCACTTCGTCTGTCGGACGAAACATACCAACTGTGTGTTTTAGCCGAGGTTGGGTCACATTCTCTGTACAAAAGTGACAATTTCCGTCACTATCTATTCATCATTTACGTACTAGTAGATAGCCAAGGCAAGGCCATGGCACCAAGTTAAAGTTTAGTTTAAGGTTTAGTTAAGTTTAAGTTCTTCGGGTGGCTATATAGCCACCTTTTTTTTGCTCGCAATAAAAATCACTCCACCTGGCGTCGAAGAGCGATTCGCTAGCATTAACGATTTTACTGTCATGCCCGTTGACCAGGTTTGGTTCAAACAGAGGTTTATGTGATGTTAACGAAATGCTGGCGACATAAGTGCAGTTCTGATTGTCGAATTGTGACAAAAAATACTAACGTCCTACAATTAACTTTGATCTACGTCACTTCGTCTGTCGGACGAAACATACCAACTGTGTGTTTTACCCGAGGTTGGGTCACATTCTCTGTACAAAAGTGACAATTTCCGTCACTATCTATT
>CAZUMV010000013.1:0-25169 GCA_964621435.1 uncultured Thiotrichales bacterium | reverse complement strand
AGGCCGCCCCTTGCAATAAAAAGGTACGGGTCGCTGGTTGATAAAAGATCCAGCCAAGCACTAATAAAGACGTTAATATGAGTACGGGTTTGAGGTACGACATGTTTATCTGGAGCTTTGTTTTGTAACAGCTTACACAGGGCTGACTAGCCCAACCAGTTATTTTGGTACAAAAGCCCTACGAAGCAAACATCGTAGAAAGATCATTCGTACCGAGCTGCTCCACCTGAACATTGAATTCATCGCATTTAATCACGCCCAGTATACCGGCCGCCATATTACCCGTACGCCTGGACAATCTTTGATTAATTTCCTTTGCGCTGATGTTATAAATTTCTCTACGATCACCGATAGCATTATTGTAACCATTAATCCTGGCCTTAATCATTTTAAACTCTTGGGTTTGAATTAACTCTGGATATTCTTTTGCCAGCGTCATTAATTTTACCAGCTCCTTTCTGAGCATCGTTTCGGCAATACTTAGTTTAGCGATATCATTACTGGAAGCGGCTGCGGTAATGTGTTTTTTAGCGCTTACTAGTGTTTGCAGCTTTTCTTTGTCGAGTTTACTGAATTGTTGCCGGCATATATTAAGTAGCTTAGGCACCTCGTTGTTGCGCTGATTAAGAAGCACTTTGATGTTCTCCCTAGACTTATCGGTTTCTTGTTGAAGTTTTTTCAGGCGCGCGTAAGAGAACTTAAATCTAAGCAGAATGAATAATAAAATAAATGCGAGCAACAACAGGATAGTGTCAATTAAATTTTCGGTCGATAGCTGAATCAGATAATTGGTCAGGTTAATTGTTTTATCGAACATGCAATTTACCGCGTTTTTAGTGACCCAATAATAACGGTGATCACGCTCGGTAAACTTTGCTGTGTATCAATGTTTTAGCGTTGCGAACAGGGGATTTAGGAAGAATTAACGGTTTGACGGGGAATCAGATCCAATATGCCGGATGGATGGTAGATTGTAGCGGCGCTTTACTAAACCACAGATCGAGGGGGTTAGAAGAGTGGTACACCGTGTAAAGCGCCTCTACAAAACCTAAAATCTTACGTTGATGCAAAAAGTTTTGCTGACGTGATAATTTGTTTTGGTGCAATTCGTGAAACTACTATAATACTAAGACAGGAAAAAATAAAGGCTGGAACCAGCTCATAAGTGTTGTAAATTCCTCCGCTTAGTTGTCTCCAAACAACAACTGTAACAGCGCCAATTATGATTCCTGCCAAAGCTCCGTTGCGCGTCATTGCCGGCCAGTATAATGAAAAAATTATAACCGGACCGAATGCGGCACCGAAGCCAGCCCATGCATAACTAACCATGGTCAGGACTTTGCTATCAGGGTTTAGCGCAATCACTGCCGCAATCACTGCAATCAACACAACCGATACACGGCCTATTAATACGAGTTTTTCCTGACCAACATTTTCGTTGTAAAGTGCGCGGTAAAAGTCTTCGGCGATGGTTGAAGAACAAACCAGTAACTGCGAATCAGCAGTGCTCATGATGGCAGCCAAAATAGCGGCTAGCAAAATCCCGGCAACGAGAGGGTGAAACGTCGTATTTATCATTAACATAAACACACTTTCAGAGTCGTTGGGCACTTTGTTTAAGTAGATAAGAGCAAGCATGCCAACAAAAACTGAGCCAAATAATGTTATAGCTGTCCAGGAAACAGCAATAAGCGAGGCTTTCGGTACCTCTGCCGAAGACTTGATTGCCATGAAACGCGAAAGAATGTGCGGCTGTCCAAAATATCCAAGACCCCAAGCCAAAGAAGAAATAATAGCGATCAAGCCAAGTGAATTTCCTTCCAGGTCCTTGAGCATATGCAAAAGGTTTGGGTTGATATTTTGTAATTGGTTAACGGCCTCACCTACACCGCCCATAGAAGAAAGGACCACAACCGGCACAACCACTAGTGCCAGCAACATTAATAGTCCTTGCAAGACATCTGTCCAGGAAACCGCCAGAAAACCACCAAAGCTGGTGTAAGATACTACGGCAAGGGTACCGATTATTACGGCTAGCTGATAATCAATGCCGAATACTGTCTCGAACAATTTGCCGCTGGCAACCAAGCCCGAACTGGTATAAATCAGAAAGAAAAACAAAATAACAATTGCAGAAATAATCCGTAAAACGTGGCCTTGATCATCAAAGCGGTTTTCGAAATAGTCGGGGATAGTTAAAGAGTCATTCGCAGCAGAACTAAAATTACGCATCCTTTTGGCGACCAATAACCAATTAAGGGTAGTGCCACATAGTAAACCAACCGCTATCCATGCCGCGCTGAGGCCAGCGACGTAGGCGGCACCGGGTAGTCCTAACAGTAACCAGCCACTCATGTCGGATGCGCCGGCGCTAAGTGCTGATGGTAATGCTGATAGTCTTCGACCACCTAAAATATAATCAGAAATAGTTTCAGTCTGGCGAAACGACCAGTAACCAATCGCTACAATCAAAATTAAGTAGAGTAAAAAGGTAAGCAACAACATAGACACCCCAAACGACTAAAAACCCGGCAAGAAATATTTGACGGCGTGTAGTTAAATGCTGCACACAACACATATTACGTTTGCCGTTTTTGCACATCAAAAATGAGCTTAGGCTCGATACCAGCTTCTTTTATCTTTCTATAAACACTGAAACAAACTTTTAGTAATCGATGTTGGTAGCACCGAGTGCGTTTGCCTCGATAAATTCGCGCCTTGGTTCTACCTGATCGCCCATTAGCGTAGTAAACACATCGTCACACGCCATAGCGTCCTCAATAGAGACTTGCATCATCGAACGGGTTTCCGGATTCATGGTTGTGTCCCACAATTGTTCTGGATTCATTTCACCCAAACCTTTGTAACGCTGAATACTCACGCCGCGCATCGCTTCTTTTTCAATCCAGTCAACAACTTCAGTCAATTCAGTAACTTCCGCCTCTTTTTCGCCTTTCTTAATCGTACCACCGTCGCCGAACAAACGATCTGTATCGTGCCCTAATTGATTCATTTCCCGGTGCGCATTGCTACGGAAAAACTCTCTATTAAATTTATATACGGTTGGCGCGCCATACTCCCATCGGGTTAACTCTAAAACGGGATTGCCGTTCTCTCCGGTTTCTATGGCGTGTTCATATCGAATCGCAGCTGTTTCTATTTCGGTCAAAACTTTAATCAACCCGGCGGCCCAGGTATCCAGTTTTTTAGCGTCATTCTGCGCGTCTTCCGGAAGCGGCTGATCAACCATAGACTTTAAAACAGTTTCCGGATAACGACGAGAGAGTTTTAAAATATGGCTGTTCACATTATGAAATCTTTCGACGTGCGTTTTGAACTCTTCGCCAGAAATCACCTTGGCTCCCTTTTGTACTTCAAGCTTGGTGTTCTCTAGCGCCATCGCTAATTTACGATCAACCAAGGCATGCTCGTCGATGAGATATTGTTCCTTTTTCCCTTTCTTGATTTTGAATAGTGGCGGTTGTGCAATGTAAATATGTCCACGCTCAATGAGCTCGGGAAGCTGCCTATAAAAGAACGTTAACAACAAAGTGCGAATGTGTGAGCCGTCGACGTCGGCGTCAGTCATGATAATGACACGGTGATAACGTAATTTATCGATGTTGTATTCGTCCCTACCGATACCACACCCTAGAGCAGTGATCAGCGTTCCGACTTCAGCCGACTGTAGCATTTTATCAAAACGTGACTTTTCAACATTTAAAATCTTACCTTTTAATGGAAGTATTGCCTGTGTTCTTCGATCCCGGCCCTGTTTGGCCGAACCACCAGCCGAGTCACCCTCGACCAGATAAATTTCTGATAGCGCCGGGTCTTTTTCAGAGCAATCAGCCAATTTACCGGGCAAACCGGCAATATCAAGCGCACCTTTTCGCCGGGTCATTTCGCGTGCTTTGCGAGCTGCCTCCCGCGCGCGAGCCGCCTCTATAACTTTTGATGTTATCGTTTGCGCTTCTTGCGGGTTCTCGAGTAAAAACTCTTGCAGTGTTTCGCTCAAAGCAGATTCGACCACGCCACGCACTTCTGACGAAACCAGCTTGTCTTTGGTTTGCGATGAAAACTTTGGATCAGGCACTTTTATGGAGATAACTGCGGTCAACCCTTCTCTGGAATCATCTCCGGTAGCATTCACCTTGCTTTTCTTTAAATGACCTTCCTTTTCCATATATTGATTCATGGTCCGGGTAAGTCCCGCCCTGAATCCAGCCATGTGGGTGCCACCGTCACGCTGCGGGATATTATTGGTATAACAGAAGATATTTTCCTGGTATGAATCATTCCACTGCAGCGCCATCTCACAACCAATCATTTCACCATCGTGCTCAACATCCGCCTGGAGATAAACTACCGATGGGTGGATAGACGTCTTGTTTTTGTTGAGATGATCAACAAACGCTTTAATCCCGCCTTCATATTCGAAGATATCTTCCAGATCTTCGCGCAAATCCTTTAACCTGATACGCACACCGGAATTCAAAAACGATAACTCTCGAAGGCGTTTTTTTAGAATCTCATAGCTATACGTGGTGGTCGCAAACACCTCGTGGCTCGGTTTGAAATGGATGCTGGTACCGGTCTTATCAGTATCACCAAGCACCTTTAGATCACTTATAGCGTCACCCATGCTGAACGACTGGGTATGGACTTTTCCTTCGCGATGGATAATCAACTCGAGATGTTCTGATAGCGCATTAACAACTGACACACCAACCCCGTGCAAGCCACCCGAGACCTTGTATGAGTTATCGTCGAACTTACCACCGGCATGTAACACCGTCATGATTACGGTGGCCGCCGAGATGCCCTCTTCTTCGTGAATATCAACCGGGATTCCCCGGCCATCATCGCTAACGAAAATCGAATCGTCTTCTCTTATTTCAACGAGAATTTCCGAGCAATGGCCAGCGAGAGCTTCGTCTATGGAGTTATCAACAACCTCGAACACCATGTGATGTAAGCCTGTACCATCATCGGTATCACCGATGTACATCCCGGGGCGCTTCCTAACAGCCTCCAGCCCTTTTAAAACCTTTATATTGGAGGAGTCGTAATTCGTGTCGTCAGTGCTCATAAATTCATCCTGAAAGCAGCGCGGAATTGTAACATTTCCAGTACTCAAATACCCTCTTTATCGATATTTAAATCCTTTCTGGCACAGCCTTCAACGCCATGTTTCACGTGGAACACGGGGCTTGTTTTTTAATGCGTTTTTTATTGTGATTGTTCCACGTGGAACGTTTAACAAACCAAGCCTATTTCTGTTTTGTAATCCGGCCGTGTTCCACGTGAAACATGCTCGCAGGTTTGGTCGTGTTGGCAGCTATAGAATCCGGATTGATGGTTGTGATCAGACACTGCGAGCTACTCGCAACAACAACATTTAGAATTTGCATTAAGTGATTTTGATCAAACTCTGATGACAAATCATCCAATAGCAACAAGCACTCCGTATTCATTATTTTTTCATATTGCGCTGCTTGCGCCAGTTTAAGCAACAACGTGGTTAATTTTAGTTGCCCTCTGGAAGCCACCGCATCGGCTTTGTGTTTATTTAGTCGCACGATCAGGTCACCGCGGTGCGGACCGGAATAGGTATATTTTAGTTGGCGATCACGCTGCAGTCCCTTGGTCAATGAAGTGATGAACTCCTCTTGTTCACCCCACCCCGATCGGTACTTACAAGAAATTTGATATTCGAAGCCAAGTTTTTCATGCAAGCCAGAGATACTGAGGCTGAGATGTTGTAAGTATTTCTCTCTTATCTCATGAACGGCTTGTCCATGCTCAAGCAGCTGTTCATCCCACAGAGTTATTTCCTTCGCTCCTGCTTGTGCCCGCAATGCTGCATTGCGTTGTTCTAACGCGCGGCTATACGCTCGCCAATGACCAAGGAAGTTTGTGTCTTGATGAAATGCACCCCAATCCAGGAATGCACGCCTTTTAGCAGGCTCGCCCGTCAGCAAGGTGTAGCTGGACGGATGCAACACAACCAGTGGCAATACCTTGCTAAGCTCAGATATCGCCTGTACAGGCGCCCTGTTGAGCCTCGCAGTGGTTTTTTGTGGGCTTTTCTCTACCCCTATTCTCTTTTCGGCATCCCTTGCCAGAACCGCGCCAGATACAGTAAGTTTTTCCTGATTATGCCGGATGATGTTTTTGATATGACGGGTACGAAAGGACCTGCCGGTTGAAAGAATGTGTATTGCCTCTAGCACCGAACTTTTGCCAGCACCATTCTCTCCATGCAAGATATTGAGGTTCGCCCCTAATTCGAGCGTCGCTGCTTCTAGATTTCTAACCCCTTCGAAAAACAACGACGTTAAAGCAGTCAAAGCTCGCTAGATAATCTTTAGAGCCGCATCGGCATAACAACGTACCGCGCATCCGGGCTTTCAGAATCAACAACCAAAATACTGCTATTGGGATCTTTGAATAATAGCTCTACAGTTTCACCATCAATACAACCCAAAACATCCAGAATGTATTGCACATTAAAACCAATCTCGAATTCATTACCGCTGTAATCTACCTCCAACTCGTCCTCGGCTTCTTCTTGTTCCGTATTGTTTGACTGGATGTTAAGCGTATTTTTACTCAGCTTAAGTCGAATTCCGCGATATTTTTCGTTCGATAAAATTGACGCTCGCTGCAATGTACTGCGGAGTTCCTCACGCGAAGTTAACAGCGGCGCATCGTTGCCTTGCGGTAAAACGCGATCGTAATCAGGAAACCTGCCATCAATTAACTTACTGGTGAATTCTAAATTTCCCGCGATTACACGAATATGGTTGTTGCTCATTTGTACCTGGATAACGTCATCTTCCTGAGTCAACAACCGCTGCAGCTCGCTAATGCCTTTTCTGGGCACAATAATCTGATTGGTCTTGTTGGTATCAACGCTGACCGCAGCGTCACACATTGAAAGACGGTGGCCATCGGTTGCAACCGCCCTGACCTGTTTCGCGGTGACCTCCAATAACAAACCGTTTAGATAATACCGGACATCCTGATTTGCCATCGCAAAAGCGGTTCGGTCTAGCAAATACCGCATTTCTCCGGATTTAATCTCAAAACTCGTGGTTGGCGTAATATCTTCTATTTTTGGAAAGTCGGTCGCTGCCAGGCAAGCCAAGGTAAATCTGGAACGTCCTGATTTTATTGTTAATTTTAGGTCTTTTTCCGACAAACTCAGGTTAGCGTCGTCCGGTAAAGCCTTGCAAATGTCGAACAATTTCCTTGCCGGAACAGCAACTTTCCCGGTTTCTTTGGCGCTGTGCTCGATTGACGAGACCATCGTTAACTCGAGGTCTGTTGCTGTTAAATGCAATTTCTTAGCGCTAGCTTCAATCAAAATATGCGATAAAGCAGCTAACGTTTGACGCTTCTCAATCGCGCCAATTACCTGCTGAAGAGGATTCAAAAGATCGTTACGTCCTATGTCGAGCTTCATCAATGACTCACCTTATTAATATATTTATATATATAAAAACTTATTATTATTGCTGCACTGGATAACTCGCTTATTATGCAAACCCAGACTTTTTTACGCAATAAAGACAACTGTTTAACAGCCGACCAGCAAAAAAATAACCCAAAATATTCTTGTATGCTTCCTGTGGATAAGAAACAACCTGAAATTTATCCCTATTTTATTAACAGTGATATGAAAAATTATCCACAGAATTAATCACACCCGACTCCGTTATCAAGATGTTAACCGACTTGAAAGATTATTGTAGTCTTCACGGATTTTATTATCTTCACTTTTAAGCTCGGCAATTTTCCGGGTCGCATGCAATACCGTCGTATGGTCGCGCCCGCCAAAGGCATCCCCTATTTCGGGCAAACTGTGTTGAGTAAGATCTTTCGCTAACGCCATCGCCAGTTGTCTTGGTCGGGCAATTGACCGGCTGCGTTTTTTGGATAACAAATCAGCCATCCTCAACCCAAAGTATTCACAAACTGTTTTCTGGATGCTTTCAAGGGTAATCATGCGATCGTGCATCGCGAGCAAATCCTGCAGCGTTTCTTTTACATATTCCATGTTAATTTCTTTGCCCATAAATCTGGCGCCGGCCATCACCCGGCGCAAGGCGCCTTCAAGTTCTCTTATATTTGAACGAATATGTTTGGCAATAAAAAACGCAATATCGGCAGGCAACTCAGTATCGAAGTTTTCCAGCGACTTGCTTTGCAAAATTGCCACCCGCGTTTCTAATTCAGGAGATTTGATTTCTGCAGTTAAACCATACCCAAACCGGGATTTTAAGCGTTCCTCTAACCCGTCAACCTCTTTAGGATAGCGATCACTGGTTAATATAATTTGTTGCTGGCCTTCTAATAAAGCATTGAAAGTATGGAAGAATTCTTCTTGAGAGCGTTCTTTTCCGGCAAAGAACTGAATATCGTCAATCAGTAATGCGTTGAGCGACCGATAGTAATCTTTGAATCGTTCAATTGCGTTGTGTTGCAGCGCTGAGACCATGTCAGCAACGAATCGCTCTGAGTGCAAATACAAGACCCGGGCGTCCGGGTTGTCTTCAAGAATTTTATTACCAATAGCATGCATTAAGTGGGTTTTACCTAACCCTACTCCGCCATATAAAAACATCGGGTTAGAAAACTCTTGACCCGGGTTCTTGGCAACTTGTTGGGCAGATGCTCGAGCCAGTTGATTGGCCTTGCCTTCGACGAAGTTTTCAAAAGTAAAATTCTTGTTAAGGTTGGTTTCGGCATGCGCTGGACTGGCCTTTTTTACCCGGCGTTCTTTGCGGCGCTCTTTTACAGGCTCTGCAGAAGCGTTACTGGTTTCTGTAAAAGCAGGTTGGCTACCAACATCCAAATGGACAGATTTAAAAAACTCGCCGCCGATTTCCTCGATAATTTGGGTAATACGATCCAAAAACTGCGAGGAAACACGTTCTTCAACAAATCGGTTTGGTGCCATGATTTGAATTGAGGTGTTGCCTTCAAAGGCTTGTAATGGACGAATCCAAGTATTGACGTCAGTATCTGTTAATTCTGTTTCAAGTCGTTTTACACATTGCTGCCATGTTTGACTCATTTACCAACTTTCCTTTGTTTCCGAGGACATCAGAAGAATCCTGCCGGGAACCGCTAATGATACAACTTATCCACAGGCGTGGGCTAGTGTTTCTTGGTATCGAATAAACCCTTTAAAGGTTTGACAAACAACGCTTATACTCGTATTCTCGCGCGCCTGCTTAAGCAATTGTTTGTCGGTAATCAGAATGAAAAGAACTTTTCAGCCTAGTAATTTACGCCGCGCCCGCCGGCATGGCTTCAGAGCCAGAATGGCAACTAAAAATGGACGCAAAGTGATTAACGCCCGTCGTGCCAAAGGTCGAGCCAAACTTTCAGCTTAGTTGGTTAGAGTTTTCATAAACCATCTTTTGAAAGCAACGAAAAGGCGACCCGCTAACCGCTTACAACACTCCTCAGATTTTAGTTTTGTGTTCGAGGACGCAGAAGCTGTGCACGGACGGTTTTTCACCTTATTGTTTCGTTCTTGCCAACTTGATATAGCCAGGCTTGGGGTGGTGGTAAGCAAGAAAAATGTAGGGCAGGCAGTATCTAGAAACAGATTGAAAAGGGTGATCCGGGAATCATTTAGACAAGCACCGGAATTGATCCCGAAAGTTGATATTATCGTGTTGGCCAAACGAGGCAGTGCTAAGCAAGCTAACCACGAGTTGTTTACAGACCTCACCAAGATTTGGCATAAACTAATAAAAATAAAGTAACAATGAGTTTTGGAGTCTCGTATGGATAATCGACCATTCCTGTGGATGGCATTGTTTTTCATTGGTTATTTATTATGGGTCCAGTGGGGCGCATTTAAAAATCCACCAACAGTGCGCGCGCCAGAAACAACTTCAAACACCCACCAGATCCCAACTACCGCTGGTGATTTACCGAGCGCTTCAAATCTAGAACCGGTTGCCAAGGAAACGACAAATACCACTAGCACACAAGCGGTCAACGAACTGCCGGTGATTAGCGTAAAAACAGACAAACTAGAGGTTGAGATAAGCACAAGAGGGGGCGATATACTTTCGGTTAAACTCCCAACCCACACCGAGAGCCTAGACGACAATACAGCAATCACACTGTTGTCTAGCGCTTATCCGGCCTACATCGCACAATCTGGTCTATTGCATGACAACGTAGCTGGTCTGGACACGTCGATGTTGGCACCGAACCACTATGCTCAATTTGCAGCGACGCAAACCAACTATAACCTGGCTGAAGGGGCAGGGCGCTTGGAGGTACCATTAACCTGGCAATCAGAAACTGGTGTAACAGTAGAAAAGGTTTATATATTCGAGAGTGGCAAGTTCAGCGTTGAAGTTGAGCATAGAGTAAAAAACAATAGTGGTCAGATTTGGACCGGACGACAATATCGACAACTTCGCCATGGCGAAGTGACAAAACAAACCGGTATGTTAGGTTCCAGAGCCTACCAAGGCACTGCGTACTTCAATGAAAAGTACGAAAAAATTACTTACAAAAAAATCTCTAAAGAAAAGCTAATTGAGGTTCCGGCCACGAATACTTTTGTGTCTATAGTCCAACACTATTTTATAAGTGCATGGGTACCAGAACCCAAAAGTAGTGCCGAACAAGTTTATGCCAAAAGTATTGCTAATGCGGCTGGAGGCGAAGAGTATTTAATCGGTTTGAATTCGGCACCACAATCAATCGCCAATGGAGCGAGTGGTACATTCAAAAGCGTTTTTTACGCCGGACCAAAATCACCAGACGTCTTGTATTCATTGGCGCCGGGTTTAGAACTGACTTCGGATTACGGAATATTCACGGTTTTCGCTAAACCGATATTTTGGGTGTTGCGCTGGATTCAAGCCAATATTGCCAGTAACTGGGGGTGGGCAATTATTCTGCTAACCTTGTTGATCAAACTTATGTTTTACCCACTGTCAGCAAAAAGTTATAAGTCTATGGCTAAAATGCGCACCGTTGCACCAAAGCTGGCGGACTTAAAGGATCGCTTCGGTGACGATAAAGTAAAGTATCAACAAGCGATGATGAATTTATACAAAAAGGAACAAATTAACCCATTGAGCGGCTGTTTGCCGATATTAATTCAAATTCCTATTTTCATTTCCTTGTACTGGGTTTTGTTAGAGGCGGTAGAGTTGCGGCAGGCACCTTGGATTGGCTGGATTAAGGATTTATCTATCCGGGATCCGTTCTTTATTTTACCGGTTTTAATGGGTGCTACTATGTGGTTCCAGCAAAAACTAAACCCGCCACAGCCCGATCCGATGATGCAAAAAGTACTCACATGGATGCCAATAGTGTTTACCGTCTTCTTCTTGTTTTTCCCGGCTGGTCTGGTTCTTTATTGGGTAGTAAACAGCGTGTTATCGATCGCACAACAATGGTTTATTACCCGCCAAATCGAAAACACAGCAGGGCGTGCCTAACTCCGCAGAACATTCCAACCCGGATACCATTGCCGCGATTGCAACCCCGGCAGGCCAGGGTGGTATTGGGATTGTGAGGTTGTCCGGATCTAACGCATTTTCTATTTGTAAAAACCTTGTCGGCGCCATTCCAACCACTCGGCAGGCAAGTTTTAAAAAGTTTATTTTCGAAGGAGAGGTTATCGACGAAGGTCTGGCGTTAACCTTTAAACAACCCGCATCGTTTACCGGCGAAGATGTAGTCGAGTTGCATGGGCATGGTGGCCCGGTCGTAATGGATATCCTCCTCAACGCTTGTCTTGACCTAGGGGCGCGTCAGGCTAGGCCAGGGGAATTCTCGGAGCGTGCATTTCTTAATGGAAAAATCGATCTAACCCAGGCCGAAGCGATTGCCGATTTAATCGCCAGCCAATCAGCAACAGCAGCGCGCAGCGCCAGTCGTTCCTTACAGGGTGAGTTTAGTAACAAGGTTCAACAACTTCTCGTCAACCTTATTGAGTTGCGGATATATGTAGAAGCAGCTCTGGATTTTCCCGAAGAAGAAATTGACTTTTTATCCGATGGCGTTGTCGCCGGTAAGTTAATTGACTTAAAAACCGAACTTACGGCCACTCTAGAAAATGCGCAACAAGGGCAACTTCTAAGAGATGGCTTAAGTGTTGTGATTGCCGGTCGGCCTAACGCCGGTAAATCATCTTTGTTAAACGCGCTAGCTGGAGAAGAGGCCGCAATAGTCACAGAAGTTGCGGGCACCACCAGAGATATGGTGCGTGCCGAAATCTCATTGGACGGATTGCCGTTGCATATTGTTGATACTGCGGGACTCCACAATAGTAATGACCCGGTTGAAAAAATTGGCATACAACGAGCGCACGATGCTATTGCACAAGCTGATCTGGTTATTTTGTTGCGCGATGATTCAGCAAACGATAATTCGCTGCAACTAAAAACTAAAATGCCGGTTGTCGTAGTGAATAATAAAATTGACTTAACCGGAAAAACAGCAGGCAAGTTTAAAACGGAACTTAACCTGTCCGCGGCAACCGGCGATGGTCTTGATGACCTCAAGAAATACTTAAAAAATTATGCTGGCTACAAAAATGAAGGAGAGGGCGTTTTTATAGCGCGCCGTAGACATCTCGACGCCTTAAACAAAACAATGCTGGCGATCGAAAATGCGGAACATCAATTGCTAAAGTTTAACGCCGGTGAATTAAGTGCTGAAGAGCTTCGCTTGGCCCAAGATGCTTTAGGCGAAATAACAGGGAAATTTACCAGCGATGATTTGTTAGGAGAAATATTCTCGTCATTTTGTATTGGTAAATAAAACCAGTAAAAGCGCACTGATCAAAGGAATCTGTAACCATTTGTAAATAGTAAGAACGTGTTCTCATTATGACCGACATACCTGACCCCCTATAGGGAAATAATATCCAGAAAAGGTTAGTATTTTGCTCTCGCACTAATTCAAACGTGTTTGATAAAAACAATAATGCCGTTTCCAACAGAAAATCCAATAAGGGTTGCTTATTTGGCACCAGAGCTTGCAGCGCTTTCCTCAACCTTTGTGTACAAAGAAATGTTCGCTTTGGAAGAAAAGGGCTATGACACAATTCCATTTTCTGTCAGGAAATCTGGCAACAAAGCGGCTAGCATAGATGATCTTACGAAACGGATTTCAGTCGTTTACAATAAAAATTTATTGGCCTTCTGTTTGGCGTTTTTTCAGAACCTGTTTGCCAATCCAACTGGTTTCCTAAAATGCATTAAATTATTATGGCATGACATAAAACAAACTTCGGGAATCTCGCAAAAAATCAAATTGAATTACCAGTTTTTAGCGGGTATGTGGCTAGCGAAGGCATTAAAAAAAAATAAAGTTGATCATTTGCATATACACTTTGGCGATGTGCCGACACAAATAGGCATGTATGCTGCTCAATATAGTGAAATGCCATTTAGTTTTATGGTTCATGCAAATGACCTGTTTCAGCGTCCATTGTTGTACCCGGAAAAAAGCGCCCGAGCCGCAGCGATAACTACGATATCTGATTTTAATAAAGACAAGTTGATTGAGGCCGGGGTCGCGGCGGAAAAAATATTTTTGGTGCGCTGTGGTGTTGACCCACAGGAGTTCAAGTTTTTACCTAAACAAGAGATTGATGAGGTCGTCAACGTATGTGTGGTGGCAAGACTCGTTCATAAAAAGGGAATAGATGTTCTAATAAGAGCGGCACATCTATTAAAAAATAGAGGTTTTAAGTTAAAGCTGGAAATCGCTGGTGATGGTCCTGAGGCCGAAGAATTAGAGCAGCTGGCTGCCCGTTTATCGATACAGGATATCGTTAACTTTACTGGTAGAATTGAAAACAAAGAGATTCCGGGTTGGTTTAAAGAGCAAGATATATTTGTGTTACCCGCTCGCAAAGACAGAAACGGAGATATGGATGGTATTCCGGTGGTATTGATGGAAGCCATGTCTCAAGGGCTACCGGTTATTTCTACGACGATTTCCGGAATTCCTGAACTGGTGTTAAACGAAAAGACGGGGATTACTGTGGCCCCAGAAAATGCCGAAGAACTCGCCGATGCCATAGACAGATTGTCCAGGAATGAAAAACTAAGAAGTACCCTAATTCAGTCAGCGAAAAATTTCGTTAACGACGAATTTAGCATTCAGAAAAATGTTAGCCGTTTGGAAAACGTTATAATCGGGTGTCAGCAAGAAAAAGAAATCTATGAATAAGAAGAAACCAACCTACCTGGTTATATCGCCCGGTCGAAACGAGGCAGAGTTTATGCGCCAGACTTTAGATACTGTGGTAGCGCAAACGGTAAGACCGGATAAGTGGATCATAGTGGACGATGGCTCTACTGACGCTTCACCGACAATTTTAAAAGAATATGAAGAAAAACACGATTGGATCGAGGTTATAACTAGAGATAATCGTGGACACCGGAGCGTTGGCCCCGGTGTTGTAGATGCTTTTTATACTGGTTTGGAAGCCATTGATTACAGGCAGTTTGATTATCTGTGCAAACTAGATCTGGATTTAAATTTGCCTACAGAGTATTTCGAAGAGCTTATCAAGCGTTGCGAGGAAAACCCTCGTGTAGGTACTTGTAGTGGAAAGGCCTATATGAAGCTCGACGGCGGTGTGCTAGAGAGTGAAAAAATTAGTGATGAGATGTCAGTGGGCGCATCGAAGTTTGTGCGTGTTCGATGTTTTGATCAAATTGGAGGTTTTGTCCGCCAGGTAAATTGGGATGGAATAGATTGTCATACCGCAAGAATGTATGGCTGGATTTCAGTTAGTTGGGATGATCCAAAACTAAATTTTATTCATTTACGCCCAATGGGATCGAGCGATAAAAATATCATAAAAGGTCGTATACGCCATGGTTTCGGCCAACACTTTATGGGTGGAAGTATCGTGTTTTCATTCGCGGCGGCGGTGTATAGGCTTCACCACAGACCTTTGATCATTGGTGGCCTGGCAAATTTCTGGGGACATTTGAGTCATATGATAAAACGAACACCGCAATACGATAACCCCGAATTTAGGCAGTTCCTTAAAAAATTCCAGTGGAGAGTTTTACTGCACGGGAAGGTGAAAGCAACAAGAATGACGGAAGATGAATACAAACACGTTTGGATAGACGAAAACCACTAGAGAGCGGCTATTGCCGAAAAAACTATGTTAGATAGAGAGCGCTTGTCAATTGCTGTAATCGGATTGGGGTATGTTGGTTTACCACTGGCGATAGAGTTCGGAAAAAAATATCCAACCATAGGTTTTGATATCGATCAGGAGCGTATTGATGAGCTCAAAAATGGTCTCGATTCAACTCTTGAATCGAGCGAAGAAGCGATAAAGTCAGCCGTAAAACTAACCTATACAAGCAAGTCCAGCGATCTGGATGTCGCCAACGTATACATCGTTACGGTTCCAACCCCGATCGATACTAACAATCAGCCAGAGACAACAGCACTGGAAAAATCGAGTGCTACCATTTCGGAAAATTTGTCCAAAGGCGATATTGTTATCTATGAATCAACAGTTTATCCCGGCATGACGAGGGAATTGTGTGTGCCGATTCTTGAGCAATCAGGCCTCAAATTTAATGAAGATTTTTTCGTTGGGTATAGTCCGGAACGTATAAACCCAGGTGACAAGGTCCACCACCTAACCAAAATCATTAAAGTTACATCCGGTTCTACCCCGGAAACGGCAAATACAGTCGATGCTTTGTATCAAGACATAATAGAGGCGGGTACCCACAAAACGTCTTCAATAGAGGCCGCCGAAGCAGCTAAGGTGATTGAAAATACCCAACGCGATTTGAACATTGCACTCATCAATGAATTTGCGCTTATTTTTAACAGTTTAGAGATAGACACGGAAGAGGTGTTGTTAGCAGCGGGTACAAAATGGAATTTTTTACCGTTTAGACCTGGTTTGGTTGGTGGTCACTGTATCTCGGTCGATCCTTATTATCTTACACACAAAGCCGAAAAGAGCGGCTACCATCCAGAGTTAATTTTATCAGGTCGTCGCATCAATAGCCTGATGGGTAAGCATGTGGCCACTCAAATCGTTAAATTAATGGTTAAAAAGAGCATTACGGTAACTAATTCCAGGATCCTGGTAATGGGATTCGGATTTAAAGAAAATTGCCCAGACATTCGCAATACCAGAGTTGTAGATATTATTAAAGAGCTAAAAGACTATGATGTAGATGTTGATATATATGATCCATGGGTTAGTGCTGACGAAGCTAAAGACGAGTACGGACTAGAGATAATCGACGAGCTGCAGCAAGAAGCTTATGATGCCGTTATCGTCGCGGTAGCACATGATCAATTCAAAGAAATGGGCATTGACGAAATCAAAAAACTAGGTAAGCCAAAAGCAGTTTTTTATGACGTTAAATACCTGTTTCCGTCGGATGCGGTAGACGGCCGCTTATAGTTTCAAATTACCGTTTATTACTCGAGCCCCTGCAATGCCTCGATATTTGGCACTGGTTCGAACTTTCCCAACCCACAAGAAATCCCGGGAGACAATGTTCTTCTCCCAAGATCCCGTAAAATCGTAATGTGGTCGTGTTGACAAAGACGGCTGGTCGTCAGGGTGTAGCTTATGATTGAGTTTTTATTCAACCCCGAACATTTTTTAGGCAGGGTGTTTTGATAGACTTTTTTTCCACGCGCATAAAAAAGTATGGATCGATCACTCAAGATTTTGGTTTTTTTTATGCTTCGGGTACCAATACAACTTTTAAGGTTTTTCAAATCTTCCGGCGCTTCTATGATCTCGCCAGCAGCATCAGCCAATACTGAATCAGGTCCGGCGAATAATAGAAAGGTCAGTATGACCACGCTAATGAATAATGTCTTAGTCATGATAGATCGCTTCCGGGTCTTGTGGTGCTTGATAGGTGGCTTTAACCGGCGCGATATATTTTGGGCGCAGAAAGGTCAGAACAACGGCTGATATAAACCAGCCGATAATAATATGGAACCAATCAATTAAAAATACCGTTATCGAATGGTGCGGCATGTAAGCGAGTACATAGATACTAACGCCAGCACCCATAAAAATAGCCAACAATAATAGCTTTTTTATGCTGTCACCTAACGCCGGCCAACCACACCATTTTAAAATAAATGCCAAACCAATGACTTGCAGAAGGGGGGCTAAAAAGCCAACCGCCATCCAAAGCACCGCACTGCCTTGGTAGTCGCTATCGCTTACACCGGTCCCTATTTGCCAGGCTTCTTGAAAGGCGATGCCATACCAAAAAAATTCAAAACCGTAAAATACCAGTGTGGCGACAATGATTCCTAAAACTGATAACCCCCAAATACGCATGGCGACTCCTTGTATCGTCCATACAGGCTACACCTCCCGCATATGAGAGGCAATGTCTTAGAAACCTTTTAACCATAAAAAAGCCCTCATCACATAGTTGTGATGAGGGCTTCGTAACACGTAAATCTTACTTGGTTAAGTCTATAATTTTAGCTTTACCTGCGTCACTTTTGATTCGTTTAATACAGTTGGTACATCCAGAAGTCGATGCATAACCCTGACTAACTCCAATAACCTGATGGTTGGCAGCCTTTAAGTTGAAATGCAGTTTGCCATTTTTTGCCTTGAATCTATCGTAACGAATATCCTTTTTAGAATTTTTCTTGATCGAAGCGATTCCGTTTTTGCAACTTGCTTTGCTCTTGTACGCTTGGCCGCTTAAAATAATTTCCTTATTAGCCGCGCGCATGCGGTACCGAAACTTACCTGCCTTATCTTTGTAGATCTCAAAAGTACATGCCATGATATTCCCTTATTCATCGTATATGTTGAAAAGGAATTGTACCTTTGTGTTGGCTTTTCTGTAATATATTTTTTGTAAATTGTGAACCGAGACAACAAATACATAACCAGTGCGCAATAGGGCGTGATCATTAATCGTTAAAAAGCCCGCACTTGTCGGTTAAATAACTCGATTGACAATAATCGCGTTCCGTTGACGAAAAAAATTAATATGGCACAACGCTACCCACCAGGCTTGAGTCCGGAAGAACTGCCGATGCATTCAGTAGACGGGATGCTGTTGCTAACCGCGGTTATCGGGGTGTTTGTTGGAGTTGCATTGTTCATGTTGGGCCGGAAAGGTAAACAGATGTGGATGTGGATTTGGGGTATCGCCTTGGTTATTTTCAGTTTTTATATGGGTGTGGTGATTTACATTAATTGAAGTTGGTCCAGTTCTCATAATGGTGTGAGTTAACCTCAATCGCCAGCAAAAACTGATAGTGGATATTCCCTGCGAAAGTTTTTAATTCTATTATTAACCTATTGCACTAGCGCGTATAAAAAATGAAATTCAAAAACTTCAGAATAGTTATTCTGATGTTGGTACTTGCATATGTGGTCGCTGATCGTATGGTTAGTGACGATCTGGTATCTGACTGGAGCATCCCTTTAAAGATTGTGGTGTATCCGGTTAATGGCGATGGGTCCGCGGCATCTACAGCGCATATCAAACAGCTTCAAAAAAGTAGTTTTAACGGTATTGCAGAGATCATGCAACGAGAGGGCGAGCGTTACGATATCGATTTGGAAGACTCTATCTTCTTTGAGTTGAGTGATGAGGTAAGTTCTGTCCCGCCGCAACCACCAAAAGGCAACAATATCCCGAGAGTCATATGGTGGAGTTTAAAGCTACGTTTTTGGATTTGGAGAAATGATAATTATGCCGGGCTAAGGCCGGACATCAAAGTATTTGTACTTTTTTTTGATCCGAACACAACGCCTTCCCTTGAACATTCTACCGGGCTCGAGCAAGGCCATGTCGCGTTAGTCAATGCATTTGCGCATACCGGCGCCAATCACGAAAATAATTTCGTTATTTTACATGAGGTGTTACATACACTTGGCGCGACTGACAAATATAACCTTGCAAACAATCAACCATTCTATCCAGATGGGTATGCCGAGCCGAATCTAAACCCTTTGTATCCACAGCGTTATGCGGAAGTCATGGGCGGGCGTATACCAGAGTCAAAGTACACCGCAATTATGCCTGACCATATAAAGTACGCCTTTATTGGCCCCGTAACCGCTGCTGAAATTGGTTGGATCAAATAGGTGCTAACTTAGCCGAACAGATGATAGAGATGCCGGCATAAATCTGGCAAACTCCTGTAAGTCATTCTTAACTCTGGGAGTTGCTCATGAAGTCACCAATAATAAGTTCGTTCGCGTTGGCATTGTTAGTAAGCGCGTGTGTCGGTATATCCAACCTTGATTCAAATATTTCTAAAGCCGATGAGGCCAGCCTTGCCGCCATAATCGAATCTAGGGACGCTGATACCAAAGCCAGAGATGTTTATCGACGTCCATTAGAAACTTTGGCTTATTTGGGGGTTAAATCTGACATGGTTATTGCCGAGGTTTTGCCAGGCAGTGGTTGGTACACGGAAATACTGGCACCTTACATTGCAGAGCAAGGCGCCATTATTGGCTTGAACTACGCGGATGAGACGTGGCCCCTGTTTGGCTTTTTCAATGCCGAGCAAATAGCCAGTACGATTGCGCAGAACGACGCGTTTCCAAAAACAGCGAAAGAATTAGCTGGCGGTACCAATATCAAAGCCAGTTCAACAACTTTTGGGCAGGTTGCCCAAGAAGATTATGGCACTGTAGATGCGGTGTTGTTTATTCGAGCGTTGCATAATTTGCATCGTTTTGAAGAACGGGCCGGCACCTTAACGCAAGCCATCGAAGACACGAAAAATTTACTTAAGCCGGGTGGTTTCGTTGGTGTTGTTCAACACTGGGCGCCTGAAATAGCAACTGATGAGTGGGCCGATGGTAGTGCTGGTTATTTGAAAGAATCTCGAATCATAGAGGTTTTTGAAGAGGCAGGGTTCAAATTAGTCGGGCGCAGCACACTTAACGCGAATATAAATGATCGCCCAACATCAAATGACGTTGTATGGCGATTGCCGCCGTCTTTAAATATCGGCAAATTAGAAGGTGCCGAGGCAGAAGCTGAAAAACAAAAAAATACCGCAATCGGCGAATCAAATAGAATAGTCCTCAAATTTGCAAAAGGTTGATTGTAATTCTGTTGGGGCTCCTGCATGAAAGCAACCTGGCGTCAGGCGCGCACGATATTTATAGCGAGCGTTCTGTGTGTTTGGCAGTACCGCGCGGTTTTAATTGTGCCTGGTTTTGTTATTGTCGCTATAGACCTGGTTTCGTTACAACCGGAATTCTCGGTATTTAAACCGGTTTTACAGTTACTATCTCTTGGCTTGTTGATAACAATTGGGCTTAGTATGCATCGCGCTATTTTATTGGGTGACAGTAAGTTAAATCTTGCCTGGGGCATACGTGAGATCAGATACATCGTAGTACTATTAGGGCTACTGGCAGCAGGTTTTTTTGTTTTCGCTTTGCTGCAATATCTTTCTCTAAATATCATGATCACATTCTTTTTACCGAAAGATTTTCCTCTACCAGTGAGTATGGATATAACTCAATACGACGCACCACAGTCGCTAAAAGACCGGTTTTCAAATTTGTTAATAGCAAGTGGTGTAGTCGGGTTGGCTGGACTCGCTATGGTGTTTAGTCGTTTTTATACGTTGTTGCCGATCACGGCGATCGATCGATCGCCGGATGTGCGCAAAGCCTGGCAACATAGCCGCGCACAACAGTTCCCGGTTTTTTGGTTATTGTTCATCGCGATAGTCTTGTTTCTACCCATGGGTATTTATCTGCAGCATCAACTGTTGGCGCCAGTCATTCTGGTGCTGGCGTTCATTCTACAAGTCATTATATTTATCGGTTTCACGGTTGCTTACCACTTAACTAAAGATGATTTTGAGCAGTGATAAATAGAGCAACAGTATCAAATGATTCGATAATTTATGTGCATGACCCGATGTGTAGTTGGTGCTGGGGATTTGCACCGGTCTGGCAACAAATTAAAGATCGGCTAACTGATATATTTACTATAGAATATTTGGTCGGTGGCTTGGCGCCAGACACTGATGAGCCGATGCCAATGTTGCTACAACAAAAATTGCAGTCAGTTTGGCGGCAGATTCAAACTGATATACCCGGTACTGAATTTAACTTTGCTTTTTGGCAGGAGTGTGAACCGCGCCGTTCTACGTATCATGCTTGTCGAGCGGTATTGACGACCAAAATTCTGCAACCTGAAAAAGAAACAGCCATGATTGCAGCAATCCAGCGCGGTTATTACTTGCAAGCGCGCAATCCTTCTGACGAGGATACCCTGATTAGTTTTGCTGCTGATCTGGGTCTCGATGTTGAACAATTTGAAAGCCAACTAAATAGCGTGAAAATCCAGAAAATGTTAGAGCAAAATATAAAACTAGCAGCGGCTTTGCCAATTAATGGTTTCCCTGGTTTAGTGCTGAAAAAAAATGATCGATTTTTGCCAGTTCAGATTAATTATAACGATGCCGATGCGGTACTGGGTCAGTTGCATGTTAGTTGAGAGCAAATTTGTTCCCGCCAAAGGTTTGCGCAATCCGCACCTCCAGACCATCACCGCCAGTATTATCAGGCGTCTCCCTAAAGTAGAGTTGGAGCGCGAGCGAATAGAGCTAGACGACGGGGATTTTCTCGATCTTGATTGGGGTGAGAAATTCAAAGGCCGACCATTGGTTTTAGTATTGCATGGTCTGGAGGGAAGTAGTGAATCAAAATACGCTGCAGGGATACTAGCGTCTTTAGCAAAGAAAAAATTTAATACCGTATTGATGCACAGTCGTGGTTGTAGTGGCGAACCAAACCGCTTGGTTAGGAGTTACCATGCCGGCGCTACTGATGATATGGCATTAATCGCCACGCTGATAAAAGAGCGTTTCACAGGTGTGCCGTTGTTTGCGGTGTCTTATTCTTTAGGCGCTAATGCGTTGTTGAAATGGCTGGGAGAAAGCGGGGACGATAATCCCATAAATGCCGCTGTGGCAGTATCTTCACCATTCGATTTACGCGCCTGTGCCACCAGACTGGAATCAGGTTGGTCACGGATGTATCAAACTTTTTTACTCGGAAAAATGAAAGCGTCTGCATTAGCCAAACGTGATTTGCTTAGAGAAGCAATAGATTTTCCCGACATGGCAAAAATAAAAACCTTCACCCAGTTCGATAATTTACTAACAGCTCCCACTCACGGTTTTGCAGACGCAACTGCTTACTATGAGTACGCTAGCTGTAAACAGTATCTACCGGGAATTAAAAAGAGCACCGTTATTATTCAGGCATTGGATGATCCCTTTATGTACGCCCACAGCGGGCCAACTGCAGAGGATTTGTCGGCGACTACGACCTTCGAATGGTCTCGTCATGGTGGTCATGTTGGCTTTATTAGTAATAGCAAAGAGGATCCATTTTGGCTTGAATACCGTATTCCTGAGTGGCTTGAGTCACAAATTGATTCATAGTGCTTGCAAATCTTAAGGCAAGCTAGTACATTTCGATATATGTCGAATTATCGAAATGAAGATCAAGAGGTCACTTCAGCGTTTAAAGCGTTAGCCAATCCTAACCGTTTGGCGATCTTCAAGCGTTTATTCGCTTGTTGTCCTGATGGCCAGGCGTGTGATTTGGAAGATTCAATGTGTATAAGCGACATCGGTGCAGAATTAGAGATTGCGCCATCGACACTGTCACATCACATGAAAGAACTGGCGAATGCCGGTCTGGTGGCAACCGAAAGACAAGGCAAAAACATTTTGTGCCGCGTTGATTTAAAAAAAGTAAATCAACTGGCGGATTTTTTTATAGTAACGAAACAGTGAGAATTAGAATGAGTGAAGCAGCGAATAAATCAGGTTGTTGTCCACCAAGTGCGGACAAAATGGATGCCGCGAGCGCAGACGATCTACGTCAGGGCGTTCGATCGGCTTACGCTAAAGTGGCTAATGCGAGTAATGAAGGTGTCGAAACCGGGATCGCCGAGAGTTGCTGTGGAACCTCCGATGACGACATGATCAACACCTTGATCTCAACTCGTCTCGGTTACAGTAAAGCGGATCTTGATTCTGTTCCGGAAGGTGCCGATATGGGTTTGGGTTGTGGTAATCCACAGGCGATTGCGGCTTTATCTGCTGGTGAGACAGTTGTTGATCTGGGCTCTGGCGGTGGTTTCGATTGTTTTTTAGCGGCCAGTGAGGTTGGTACCAGCGGTCACGTGATTGGTGTCGACATGACTCCAGATATGATCAGTAAGGCCCGCAATAACGCAGTCAAAGGCAAGTTCGAGCAAGTCGAGTTTCGCTTGGGCGAAATTGAAAATTTACCAATTCCGGATAACACTGCCGATGTAATTTTGTCCAATTGTGTTATTAATCTTTCTCCGAACAAGCCACAAGTATTTAAGGAAACTTTTAGAATTCTTAAAACCGGGGGGCGGTTAGCGATTTCGGATGTGGTTGCAACCACCGAGCTACCGGAAGAAATGCGAAAAGACGCTGACTTGATTGCGGGCTGTATGGGCAATGCATCATTAATTGACGACATCGAACAAATGTTGATCGATGCAGGGTTTCAGGATATTCGTATCGCGCCAAAAGATGAATCAAAAGAGTTCATTAAAGACTGGGCGCCAGGTCGTGGTGTTGAAGACTATGTGGTTTCTGCTTCGATTGAAGCGATTAAGCCGACCGCAAAGTCTTGTTGCTAATAAATAAAGGAGCGTTAAATTGGCAGAACAAGAAGATCACGGGCCGGTAGCAACCCATCCAGTAATCCTTGGTATTGCCGGTGTCGCTTTTCTAGTATTGATGGTTTTAGGCTTTCAACTAAAAGCGGCTAGTGGCCATCATGGTGTAGCGCAGACGTCCGGGCATCACCAAACCGACGCGCAGCATTAAGCTACAAACCGGATGGCTGAAAATACCTATTGCAAGTTCGTAGAGGAAAAGCCGCTCGATGAGGTTAATCGTTATTATCATGACCACGACTATGGTTTTCCAATAGCTGATGATAATGAATTGTTCGGGCGGCTGATCCTTGAAATCAATCAAGCAGGTTTGTCCTGGAACACGATCCTTAACAAACAAGAGAATTTCCGCAAAGCCTACGACCAGTATGATATTTCCAAGGTGGCCGCGTATAAAACCCGTCAGCGTAATCGCTTGCTCAATGATGCCGGCATTATTCGAAATCGTTTAAAGGTGGATGCTGCGATCCATAACGCCAACGTCATTTTAGCTTTGCAAAAAGAATATGGATCTTTCGGCGCGTGGCTTGATCATAATCACCCCTTAAGTAAATCCGAGTGGGTAAAGTTGTTCAAAAAGACCTTTAAATTTACCGGTGGTGAAATCACCGGTGAATTTCTAATGAGTACTGGCTACCTGCCAGGCGCGCATGACAAAAAGTGTCCGATCTATAAAAAAATAAACGCTAAAAACCCGGCTTGGAAAAAATGAAAAAGAAAATCCTATTTTTGTGTACGGGCAACTCTTGCCGTAGCCAGATGGCAGAAGGTTTCTGTCGTGCCCTACATGATGATAAATTCGAGGTCTTTTCGGCGGGCATCGAACAACATGGTATGAATGAGCGTGCGATCAAGGTTATGGCGGAACGGGATATCGATCTTTCTTCCCATTCGAGCAAGAAGCTGGACAGTCTAGATGCCACTTTCGATTATGTTATTACCGTTTGCGGGCATGCCGATGAATCTTGTCCGGTTTTCCCGGGAAAGACCAGCGTTGTTCATATTGGCTTTGATGATCCACCAAAACTTGCAAAAAATGCCGGGTCGGAAGAAGAAGCACTGGTACATTACCGCAGGGTGAGAGATGAAATCGAAGCGACGATCACAGACTTGCCGTCTTTGTTAACTTAGCTTGTCGGTCTTATTATTTAGGTGGCTGCTGATTAGGTAAAACACATATCCACTAATGATTATTAGTAAACCGTATGAGGCTTCAGCAGGTTTTTCTTTGCACGTAAAAATCAGGGTCCAGGCCATTAAAGTGATATAAAACATCGGTGTCAGCGGATAGGCAAAGGCTTTATAGGGGAGTTCAAGATTGGGTTGTTTCCAGCGTAAAATAAACAAACCGATAACGGCGAGCAAAGAATTCAGCCCCATGGTGAACCCGGCAAATACCAGTATCTG
>CAZUMV010000012.1:0-26019 GCA_964621435.1 uncultured Thiotrichales bacterium | reverse complement strand
GCCTCGCTATTCGGCTCGACTGAAGCCACCAACATACCTTGAGAGTTCTTGATTTCGATCAAATTCGCACCAACAAATGCCTGGTTTAACCGCTTGCTTGCGGCCTTCGCTTCTGTCAACTGGGCGATTTCGACGATTCTGGAAATACGTTCGCCGCCACGATACAAATCAACTTTAACCGTCTCACCGAGTTTAAACAAACCGATCCGGTTGACCAGATCCTGAGTTGATTTCAACGCTCGGTCATTAACAGCGACAATGACATCTTCTGCTTGCAAGCCGGCTCTGGCCGCCGGGCTGGTTGCTGCGACATCGGTAATAATTGCACCAACCAAATTTTCTGAAACTTTAAAATATTCGGCGTACTCTCTTGAAAACGGCGCAATATTGATTCCCAGCATTCCGCGACGAACTTCGCCATACTTAATCAACTCATCAGAAATCGATTTAGCCATGTTGATGGGAATTGCGAAACCAATACCAACACTACCACCACCACCGCCTAGAATGGCGGTATTAATGCCTACTAACTCACCATGCAAATTAACCAATGCGCCACCCGAATTACCAGGGTTAATCGAAGCATCGGTTTGGATAAAATTTTCATAGCGTTCGATGCCGAGCCCACTGCGACCCAATGCACTCACTATGCCCGAGGTAACGGTCTGCTCTAATCCAAATGGCGTACCAATTGCAACCACGAAGTCGCCGACTTGAACATTTTCGAAACGTGCCAGGGGAATAGCCACCAGGTTATCTGCTGGTATCTTTAACACTGCAACATCGGCGTCGGGGTCGGAACCCAAAACATTGGCTGAAAAAGCACGACCATCTTTCAGAGTAACCTTTATTTCGTCGGCATCCGCAATAACATGGCTATTGGTGACGACGATCCCTTGATCTGCATCAATAATGACACCTGAACCGAGACCCTGTGTCGGTTTTTCATATAATTTATCTGCATTAAAAAACGATCTTTGCCGAACTAATTCGCTTCCGGTCGTGGCAATATGCACAACCGCCGGGGTCACTTCGTTTAACATGGGCGCTATACTGGTCACCAGACCGCCGGATTCACTCAACGGAATCGCTGCTTTTAGGTCGGTACTCACTGCAAACATCGATAACGCCGCCATCAGGATTGTGTTTGCCCACATTTTCAAAGCTGTCATTGCACTCATGCTCCTAAAAGATCGAATTATTTTGTTAGTATGTTACTTACTACGACTCTTAAAGTATTCCTAAGTTTCCAGAATCAATCTTTCTCGCGCGGGGAAAAATCAAATAGTTCCTGCATCTTTTCATAATAAGCTCTTTGTTCGTCGGTCTCGGCTACTGGTATTTCTATTTTTGTGATCACAAAAAAGTCGCCGCTGACTTTGCCTGGCATACCTTTACCGGGAATCCGCATTTTGCTACCGGCTTGCGATCCCTCCGGGATCTTCAACTGGATTTTTTTGCCGTTTGGTAACGGCACATTAACTTTGGCGCCCAAGGCCGCCTCCCAGGGAGCTACTGGCAATTGCATTTCAATGTTATTGCCATCTAGTTTGTAAACAGCGTGCTTGTTAATTTCGACCTCAACCAACAAATCACCGCTTGGCCCACCGCCCACCCCCGCTTGACCTTGTCCGCTTAGCCTGATTTTTTGACCACGCTTTATTCCTTTGGGGATTTTTATATTGAGGTTTCGGCCACTTATATTGACGCTCACTTCGTCACCGCGAAAAGCTTGTAATAAGTCGACGTTCAAACTGGTCTGCAAATCCTGACCACGTTGCGCGAAGCCGCCCCCAGCCTGGCTGCCAAATCCACCTCCACCGAACCCTCCAAACCCTCCGCCTGAAAAGCCACCGCTTGAAAATCCCCCTTGAGAAAACATGCTTTCGAAAATATCGCTAAAACTACCACCATCTCCAAAGTCGAACCCGGGTGGTGGATGAAAGTCCTGCCCTTGTTTCCAGTTGGCGCCCAGTTGATCGTAAGCAGCGCGTTTTTCCGGATCTTTCAACACATCATACGCTTCGTTGATTTGTTTGATTCGATCTTCAGCGTCAGCTGCATCGCTCACATCCGGATGATACTTTCTGGCTAACTGCCGATATTTTTTTTTGAGATCCGAGGCGCTAACATCTTTAGCGACACCCAGAACTTCGTAATAGTCCACATACTCCATGGTTTTCTGCTCCAGCATGGTCGCCTCTATAAAGGCGTGTCCCACTAATAGAAAAAGCGCTAACCGACTCAGGCCGGTTAGCGCTACACTTTTTACTAACCTTACTTGGCGTTGATTTTAATTTTGGTTGGCGCCAACTTTTCCTGTTTAGGAATTACAATTTCCAATACACCATTGACTGACTCGGCTGTAATTTTATCAACCTCAACAGCATCTGGCAGAGTAAAGCGACGTGCAAATCTACCGCTGGGGCGCTCATAACGCTGAAAACTTTGCTCGTCTTCTTCGCGCACATCTACGCGCTCGCCCTTTACGGTTAAAACACCTGCGTCCACTTCAATATCGACGGTCTCCGGACTAATACCCGGCAAGTCGGCACGCAAGGTGTATTTGGTCTCATCACCAATAATATCCACTGCGGGACGCCAGTCTGTGACGCCTTCAACATTGGCATTAGGGTCGAGATCAAACAAACGATTCATCTCGGTACTCAGATGATCAATAATATTGATCGGGTTATATACTGTGTTTACAGCCATGCTTAATCTCCTAAAAATTGATTACGTTTGCCTACCTAGTAGGGGCTAAAAATCGGAATTCAAGCCGGGGTCTATGAATTACAGAGCACCTTTACTCTATATTTTGCACCTGTTCACGCATTTGTTCGATCAATACCTTTAAGTCAACCGCAGCTTCTGTGGTGGCACTACTAGCTGACTTTGAACCCAGTGTATTGGCTTCTCGATTAAATTCTTGCATCAAAAAATCCAGACGCCGGCCTTTAGGTTCATCATTTTCCAATGCTTCATAGGCTGCTGTTACATGACTATCCAAACGATCAAGCTCTTCATCCACGTCCAGTTTTTGCGCAGCAATTACAATTTCTTGTTCGATCCGGTCCGGATCGGCTTTCGCGCCCAAATCAGCGATTCGGCCAAGCAACTTTGCACGCAGCGCTGTCAGGCTTTGGTCTCTGCTGCCGCGCAAACTGTGTACAATATTTGCAATACCTTTTAAACGCTCGTCAATAAGCGCCGCCATGCGCTCTCCTTCTTGCTTGCGGGTCAATTTAAGTTGCTCTATAGCAACCAGCAACATTGATTGAATCTCGGCGGCTAGCGGTGACACATCCAGTTTCTGCTCTCTGATTACACCGGGCCAGCGCAATAGTTCCAAAGCACTCATTTGCTCTAGATTTTCGGCACCGACATCCAATTGAGTTAAGGCGTTTTTAAGTGCCGCAAGTTGTTTTGCGTCAACTTCAATACTATCGCCTGGCGCAGCTTTACGCTGCAACTTGATGTTGCAATCAACCTTGCCGCGACTTAGATGCTTAGCCAAACTTTCGCGTATCGCACTCTCAAATGGTCGCAGCTCCTCGGGTGCCCGAATGTTGGTTTCCAAATAGCGATGGTTAACTGACCTGAGCTCTAATTGCACCGGCCCAAAATCGGTTTCCCGGTCTTCACGGGCATAACCCGTCATACTGTTGGTCATCCTCACCTCGATTTCAGCTATACTCCGCGCACACATAAATTAGTCGGAGTCGTTATATGCGTCCCAGTGGTCGTGAACTAGATCAACTACGTCCCTTGAGCTTTACCCGCAACTATACCTGTCACGCTGAAGGTTCGGTACTAGTATGTACGGGAAATACCAAGGTGCTCTGTAATGCCAGCGTTGAAAGCCGCGTACCGCGCTTCCTGAAAGGCACTGGCAAAGGCTGGGTTACCGCAGAATACGGTATGTTACCGCGTTCAACCGGCTCACGCATGCGGCGTGAAGCATCGAGCGGCAAGCAGGGCGGACGAACTCTGGAAATTCAAAGGTTGATTGGACGCTCGCTCCGCGCTGCGGTAAATCTCGAGGCTTTAGGCGAGAACCAAATCACTGTTGATTGCGACGTCATTCAGGCGGACGGCGGTACCCGCACTGCTTCCATCAGCGGTGCTTTTGTTGCATTGACGGATGCTATCAACAGTATGCTTGCCGATGGCACACTCAAAAGTTCACCATTACTTGGCAGCATCGCGTCCGTGTCCGTCGGGATCTACAACGGCGAACCCGTACTGGATCTTGATTACCCGGAAGATTCAAACGCAGAAACCGATATGAATGTGGTTATGAATGATGCCGGCCAATTTATTGAAGTACAGGGAACTGCCGAAGGACATGCATTTCGCCGCGAAGAACTGGATAGCATGCTCGATTTGGCCAGCAAAGGCATTGCCGAGATTATCGCTGAGCAAAACAAGGTACTAAGTAGCCCGTGAACCAACCACAGTTCAGCGAAGCGGTACCGCTGAGTCTGTATATCCATCTGCCGTGGTGTATACGGAAATGCCCCTATTGCGATTTCAATTCGCATGAAGCAGCAGCTGGCACCTTACCAGAAGTTCAATATGTAGAGGCGCTGCTGGCTGATCTAGAACAATCGGTGCCATTGGTATGGGGGCGCCGCATCTCAACCATATTTATTGGCGGCGGTACACCCAGTCTCTTTTCAGCCACCGCCATCGACCAATTTCTAAGTACCGCGCGCGGGCTGCTAAATATTGCGCCAAATGCCGAAATAACCATGGAAGCCAATCCCGGTACCGTTGAGGCAGAAAAATTTTCAGCATTTCGGGAAATTGGTATTAATCGATTATCAATCGGCGTCCAAAGCCTGGAAAACGAGCAACTCGCGGGTCTCGGCCGGATTCATGATCGGAATGAAGCGATTACCGCCGTCCAGATCGCCCGGGCAGCCGGATTTGACAATATCAACCTGGATATGATGTTTGCGTTACCGGAGCAAACATCATCCGCAGCCGAAGACGACTTGCGCGCCCTGATCGCGCTTGACCCCGAGCACATCTCCTATTATCAACTAACATTGGAACCAAATACCTATTTTCATAAATTCCCACCGAAACTTCCGGAACATGACAAACGCTCTGACATCGCAGAGCGCGGGCACCAACTACTCGCTACAAATGGTTATCAGCAATATGAAGTGTCGGCGTTTGCGAAACCCGGGTCGCAATGCCAACACAACATCAATTATTGGGAGTTCGGCGACTATTTGGGAATTGGCGCCGGTGCGCATGGCAAGATTACCGATCAAGCAGCAGGAACAATAAGACGCACGGTCAAGCCGAGACAGCCAAAACAATATATGCACAATATGGCGAAGCAGATCGAATCGAGTAGCCGGGATATACCGGTTGCGGATATACCATTTGAATTTTTCTTAAATGCGCTACGCCTGAATAATGGCGTCAGCAAGGATCTGTTTACTTTACGCACCGGCTTGGGGCTAACTCACATCGATCCTATCGTTACCCAACTGCGTACCGAAGGATTCCTGAGCGAAAATGAAAACGGTATTCAAGCATCGGAATTTGGGCGTAATTTTATTGATGATATCGCGCAAAAGTTCTTGCCCTGATTAACTCTTGATTGATAAAAAAATGAACGGTTATAAATAGCAGACAAGCTAAACCCATGATATATCAGTGGTTTTGATAAAAAGTACAACGAGACTTATCCACAAGCAGTCCGATTTGAGCGTTTTTTAGAGCACTTTTCATAACTTTATGCACACGAACAGTTGTTGCCTCATAATTTTCATGTTAGCTCACTTGTGAGACCATGAAATTAAGACCTGATTAGCGCTAACTTCATATAATTCAACAAGTTAACGATCTGTACAATTTGTTTACAATGTAACAAAAGGGACATAAAGCCTGCAATATTGAGCTTATCTTTTCAGCCTATCCACAAAGTTATCCACAGAAATTGTGCATAAATCTGAAAACCAATGAGCTATCAAACACTTAGCTAAAAGTGTGACGAACATCAGTTAATAAACAAACCTATTTGTCAGCCTGATAGAAACATGACCAGAGCTGAGATTATCCGGTGATTTGCTTGTATCAGACCCGCAATTTGGTTAATATTCGCGCCCTGTTCGCGTTACCACAACTTGAGTAAAACAGATGAAAGCAGAAATTCACCCGGAATATAACGATGTCACGGTTACGTGTAGTTGTGGCAACTCGTTCACAACGCGCTCCACTTATGAGAAATCAGACATGCAACTTGATGTCTGCTCGCAATGCCACCCATTTTATACTGGCAAGCAAAAAACAATAGATAGTGGCGGACAGGTAGATAAATTCCGCAAGCGTTATCAGAAAGGCTGAGAATAGCCTTCGGTTCAATTGAGCCAGTTGATTTCGTAAAAGGCGCATTTAGCGCCTTTTTTTTGCCTGGCGTTATTACAAGAAAAAATTTTCCTGTCTCAACGCATCTATCGTTATGATGGTCTCGGATGACTAACAATAATACCCATTATCTGGTTGACTCCAGCATCTACATTTTCAGAGCATGGTTTACCATGCCCGAGGATCTCGTCGATCCCAAAGGCAACCCGGTCAATGCATTGTTGGGTTTTACTGACTTTGTCTATCAAGTTTTGAGTGCTGAAAAACCGGAACATATTGCATTTGCTTTCGATCAAAGTCTGGCGACTTCATATCGTAATACCATCTATCCGGAGTACAAAGCTAATAGAGATCCAGCACCGCCAGAGTTAAAAAACCAATTTGGGTATTGCAGAGAATTTTTGCGCTGTCTGGGATTACCTGAATATGCTAGTGACACGTTCGAAGCGGACGATATAGTCGGCGCGTTAGTTGAACATGCTCATCAAAATTCTGCTCGCGCAATAATATTGACGGCTGATAAAGACTTGGCGCAACTACTGGGTAATGATGATATCTGGTGGGACTACGCTCGACAGAACCGCATGTCACCGGTGGGCGTAGAGAAAAAATTCGGGGTGCGCCCGGATCAAATCGCGGACTTATTGGCGATAACCGGTGATAAGGTCGATAACATTCCAGGCATCCCGGGAGTCGGGGTAAAAACTGCTGCCAATATGCTTAACAAGTATCAAAATCTCGATGGCATTATTGAAAACCTCGACGATATTCCAAAAATGAAATTCAGGGGTGCTGCGAGAGCCGCAGCACTGGTTAAAGAACACCTTGCAGTACTGGAACTATCTCGTCAACTAACGCCAATTTTTAGTCTGGAAACTTTGGCTGAACTCTCGGTGCGATCTAAAATGGCTCCTGATATTGAAGCACTTAATGACTTCTTCACCCGTCGGGGTTTTAGCCCGGCACGTACCGCACGCTGGCATAGATATATCGATAGATAACTCACCACCAGACAGGATTGGCATCAATCCAGTTGAGTAACGCATCATACTTGGGTGCTTCAGAGCGTGGCTGCGTAATGTATTCTTTTAGACCGAAGCTACCAAACCGGTTATAGGTATTTGGTGATGTGTATATAGCAAAGTGCTTACCACCTGCTTCACGCCAACGGTCTAAATGCCAGGTATATTGTGCGCCCATTCGTGGGTCCCGGTTTGCCGCAATATACAGCTCCGTCAATCTCTCATTATCAGGGCTAACTAAATGCTGACCACCCTCATAGGAGATTAAGTCGACCGAATATCGCTCCGTTATCTCGACCTGAGCATTCAGCCACTCAAGCCACAATGCTCTCGAGTCATCGATACCGGTAAAAACATCATCGACCGTTTGGAACGCTAGTGGATCTACAGCGTATACCCCGAAATAAGGTCCGACCGCCAGCGCATCAACATTTTTATATGCATCGTCAAATTCCAACATAAGATTACTCATGAAAGAGCTAACAAACTGGGTCGATAAAACGCGCGTAAACTGATCTACACCTCCATATACATCTTCCCAGATTTTAAAAATTTCAACAGAGCGTCGAGCATAGTATTTGTGCGTTGCAGCCCAGGCATTTTCATCCAGACCGAGCTGTAAGCCCATATTGGATGAATATTGATTCTGTGCATACTCAGGGTTCCAAACTTCATTACTGTACTCAATATAAGGCTTTAAACCTGAAGCCAAACTAGCCTGCACATAGCTCGCAAGCCGCCTAACGTAATCGTCAGTTGCCAGATGGGGAATCGTAAACCATGGGTTAACCCCCGTGAGGTTAGATAAACTAATCATCACTTCGATTGGCACACCTTCGTTTGTTCCGAAAGAACTCCAGGTATACTCGTCTAATCTTCTATTTTCTGACCAGGATGTCTGTTGAGAATCGATAACTTTAGACCAGTCCATAAAACGTAATGAATTAAAGTTTCTGGCATAACTTAGAAAGTCCGGATTAAAAAGAATTCTCTCATGATTCTCCTCAAAGGAAAGAAAGGCAGAATCGGTACATTGTTCAGCGGTATTCACGCGGACAAACATATCATCAGCGCAAATACCCCCCGGCATGATTATTTTGATGTTCCTGATGGGATTCTGCTCGTCTGTTTCAGCAATATATAAAAATATCGCCTCGTTGATATTGATCGGGTTAAAAGAAATTACGTCCCGTCCGGGCTCTCGGGATTTAAGTGTTGCTGCTGATTCGTACTCGAGTCTACCAACACCATCATATAAAACCGCATAATCGCCTCTGTAAGATTGTTGTTGGGGTAAACTCATGTGCGCAACTGTCAACGCTCTATCGCCATTCAACCTGACAGGCCAACCCTGATTATCATACTCGACATCGTCAATATCGCTCCAGGTCTGAGCAGTGAACGGTCTTGCGCTTAACATCAAATCAATGAACGGTACCGATTGAGTAAAATCATTAACGGATATCAAATTTGCCCCTAGAGGGGACAAACCCGTGGCGCCTCGGCCAGCAATTGGAATCGAATTGGTACCGCCACTATTCGTACTGTCGGTATCCCCACCCGTGGTATCCCCACCCGTGGTATCCCCGCCTGTGGTATCCCCGCCCGCGGTATCACTGGGCTCCGTGACAACGGGGTCTTCAACAGTTGTTGCGGCGAGGGTTGATTCACCCCCGCCAGAGCACCCGGCAATTGTTATAAATGAGAATAACAGCGTCGCAAAGTAACGCTTCCGGCACACATTGTTCATGTTCATTCCATTGACACGTGACTTATAATTTAATTGTTTAAAAAATTTGACCTCTATGTGTCGGTAGGCTTTCAACCATATCTATTTTTAAACTTCTCTCGCAAAAACTTTAGCACTCGATTTACTCACATTACGAGACCCACATCACCTATTGTTGAGTCCAAATTAGGTATTGGAATTACTATAGTTTAGGGAAAAATGCTCAAGACCCAACCAATTACGTACTCATATCCCAGATTAAAAATCTCATTAGAATCGCTAAACTACCACCATTTTGGATTCTCTTTATCCCATTTCAGCAACGCATCATATTTCGGCGCTTGCGAACGAGGCTGAGTTAAATACTCCTTTAAACCCCAGCTACCATGTTTTGAGTATTGGCCCGGCGATGTAAAAACTGCAAAGTGTTTTCCGCCAGATTTTTTCCATTCATCCATATGCCAGCGGTGTAATTCACCCATACGCGGATCACGATTGGCCGCGATATAGAGGTTGGTCAGACGCTCATCATTTGAATTAACCAGATGCTGACCACCTTCGTAGGCAATCAAATCCAAAGAGTAGCCGCTTGCTAACTCAGCCTGCTCTTTAACTTGCTCAGCCCACACAGCCTTTTCTGCATCTAAACTGGCAAATACGTCGTCGACGGTTTTGATATCTTCGTGATTCGCATTATAGTTATTAAAGTATGGGGCAATCGCTAAAGCATCAGCATGTCTATATGCGTTTTCGAATTCAAGAATCAAATTAGTCATAAATATATTCACAGATTGCGCAGCTAGCACCCGTGTAAATCTCTCAGTCCCGGCGTATACATTTTCCCAAATCTTGAAGATTTCAACGGAACGTTGCGAATAAAATTTTGCTCCTGCAGCAAATCGATTTTCGTCCAGACCAAGTTTTTCTCCTTGCTCAACCGCGTATTGGAATTGCAAAAAATGGCCATTCCAGACTTCGTTACTGTACTCAATGTAGGGTTTAAGATTTGGAGATAAATTCTCTTTAACATAACTTGCAAACCGCCTTATGTAGTCATCATCAGCTAAATGCGGGAATGTAAACCACGGATCTACTCCGACTAAATTCGCCAACTCCACCAAAATTTCAATTGGCGCTCCATAGCTCCCTCCATACTCCTGGCGATTAGAAATTCCATATGCGGACCAAGTCGCATCCGTAACCTGTTTATTATCGGCCCATGTTTCATGATGGCTACCATTGGTTCCCATCCAGTCCATAAATCGTAATGAACTAAAGCCTCTAACGTAGGATAGAAAATCAGGATTAAATCTAATCTGCTCGTGGTTGTCGGCAAACGACAAATACTTACTATCCCCGCAGGAAGATGAATCCGTTACCCGAACGTAAATATTTCCCTCGCAAATTCCGCCCGGCATCATGATTTTAATGTTCCTGATGGGATTTTTTTCATTAAGCTCCACGATAGCTACTAACATTCCACCTCCAACTGTTGGAGTAAAAGTCACCACGTCTCGTCCGGGGGTGCTGGATTTAAGTTTGGCATCAGTACGATACTTTATTTTTCCCTCACCTTCGTACAACACAATGTAGTCACCAATATATTCGCGCTGTTCGGGAGAACTCATATTCGCGATCGTTACAGCTTCACCGCCATTCAACCGAATTGGCCAGCCGTGCTCATCATATTCGACATTTGCAACGTCGGCCCACGTCTGCAGCGGGAAAGGTCTCGCTGTACGCATAAGATCTACAAATGGAACTGTTTGACTATAGTCGACTAAATTAAGCAAGTTCGTACCAAGTGCGGAACGTCCCGAGCCACTGCTATTCGAGGTCTCGCGTTCGTCCATACTCGGATCTGTAGCAAAAGTATTGGTATCGGTAGTAGTCGCGGGTGTTGTAGTTACTGGTGTTGTAGTTGCTGGTGTTGTAGTTGCTGGTGTTGTAATCGCTGGTGCTTCAAGATTTCCGTTTCCGACCGGGCTTGCTGCTTCATCTTGAGCGAAAATTGGAGGCTGTTGAGCGCTAACAGTCAACTGTACAGGAGTATCATTGATTTCCGTTTCAGAAAATTGAGCGTCAGTAAGCATTGTCGCGTTAAATTCGGGGTCTAATAAATCATTGTCGATAAATTCTGCTAGTTGATCTATAGATTCCTCTTCTTGTGGTTCGGCGTTACAACCGAGCAAGAAGTTAGTTAAAAAAAGACAAAATAGTACGTTACGTATCGCGCTTGTGTTTTTCATCTGTCGAAAATCTCTCGAACCAAAATATGAACGTAAATACTAGCTCATTTGAATCCTTCACACCTTGTGAAGGCACGCTTTATAGACCAATTGGGTACAAAAATTAGACAAAAGGAACCTCGCTGCGAGGGTGATGTGAGCCGTGCAAACAAGTGCTGACAGCGAGTCGAGACTTTCGTCACACTGCATTTTTTGGTGAAAATACAATAATATATCGTCACTCTGTAACAAAACTTCAATTCCTAAAGCTTCCGGGTAGTGTTAACTTGCTTGCGGGTCACCGAATCGAGCGAAACTATGGTGTGATACTGCTCACAAACATTCCATCATTCAGAGTTTTTTTATAATAAGCTAGTGTTCGAGGTCAAAGCGACTAGAGAAAATTCTTGATATTCTTGATATATTGCACCGATCAGTAATTCGAGTTGTTTGATGCGCCCATTTATTATTTCCGTTTATGCATGCCTGATTTTAACGCTGGTAACAGCCACTTCAGGCTGCGGTAAAGATGAAACCGAAAGTGTTAGCACGTTGGCGTCATCGTCAACCGGGCAAAATCCCAGTACTCAACGAAGCGTGGAATTTAGTAATCGCGTATTGGACAGTTCCGGGCGAGAACTATATCCAGACATTTCCTTTATTGAAACGGAAGAAGTAAAGGAAAATCTTCTCGATTATACATTGGTAGATGTTCGCTCAAACTTTGAATTTCGGACCGCACACATGCTCGATGCAGTCTCTATTCCGGCTAGTGATCAAGCATATATAGATCGGCTTAGAAATTTAGTCCGAAAATACAAACCGGAAGTCATCTTATATGGCAATGGTGGCAATGATCGCAGCGCACATGAAGCGGCTCGTGCAGCCGCCAAAGCGGAAATCGAAAATATCTTTGTTTACGACGGCAGTATGCAAGACTGGGCGATGGAATTTCCCGAGCTTGCGCTGCTTAATGGTCAAGAGATCAGTCTGGAAAACCCGTTGATCGGTGAAGAGGAATTTTCGCCAAAACTATTGAGCGATGATGACTTTAGAAACAAGGTAACATCCGAGAATGGCATGCTACTGGATATTCGAGATGAATCAGATAGCAACCGACACCCGCTTCAGGGTATGGCAGTCATCAACCCGCTTGATCATACCGGTTCATTGACCGCCCTTTTGGAAGAGGTAAAAGCCAACGATACACCACTGTTTATTTTCGACGACTATGGCTATAAGGTCCGTTGGTTAATGTATAAACTCGAACGACAGGGAATTGAAAACTACCACTTTTTAAAAGACGGCCTACTCAACTAGGCTAGGCCGCCACTTTAAAGCCGCTTTAGCTCATTCCGCCGCTACCCAAACACCACCGCTACATACTCCAGCACTATGACCCGGTATCGAATAGAAATATGACGAGGCGCAACTAACACCTTCAGGACTACACGAATTCGCTGTGAAGTTGAGATTACTGTCATACATATTGCCATCAGTGAATACCGTGTTCGGGCAAGCACTACTTGCTGACTGCGGTAGTTCGGTTTGACAAGTGGCGCTGCAACCATCGCCATCGACTTGATTACCATCGTCACATTGCTCACCTGTTTCGGCCGCATTATTACCACAGACCGGAGCAGCAGGAGTCATAGTACCGCCACCGGCCGAACTGCCCACCCGTTGCCAACTACTGCCATTACAAACCGCGTCAATAAATGCCGAGCTGCCGTAGAAGTACTGGCTCGGACAAACCTGTCCCGTGTTGCTGCAGCTGTTAGCTGTGAAGGTACTACCCAAATACATATTACCATTGTCAAAAATACCACTAGGGCAAATATCCGGCGTTCCGGAGGCAGATCCGGTACTGGTCATTTCCGTTTGGCAGGAACTATCACAACCATCGCCATTTAGAGCATTACCATCATCACAGGTCTCGGAAATTTCGACCAGCGCGTTACCACAAACCCCGGCAGGTCCCTCATTACCTGAGCCTATACCAACACTGGAAGTACCGATAAGCCGCCACATATTGTCGCTGCAAACTGCGGTATCAAAACGGCCTAGCGCGTAAAAGTATTGCGATGGACACTCCTGTCCTGTAGCACTGCAACTATTAGGCACAAGGACACTGTTCAGATACATAGTATCGTTAGCAAAAATTCCGTTTGGACAAGTCTCGGTAGTCGCAGTTGAGTTGGATGGTGGCGTAACCGGTACGCTACCGGCTGGCTCATCTAATGAGAACCAACGACCATTTTCACAAATAGCGGTATCGTAACCTTCCCGGTCGGTAAACCAGGTGTTATTACATTCTTGTGCGCCGATTGTACATGCCACCGTACCTGATCCATTCAGGGTGCCTGGACATGCTTGAAATTTCGGCGTGGTTCCGGCGGGCATACCACAACTCTGGTCGATCAGGCCACGGATGGTTTGCAAGTCAAGCAAACCCGGCACATAGCTTTCAACAAGCTGCTCCGATTGCCAAATATAGTCGGGCGCAACGTTTCCGAGACTCGAACCATAATACTCACCACCAACGATATCGCCGTCAGCATTCAACTCAAGGATATAGGTCAACCGATCGATACGTTCATAAGGTTGCGTGGGGGTGGGGTTGGTGGCAGGAAATGCTTCTGTCAACCAAATAACATTCATTGTTACATCAACCAATTGCGCGGCATTCGGATTAAAATCCCAGGTGTCGCCACTAACGCCAAGACGAGCATTTGCCTGTGCAGCACTAACCGGCGTCTGGTTAACGATGTCGTAGCCAAGCAAAGGTTGATTCCATATCTCTTCGCTATTGACCCGGTCATAAATGAGGGGTCGGTCCTTTATCGCAATAAAGTTGGTCACAATAACGTGAAAAGAACCGGCATTAGGATCGCTACAAGCGTCCAGACTCGGACGCCCTAACGCATCGCGCGCTACGTCTGAAGGCGCGTCGCGACATGCCTGCCCTACCCACACACCGCGCTCCCAAGCCCGGTCGTAGGCGAATATCAAGAGCGCTTCCAAATCACCCGCGAAAAAGGTAACGCCATTTTGCGTCACCGGTCCGCAAGCCTGTTTCTCGACCAAAGCGGCTGGTGCCCAAGCGTGGCAATGACCCCACCAGGTTTGCATTTCCCAACCCGAAAACGGCGCGCCATTTTGCCGGTCTATTGCGATTTGGCGATCAATTCCATTGCCGCGTTGCTCGGTCACGAAAGTAGCTAATGGACCTAATTGTGAATAGTAATTCTGGTCAAAATTCCGCCAGTTGCTTCGGGTGAAGGGTTGTAACGTTGAAAAATTGGCTGGCGGCGTCCAGTTGTTATAAGCCTGGTCATACTTTTCTGCCGGGCTATATTCATTCGGGCTGGTGATGCCGTTGATTCCGTCTGAAAACCATCGGAAATTGATACTGTCTTCGAATAATGGAAAATAAGAAGAGGTCCAAACAGTTTGTGTGACGTGACCCGATTCGGGTAATTCCTGCCAGTCCATTTCCATATAATGATTGAACCAGAACGGGGTTTCACTGCCATCCCAGGGTGCCGCGAAACTCATGCTGGACGCGGCAAGCAACACGGTAAAAAAAATTCGGGAAATATTTTTGTTCATTGACATCGCTCCTTGAAATTCAATTTAAATATTTTCTCTAGGAATTGTTGTACCGCTTACAAGATCAACTTGGAACTTAACATTTGTAAAATTTCATTTCTTGAGACGTAAAAAAACCCCTTCTGGCTAAGCCAGAAGGGGTTGAAACGTGATAGAACCTCAGATCACAATATCACTGGGGCAATACTACTGACGGGTCACTAATGACCAAAGCATTACCCCCAGAAGCCATAAAACTAGCAGCTTCGCTTTGCATTTCGGCAGTAACCGCAGGGCCGCCCGAAGGATCAAGGAAAGATCCGTGATTACCGGCAATAAAACGCACCGCGACATCAAGATTACCAGCAGTAGTTGTTTCACTAACACCAAGCAAACCCATCGCTCTGATCAGCGGCTCAGTACCGGAAAGCGGAAATCCAGCAACCGCGTTAGGTACAACGGTGTCTGAAGGTGAACTGTTACCACCGACTATTTCCATAAAATGAATGTTGTGGTTTGCTGCAGCAGCTACAGCATGGTTGATTGGATCAGCAGCGTCCGTTGCGGACTGGGCAACTGCTAGAAACTGAGCAAATTCCGGTGAGCCAGCTGCAATGCCAACACACGCCAGACTACCTTCAATCACGGGACCAAAGTTTACCGAACCAGCAAGTAAACCAGCAATGCCACCACCACCAGCAACCAGAGTTGCAGGTCCGACAACGGTGCTATCCAGCGCGAGGAAACCGGTACCGACGATGGCGCCTAATGAAAAGCCAACAAAACCAACATCACTAGTATCAAATTGCGGACCCAAATCACCAAGGCTGTTGGCCAACATCACCAAATCAACAAACGCCTGTCGAGTATTATCACGAGCCGTTAGTGGACTGGCAAGATTCAAGAAGTGCGCACCAGATTCATCCGGGATACCGTCTGGTTCCGGGCTACATGGATCAGTACCACCGCCAATATAGTCAACACCAAAAGTGCGCTCGGCGTCGTTTGGAAATGGGGAAGCTGCTGCAGTCAATGCAAATAACGGATCTGCTGGATTCGATGTCGTCACACCATGCAAAGGAATATCGATAGCGATGACTGCGCGCCCCGCTTGCGCCTGACTATCAGCCAGCCCCAACATATCCGCGCGACTACGCGTAATACCGTGCTGGAATATCGTAATTGGGTAACCAGTGGCTGGTGGCGGTGTGGTCGGCACAGCCAACAGAACCGGAACCGTTTGCACTAGATTTTCGGTTGGCAACGGGTCAAATCTGGTCACCGAATTACCACTGGCGCCACGCCAAAACTCATTGAGTGGCGCAATCGGGTTGTCCGCTGAAGGCGCACCCAAATAATATGGAAGATCCAAAGTACCAATCGATATATCGGCCAAACCAAAACCACCGACCGCTGCGGTGGTCAGTCCGGTAGGCGCAACGGTGAGCGCACCCACTGGCGGATTACCAACTATACCCGCTGCAACCGACTGTATTACAGTTTCGGTATCAAGCGTTGGAAACAACCAGCTCAAAACGATGCTCGAAGGATCAATACCTGCTGCTGCTGCAACACCTTCATAGGAATTAACCAACTGTCGTATCGGCTCCAATGGTGCTAGATCCGCCCCCTCAAACGGAGCTGTTTCCTTGGTTCTAAGGTAAGTCGCAGAGGCGGCCGCCGGCATACCATCTTGACCGATCACACCGTCTGTTAGGGCAACAACATAAGTAGCACCAGAAGCTAACGGCACCAATGGGATGATCGCTATGGTGGTCGCCGTTGCGTCTGTCGGGGCCACTACAAACTCGGCACCCGTTACTTCACGAATAAGACCGGTAGCCGCCGGACCTGCAGACGAGACCTGCAACAAACGTACCGTGTCACCTGCTATTAAAGATGCTGGATCAACGCCAGCCGCAAAAGTATAAGTAATCGGCGATGTGGTGGAATAGCCATCAAGCTCGTTGAGCACACCGAGCAAGCTATCTACCGCAGGGTCACCGGATAGTGGTAAATCGAGAGTACCATCATCACCCAGCAACAAAATGTTGGTGGTGGGGATAGTGGCGGTAAATGGATTAAACGAGGCAACCGCACTGGCAGTGGCCGCCGGTGGCAACGAGATTACTTCAATTGCTGTATCTTCTATGCCATCACAAGCAACGACCCATGATAACAACATCGACACGCCAAAAATTTGCGTTAATTTTTTCATTCGAGACTCCTATTTCAGTAAGCCCTTCAGGGCTTAATAACTAATTGGTATTGTTTGGGGGAGCCAATACGTATCACTACGTTTGGCTAAAAATGCATAATACCCCCGAACCGTGGGTCTAACTATAGCGCAAGCAGTTATATCCTGCGACGGCTAGATGACGTAAAAGCTGGGTAAAAGGACGTTAAATGTGGGTTTTAATCAAATTACTGAGCATATTGGTGTGCTCTGAACTATCATTTAGTGCGGGAATGTACCGAAAAGTTTCGCCACCAGCCTGCAAAAAATATTCTTTATTCTCTTCAGCTATTTCTTCCAGGGTCTCCAAACAATCAGCTGGAAATCCCGGACAAAAAACATCAACATGCTGATAACCCTTTCTTGGCAATTGTTTCAGGGTAGCATCGGTATAAGGTTGCAGCCATGTTTGATACCCGAATCGGGATTGGAAAGTAAGCCGCCATTCCTCGTTTTCCAGATCCAGTGCCTGCGCTAAAAGTTCGGCGGTTTTAGTACTTTGCTGCTGGTACGGGTCCCCTAACTTAACATTGCGTTCCGGGATACCGTGAAATGAAAATAATAACAAACCCTTGCGTCCATATTCTCGCCAATACGATTTTATGTGCTCAGCCATGACCTCAATATAGGTATCATGGCGGTGATAATCACGGATAAAATCCAACGCCGGCATATCTCGCCACGCCATCATGATGCGACTAATTTCATCATACGTAGCAGCTGTTGTGGTTGCTGAATATTGTGGATACAACGGCAACACCACCACACGCTCCACGCCTTGGTCTTTAAACTCCTGCATAACAGACGCGATTGACGGATTACCGTAACGCATTGCCAATCGCACTATCACGGTTTCGCTCGCGAGTTCGGCAGCAATAGCATTCGTTATTTGTTGACTGATATACAATAAAGGCGAGCCATTTTCGGTCCAAACCGACGCGTAAGCACGCGCGCTTTTTTTGGGCCGCACATTTAAAATAATCAAGTTCAAGATCGGCCACCACGCCAGCTTTGGGATCTCCACCACGCGCTGATCCGATAAAAACTCACGCAGATAACGTTTTACCGCGGGAGCAGTAGCGGCATCCGGTGTACCGAGATTAGAAACAATAACTCCGGTTTTAAGGTGTTTTTGCGCCATTAATTCAATACAGGCACGCTGTTGTTATTGGTTCGAAAAGCTTCCTCAATACCGGCACTGATACTTGCACCAACGCCTTGCGTTAACTCCTCAAGCAAATTACGCGCAGGTTCATAGGTTACCAGTTTTAAATCATCGAATTTTTCTTTAGCGACATAGTCCGCATCACCAAGACCATCGATCAAGCCTATTTCGAGCGCCTCTTCGCCGGTCCAGAACAAACCAGAAAAAATACCTTCAACTTCTGTTAATCGATCACCGCGACCACTCCTAACGTCATTGATGAATTGCTCATGCACCTGTCCGATGAGCTTTTCCAAATGGGCAACATGAGCGGGATTGACTTCGTCAAATGGACTAAATATGGCTTTATTTTCGCCAGCGGTGATCGTTCTGGACTCAACCCCGACTTTATCCATAAACTCGGTCAAGCCAAAACTATCCATGCGTACACCAATTGAGCCTACAATACTGGCACGCGCGGCATAGATTTCATCGGCAGCGGCGGCTACGTAATAACTGCCTGACGCACAGACATCGGATACTACTGCGTAGAGTTTCTTGTCTGGATACTCTGCGCGTAAAGCACGAATTTTGTTGAATATAGATTCAGATTGAACCGGACTACCACCAGGACTATTAATTTGCAATACGATGCCTTTGGCCAAATCGTTTTCAAACGCCGACTCTAATAATCCATTCATTTCAGTTGCGTTAACGTCCCCGTTAGCCGCGATCGTGCCATTAAACGGGATTACCGCCAAATGGGCACCAGACGCGCCAAACTCACTGGCACCACGAAATGAACCAAATATGAGCGCGAACAAAACGACGCCAATATAAAAGTACATCAAACATCTAAAAAAGTTACTCCACTTTCTGGAAGAACGCTTTTCTTCCAGCATTTCTTTGGCCAATTCATGCACCATACTTTGATCGTCTCGATTAGATTGTGTCGGTTCATTCATGTTTTTAAGTACTTCCCATATTATTTGGTCGCACCGCTGTTGCGAAGCCATGATCATAGCAATTAGTTTTACGAAACGCAGTGACTGCGTTTGGTAACAAAATATCGCTGCATAATGTTAATATGGGGCGATAGGATTTAACATCAAGTTAGGAAGCTCACAATGTCCATTAAAATTGCCATCGCCGCAGAATCTGCCGATAACGAACGCCGGGTTGCCATAGAACCGGGGGTTTTAAAGAAACTCCAGGCGCAAGGCGCGAATGTAAGTGTTTTAAAAGGTAGTACCGCAAGCGCCGGCTTTAATCCTGATGATTTTGTGGATGTAGTCTGGGAAGACTCAGAGCAAGCACTCTACGAAAATGCCGACGTGGTTTTTTCGGTACAAATACCAAACGCTGAAACAATTGAGTTACTGCCAAAAAAAGCTACTTTAATGGGCACCCTGACACCGTTCAAAAACCCCGATCTTATTGAAACAATCCGACAACGTGGGCTAACCAGTTTTGCGATGGAGCTAATCCCCCGTATTTCGCGTGCTCAATCTATGGATGTTTTGTCTTCGCAAGCGGCGGTAGCAGGCTACAAGGCGGCTATTATGGGCGCGGATAAAGTTGGCCGATTCCTACCCATGTTAACCACCGCTGCGGGGACCATCCGGCCTTCCACTGTTATCGTTATTGGCGCCGGCGTTGCTGGTTTGCAGGCGATCGCCACAGCCAAACGCTTAGGCGCGATCGTACAGGGCTACGATGTTAGATCTGCAACCAAAGAGCAGGTCGAATCTCTGGGCGGGAAATTTATTGAACTCGATATTTCTGCCGAAGGCGAAGGTGGATATGCCCGTGAGCTATCCGATGAAGAAAAACAACAACAACAAGAACAATTGGCTGGCTACATCGCTAAAGCCGATGTTCTGATTACGACCGCCGCAGTGCCGGGACGTCCTGCACCGAAAATAATTCCAACCAGTACCGTTAGTGGCATGAAAAATGGCGCGGTCATCATTGATCTTGCTGCTGAGGGCGGTGGCAACTGCGAACTAACCGAACCGGGAAAAACAATTGAATACAATGGCGTCAGTATTTACGCGCCATTGAATGTACCGTCGCAAGCCCCGCTGCATGCCAGCGAAATGTACGCCCGGAACCTGTATAACTTCATCGACCCGATGCTGGACGAAGGCAAGCTAAGCTGGGATTGGGACGATGAAATAATTGCCGGCTCTGTGCTAACGCGAGACGGCGAGATAATTAATGACATGGTCAAAGAAAGCATAACCGGAGGCGCTTCGTCATGATGGAAGGATTTATTGCACTATATATATTCATGCTAGCTGGATTTACCGGCTATGAAATAATTTCCAAAGTACCGGTCATATTGCACACACCATTAATGTCCGGCTCGAATTTTGTACACGGCATCGTAGTGGTTGGCGCAATGGTGGCGCTCGGCCACGCCGAAGGTTTCCTACAAGGATTGATTGGTTTCATCGCGGTCGTATTAGCGGCTGGTAACGCGGTTGGTGGCTACGTGGTGACCGAACGAATGCTGGAAATGTTCACCAGCAGCAAAAAGGATGAGCAATCATGAACTTTATTATTAACATTGCCTATTTTGCTGCAGCCGTTCTATTTATTATCGGTCTCAAACAAATGTCGTCGCCGGTCTCGGCACGCAGAGGCATCATCTGGGCCGGCATTGGAATGGCGATTGCGACAGCAGTTACCTTTTTCCACCCGGAAATCAAACATAATCACTTCTGGATTATTTTAGCCATGCTTGTCAGTAGTGCGCTGGCGTGGTGGTCTGGACGCCGCGTTGCCATGACTGATATGCCGCAAATGATCGCCATCTACAACGGTATGGGTGGCGGTGCAGCGGCTGCTATAGCCGCGGTGGTGTTACTAAAAAATGACGTCAGCGCTCCGCTTGCTACGGTTACACAGATACTGGCTGTGCTAGGTGCACTCATTGGCGCGATCGCGTTTTCGGGTTCAATGGTCGCCTATGGAAAATTACAGGGACTCATCAAGAAGACCTTTCGCTATGATAATCAACAATATATAAACCTCGCATTATTCGTGGTGACCGCCGCTCTTGGAACCTGGATTGCACTCTCAGGAACGTCGTATGGCGGCTTTTCGTTGTTCCTTTTCTTCTTGCTCGCACTCGTATTCGGAGTACTCGCTACCACTCCAATTGGTGGTGCCGATATGCCGGTAGTTATATCGCTATTTAATGCGCTAACGGGTTTAGCGGTTGGTTTTGAAGGTTATGTGCTCGAAAACCCGGCCATGATGATTGCCGGTATTGTAGTTGGTTCCGCGGGCACCCTGTTAACGCAATTGATGGCTAAAGCGATGAACCGCTCTATCGGCAATGTTTTATTCAGCAACTTTGGTGACACTGATGGCGGTGCTGACGATGATGTTGAAGGTTCTATGAAGCCAATTGAGGCCACCGACGTCGCCGCGATGATGGCTTATGCCGGCAAAGTGATTGTCGTGCCCGGTTACGGCATGGCCGTAGCCCAGGCACAACATAAAATCTGGGAGCTGACCAAATTACTACAAGAGCGCGATGTCGAGGTCAAATTTGCGATCCACCCGGTTGCCGGACGGATGCCAGGGCATATGAATGTACTACTTGCAGAAGCGGGCGTTCCTTATGACATAATTTTAGACTTGGATGAAATCAATGAAGAGTTCTCGACCACCGATGTTTGTCTGGTTATTGGCGCTAACGATGTTGTAAACCCGGTCGCACGGAGTAACCCCGAGAGTCCAATTTATGGCATGCCGATACTCAACGCTGATCAGGCCATTAACACGATTGTAATCAAACGCGGCCAGGGTGCCGGCTTCTCGGGAATCGAGAATCATTTGTTCTATCAAGACAATACCCGCATGCTTTATGGCGATGCGCAAAAGATGATTAGCGCGATCTCTGCGGCAGTGAAAACTTTCTGATCAATCTGTAAAGCATCTGTTCAAGGTGCCCCAATCGGGCACCTTATCTCACCGGATTCGCGTCGATTTTTGCTTATGTGGTTTTTGCAATGTGACCGAGTTCACACTTTTCGGCTGGCATAAAACGAGGTTTCTATACACAAGCAGGATTTTAAAACCAAAAGCCAAAGAGATACCACGCTATGGTCACACAGACTTTACAAAGAAACTCGTAAGGCTTTGTATTTATTAATGTTATAGTTTGTTTTAAACGAATAGTTCGTTTAAAAGGGTGACCTGATATTGTGCCAATACCAAAACCGGTAAAAACTTATCTACACACTTATCCACAGATTCTGTGGATAACTTTCATTTCTCAATTGAGAGAATTACTTATGCCAAGATTACATAATCTACTTTAACTTTCGATTTTAATGATGAATGCTAAAAGTGATTTAAGTCATTGATTTTTAAGGTCTCCTTGCCGATTCCCGGGGCTGATTCTTTTGACTATCTGGCACCAAACGACGGTGATATGGCGCTCGGCGCTGGTTATCGGGTCGAAGTTCCTTTTGGCAGGAGTAAACGAATCGGTATTGTTGTCGGCGAACAAGCTGATTCTGAAATACCTGTAGAGAAGCTGAAGCCAATCTCCAAGGTGCTGGATACCGAACCGGTATTTGCCCAACCGATTTTCGACTTGTTAATACGCGCCGCCAACTACTACCACCATCCACTTGGTGAGGTCTTATTTACAGCACTACCGGTACTGCTAAGAAAAGGCAGCAGTTGTGAACATGCCTATCAAGAGTATTGGACTACTACTGATAGCGGAAATAATGCTACCGAATTTGAATTAGGGCGCGCCCAAAAACAGTGGCGCTTACTACAATACATAAAAGATTCAACGCTCGGCAGAAGTGCCAATGACCTTATCCGACATCAAATGAGCTGGCGGGTGTTGATTAAATCGTTAGAAAAAAAGGAATTAGTCACACAAACATTCAGGTTACCGCTGCCATCGATACAATACCGGGAACAATCCAAGTCATTAACCCTGAACCAGCAACAAAACCAAGCGGTTGAACAGATTTCCAACCGTGACGATAGTTTTAACGTTAGCTTGTTACACGGCGTTACCGGCAGCGGCAAGACCGAAGTCTACCTCAATTTGATTGCACCGGTCATTGCGCGCAATAAACAGGTTTTAGTGTTAGTGCCGGAAATTGGTTTAACGCCGCAACTCTACCAGCGCGTAGCCGAGCGCTTTGCGACCCCTGTAGTAGTACTGCATTCAGGCTTAAACAACAACGAACGACTCAATGCATGGCAAACTGCGCGGCTTGGAAAAGCGGGCATCGTTCTAGGCACACGTTCCGCTGTTTTTACCCCACTACCATCACTCGGACTTATCATCATTGATGAGGAACATGACGCATCTTTCAAACAAATTGAAGGCTTTCGTTACAACGCTCGAGACATGGCGGTGATGCGCGCGCAAATGTCCGACATTCCGATTGTATTGGGCTCGGCCACTCCCTCTCTAGAGTCACTGCATAAAGTCGCACTGGAACAATATCAATTGCTACGTCTGGATCAACGCGCTGGCGGCGCCATACCACCAGACTTTCAGTTGGTTGACCTGCGCGCACAACGATTGTTCGGGCCTTTATCGGGTAATTTAGCCGGGGCCATGCGCGACACCCTAGCCGCCGGCGAACAAGTCATGCTATTTATTAATCGCCGCGGCTTCGCACCGGCAATGCTTTGTCATGATTGCGGTACTATCCATGTCTGCAAACAATGTAGCAGCAATACCACATTCCATGCGGGCATCAATCAACTACGATGTCATCATTGCGGCTTTCGGCAAGCTGCTCCCAAGCGCTGCGGGGAATGTAAAAGTGAAGAACTCATAACCGCCGGTAGCGGCACGGAACAAATCGAAAGTCTGGTTGCCGAGCACTTTCCTGACCATAGCGTTGTAAGAATTGATCGCGACACCATGAGCCGCAAAGGCTTGTTACAAAAAACGCTTACCGAAGTCGCGGAAAAAAAACATCAAATAATAATCGGCACACAACTACTGGCGAAAGGTCATGACTTCGATAACATTACTCTGGTGGGCTTAATTGATGTCGACCAAGGTCTGTTTTCCGTAGATTTTCGTGCTCCTGAACGTCTGGCACAACAAATCACACAAGTCGGTGGCCGCGCAGGCCGTGGTAACCGGCCGGGAAAGGTAATTGTGCAAACCCATCAGCCGGAACATCCATTTTTCACCTTGTTACTCGGGGAGGGTATTGGTGAGTTTAGCCGTGCCGAACTGGAGCTCCGCAGTGCCGCACAATTACCTCCTTTTAGTTTCATGGCGATGCTCAGAAGTTCCGCGACCAAATCTGGGCAAGCCGAAAACTTTCTAAAAGAGACAGCCGCGATTTTTCGTACTGTAGATAATGGCCCGGAGATATTAGGGCCGGTGCCAGCGCCAATGGAAAAGAAAGCGGGCCGGTATCGTTGGCAACTACTTCTACAAACCCCCGATAGAGCAAAACTACATCAAGCAATATCGCAATGCCTGCCGCATATCCGAGCGCTACAATCATCCAAACGTGTACGCTGGTCGATCGACGTCGACCCGATTGATCTTGGATAATTATTTCGATGTTTAAAAAAGCCCGACCGGTTTGTACCACGAATCGGGCCCCGGGTTAAACCGAGAATGTTTTTATTAGTGAATACGCGGATTAAGATCTCGCCAACGGTCCCCCGCAGCAGCTTTATTGACTGCTGCACGTGCATCAACAGGCGCCAGGCTATCCAGTACCAGGTTGTCACACCAGCCTGCTCCCACGACCATATCTGTGTCACCCTCGAGATTTTGCAGGAAAACACTCCAATCCAACTCAGGCAATATGTTGGAGGCAACGAAGGTTGCGCGATTCTTAACTAGATCCGAGCCGATCAAATTTCGTTTACCCCAGCCAACCTTATAGTCATTACAACCGGGGTCAGCAGTGGTCGGCACATCCAGATAACCGATATCCATATCGACATTAAAGTTGCGCTTCATCATGACCGCTTCAAACATCATGGCCAAATCTTCCCGGCGGGTACTGTAGCCATAAAAATGGTTCGGCACGTCGTTAGCATGTTCCGAGCCTACCAATTCTGCGCTATAGGTTACTTGCACGGGCGTAGGTTCGCCGGTCCGGAAGCGGGTATCAGCAAGATCTATCATTAATTGCGAATTGGCTGGAGTGTCATTATACAGTTGATTCGAAACCCAACTGTTAGCAACACCCTCAAGAGCTTCAATGACACTATCATTCAATGACAGCCCGGCAAGTGCTGCCGGAGGCATAAAATCATTCGCATGCGCTAACTCATGATAAAGCAGGCGCAATAAAGACATCGACATTTGCTCAACCGTGCGTTCAACATCGTCACTGAGACTCCAGGACGGGAAAGCAAAATCATTGTTTATGGTGTAACGCCAGGTATCAATAAAATTCAATTCATCACCGAAGCCGGCGCGGAAGTCTTCCTGGACGTTAATGGTTTGCTTTTCTGTATTGGTTGTCCACAGATAAAACGGGTCTAGATATATTGCCGCCGTGCCGCCCCAATAATACGCGGGACGTATGTCAGCATCGATGACGATAGCGGTAACCGCCCTGAACATGAGCAAAACGTCCGCGGGTAATACTTCCAATGCTTCTCTGAACCGCTCTCCCATCCAATCATGTGACACAACGACGCGCCCC
>CAZUMV010000011.1:0-26684 GCA_964621435.1 uncultured Thiotrichales bacterium | reverse complement strand
TCAGGATCGCTACACCTGCTAGTTCGGCGTCACCGAGATCTCGCGTGCTTGAATTGTACGCGCTGTTACTGTCGATTGCATGTCCTGGCTTAAGACGAGGGGCGGGCGCCGAAAATAGCGGTACCAATCCGGACAATCGTTGCGCCTTCGGCGATTGCCGCTTCGTAGTCATTGCTCATGCCAAATGACAGCGTATCAAGTGTATGTCCGTCCCTGATTAGCTGTTCCTGTACCTTGCGAACTTGAGCAAAAACTTCGCGTTGCCGGTCAAAGCTATGCTGCGCTTTTGGTATGCACATGAGACCGCGCAGGGTTAGTCCTGGCAGTTCTTCGATATGTTGTGCGAAAGCCGAAGCCGCGTCCGCGCCAATTCCGGCTTTCGAAAGTTCATGGTCAATATTTAGCTGGATGCAGACGTCAATTTTACGATCGTTTTTCACTACTAGTCGATTCAGCTTATCGGCTGTTTTTAAGCGATCAATGGTATGGATCCAGTCCGCATGTTCTGCGATGAATTTGGCTTTATTGCTTTGCAGTGGACCAATGAAGTGCCATTCTACTGCCTCTGGTCCGATCGCCGACGCTTTCTCCACCAATTCCTGTGCATAATTTTCCCCGAATGCAGTCTGACCAGCACGAATTGCTGCCTTTACTTCTTTCAAGTCTCTTGTTTTACTAACAGCAAGCAATTTGACGGAACCTTTGTCCCGGCCATATTGTTGCTCGTAAGAGCTGATTTTGTGCGCGAGTTTTGTGATCTGGTCGCTGACTGAAAATTGGTCCATGTGATTCGGTTCAATTAAAGAAAAGTGTCGATATGCGATGCTCCGCTATTGTAGTTCAAATAGTAGTTAAACAGGACGAAACAAGGTAATTAAATAGACATGGATATCACTCAGCTACTAGCATTTTCAGTCAAAAATGGCGCCTCTGACCTGCACTTGTCGGCAGGATTGCCCCCTATGATTCGAGTAGATGGCGATATACGTCGTATCAATATGCCTGCACTTCAGCACAAAGAAGTCCACGGCATGGTGTATGACATCATGAATGACAAGCAACGCAAGGACTTTGAAGAATTTCTGGAAACAGATTTTTCTTTCGAAGTGCAGGGTCTGGCGCGCTTTCGTGTGAACGCTTTCAATCATAACCGTGGTGCCGGTGCTGTTTTTAGAACCATCCCGTCTGAAATACTTTCGTTAGAAGATATCAATGCGCCAAAAATTTTCCGTGAGATATCTGAATTTCCACGCGGTATTGTGTTGGTGACCGGTCCAACCGGCTCGGGTAAATCTACAACGTTGGCTGCCATGATCGATTACAAGAACAAAACCGAGCATGGCCACATACTGACCGTTGAGGACCCGATTGAATTTGTACACGAGAGTCAAAAGTGTTTGATTAACCAGCGCGAAGTGCATCGGGACACGCTCGGGTTTAATGAAGCTTTGCGGTCCGCTTTGCGTGAAGATCCGGATACGATTCTGGTTGGTGAGATGCGTGATCTTGAGACGATTCGATTGGCTTTGAGTGCTGCCGAAACAGGTCACCTGGTGTTTGGAACTTTGCACACGACCTCGGCGTCGAAAACGATTGACCGGGTAGTGGATGTGTTCCCGGCGGCAGAGAAGGATATGATTCGGGCAATGCTCTCAACCTCGTTGCAAGCCGTAATCGCACAAACGCTGCTCAAGAAAGTTGGCGGCGGACGAGTAGCAGCGCATGAGATCATGCTTGGAACCGGCGCGATTAGAGCGTTGATAAAAGAAAACAAAATTGCACAAATGTACTCGGCTATTCAGACGGGCCAGGGTGCAGGCATGCAAACCCTGGATCAAAATTTACAAGAGCTGGTTGACAGAGGCACTGTCACCAAAGCCGACGCCAAACACAAAGCGGCTAACAAAGACAACATCACCTAGCCGGTTAGCCAAGGAATAAAGATATGGATAAGGATAAGGCAGTATCGTTTGTTAATGATTTACTAAAAACCATGGTCGATCGCGAAGGTTCGGATTTATACTTGACCGCTGGTGCGCCGCCATCAGTTAAAATCGACGGTCGTTTGACCCCGCTAACCAATCAACCCCTCACAGAAAACCATTCGACCGTTTTGATTCGTTCGTTAATGAATGAAAAACAATTGACCGAGTTCGAGCGAGATCAGGAATGTAACTTTGCTATCAGTGTGCCGGGCTTATCGCGTTTTCGTTGTAGCGCTTTCACGCAACGTGGTTGTCAGGGGATTGTTATTCGTACTATTAGCACTACTATTCCAAAGTTTGAAGATCTTGATTTACCAGCGGTGTTAAAAGACATTGCGCTTACCAAGCGCGGCTTGGTGATATTTGTCGGCGCTACCGGCTCTGGTAAATCCACGTCGTTGGCGGCCATGATTGGCTACCGCAATGAACAAAGTTATGGCCATATTATTACTATTGAAGATCCAATTGAATTTATACATCCGCACATTAACTGTGTCATCACCCAGCGCGAAGTTGGTGTGGATACAGATTCCTATGAAGTCGCATTGAAAAATACATTGCGTCAAGCGCCAGACGTCATCTTGCTCGGTGAGGTTAGAGATCGCGAGACGATGGATTATGCTATTGCCTTCGCTGAAACCGGTCATTTATGTTTAACTACTTTGCACGCTAATAGTACTAACCAGGCTCTGGATAGAATCATTAACTTCTTCCCTGACGAGCGCAGACACCAGTTGTTGATGGATCTGTCGTTGAATTTGAAATCGATTATCTCGCAGCGATTGATCCCGAAAGCGGATGGCGAAGGCCGTAAGGCAGCGATGGAAATTCTTATTAACACGCCAAGAATGGCGGATCTTATATTTAAGGGTGAAGTATCTGAAATGAAGGAGTTAATCAAAAGCTCAAATGAACAAGGCATGCAAACATTTGATCAATCTCTTTTTGAGTTACTCCAGCGCGGCGAAATAACCTATCAGGATGCCTTGCGTAATGCTGATTCTATGAATGATTTACGTTTACGGGTGAAGTTGGAAGGTGATATATCGGTTGGTGATCTTTTGGGAGGTGCGGAAGAGTTGTCGGTTGAGACGGCTGATGATGATAATGCAGGCTTCTCGGTAACATAGTAATTAGTTATTAGATGTTGGGATTAAATTATGAATATTGAACCTTACTTAAGGCACATGGCAAAAGTCGGTGCTTCCGATATGTTCTTCACTACGGGTGCACCACCAAGCGTAAAGGTTGAAGGTCTCATGCAGCCAATGTCCAAGTCCATTTTAGAGCCAGGCATGATCGCAAAGATCGCCGCGGCAGTTATGAATCCGGAACAACAAGAAACTTTTGACGAAGAATGCGAAATGAACTTAGGTATTTCTATTTCTGACCTTGGTCGTTTTCGAGTAAATATCTATATGCAAAGAGGCGAGGTATCGATGGTTATTCGATATATCAACTCTAATATTCCAGATGTCGAATCTTTGAATTTACCGATGGTTTTGAATGATCTCGTTATGTTAAAAACCGGGCTCATACTGTTGGTTGGTTCAACCGGTTCGGGTAAATCTACGACGCTGGCGGCGATGCTTAATTACCGGAATCACAATGCTGCTAACCATATATTGACTGTGGAAGACCCGATCGAATTTACCTACACACACGCCAAATCAATCGTTGGCCAACGCGAAGTTGGTATCGATACCAAAACTTACCAAAATGCGTTGCGTGAAGCGATGCGTGAGGCACCCGATGTTATTTTGATTGGTGAGATTCGGGATAGACATACCATGGAGTCAGCGCTGTCTTTTGCTGATACCGGGCATTTGGTGTTGTCGAGTTTGCACGCCGTTAACTCGAACCAGGCGCTCGATCGAATTATTAATTTTTTCCCACCGGAAGCCCGTAATCATATTTTGATGGATCTTTCGATGAACCTGCGCAGTATTATTTCGCAACGCTTGCTGGTGGATGTTAATGGTAAGCGCGTGCCGGCAGTTGAGGTGCTTATTAACTCTGCCTATATTTCCGAGTTGATTCGTAAAGGTGAAATAGCCGAAATCAAAGAGGTGATGACCAAGTCTACCGATGAAGGTGTGCAAACGTTTGATAACGCATTGTTTGAACTTTATAGTGAAGGTCGTATTGATCGTGAAACTGCTCTGTCCAATGCGGATTCCCGAACTAATCTCGAGTGGCAGATGAACTTTGGTAAATCGAACGACGCAGCCGAGGAATTTACCGTACCTGAAATAGAAAAGGGCGGGCAGGCGCCACCGTCAAGTAAAAACGCGTCGGACAAGAAAGACAAAGCGGATTTGCTGGAAAACCTAACTAGCGATGAAGCGTTTGCCGACGATACCACAGAAGGTTTTCTTGATGATTTGATGGATTTCGATGAGTCGAAAGTTAAAAAGTAAACGCGTTGGAACTTCTTTTCAGTAACGGCTAACTCTTGTAGGCGATTTTCCCGTTTACGATCGTATAGTGAACTTTACCCGGCATTGACCAGCCGCCATACGGTGAGTTTTTACCAAGGCTGCTAAAAGTGTCCGGATCGCAGTGCCAGTCATCGCTTAAGTCAAATAAAGTCAGGTCCGCGAGTCCACCTTCGTACAATTTTCCGGAATTGTTCCCTGCAATTTCGCCCGGATTGCTGCTTAACAAGCGTACCGCTTGCATTAGTGAAATAACTTTTTCTTCTACTAATTTTAATGTCAAAGATAACAGTGTTTCGAAACCTGAAATACCGGGTAATGTAGAGGGAAAGGCGTCGAGCTTACTGTCTCTTGATAATGGAATATGGTCTGAACTAATCACATTGATACTGCCATTATCGAGCGCAGCGCGCAGCGCGTCTTTATCTAGCTGGCTCCTGAGCGGTGGTCGGGTGTTGGCTAACGGGTTAAAGTCCATGATGTCCATTTCTGTTAAAAACAGCTGGTTGATGCTGACGTCGGCGGTAACCTGGGCGCCATCATATTGGGCCCGACGAATCATGTTTTGACCAACTCGCGTAGAGACTCGACAGAAGTGCGCGCGAACACCAGTGTGTTCAATGAGCGGCAGGTAGGTGCCAATAGCGACCGTTTCAGCTGCTTCGGGAATACCAATCAAGCCGAGGCGGGTCGCGACCATACCCTCGTGCGCGCAACCATCGGCCATGAGCGCGTGATCTTCCGGGTGTATATAAACAGTCAAGTCGTTAGAGGCTGCGTATTCGAAGGCACGGCGTACTACGCGGGTGTCTCTAATCGCCTGCCATGCGTTGCCAACACCAACACAGCCGGCGTTTTTCAGGCTTGCCATTTCGCTGATTTCATCGCCCGCGAGTTGTTTGGTTAATGCGCCTATAGTTACTACGCGAATCTTGGTTTTGGTGGTTGGATGGTGCAACATGAAATCAACGGCGCCAACAGAATCAATAATCGGTCCGGTGTCTGGTAGACAGGCAACGGTAGTGATGCCCCCGCGCAACGCCGCCTGACCTTCCTGGGTAATACCTGTGCCGTATTCCTCTCCTCCTTTACCGAGTCGTACCGCCAGGTCGACAAGACCGGGTATTAGCACCAGACCTTTCGCATCTATTTTGGTTTTCGCCTCGAATCCCCGAGGCTTGCGACCGATGGCAACAACTTTATTATTTTTGATATACACCGAGCCGACTTCATCCATCTCAAGATTCGGGATCACAAGTCGAGCGTTATGAATAGCAATGCTCATGATTGTTTGCCTCCTGCAGAGCCGAGGCACAAACTCATTACAGCCATGCGCACCGAGAGCCCGTGGCTGACTTGCTCGAGAATTGTTGATTGTGGTCCATCGGCGACCGACGAGCTGATTTCTACACCGCGGTTAACTGGCCCGGGGTGCATAACAATGGCCTTATTGTGTGCAAGTTTTAAGCGTTTTTTGTCCAAGCCGTAGCATTGAAAATATTCGTTCTCGCTAGGGATCAAGGCGCCTTGCATGCGCTCCTTTTGTAACCTTAGCATTATGATTACATCAGCATCCTTTAGCCCGGCCTCCATGTCATGGTAGACGACCACACCCATGTTTTCGATTGCTACCGGTATTAATGTCCGCGGTGCCACCACTCTGACTTCGCCGGTATTGAGCAGGTTCAGGGCGTGGATCTGTGATCGTGCGACGCGTGAATGCATAATGTCACCGACGATCGCAACTCGTAGTTTTGTGAAATCTTTTTTGTATTTTCGAATAGTAAAGATGTCCAACAGCGCCTGGGTCGGGTGAGCGTGGCGACCGTCGCCGGCATTAATAACACTGATGTGTGGTGCTACATGCCGGGCGATAAATTGTGCCGCGCCGCTATCGTGGTGACGTACGATAAACATATCGCTATACATGGACTGCAAGTTATTTAAAGTATCCAGCAAACTTTCGCCTTTGGTAGTAGACGAGGTCTGCAAATCCATAGTCATGAGGTCTGCTGATAAACGTTTGGCGGCAAGTTCGAAAGTTGTTCTCGTGCGCGTGCTATTCTCGAAGAAAAGATTGAATATGGTTTTACCGCGCAGCAAAGGTACTTTTTTTACCGATTGATTTGAGACATTGGAAAATGATTCTGCGGTATCCATAATTTCGATAAGGATGTCACGGTTCAAGCCCTCGATTGAGAGCAGATGTTTTAACTTGCCATCTTTGGTGAGTTGTTCATTAACAGGTAATGAACCAATTGTTGGCGCCGTTTCACCTGAATAGCTCATGGGGTAACCACCTTCATCTGCAGTGGTTTCGGACCACTTAATTCGAGTTGTTCATCTGCTGATAAATCAAATGTAGCGCCGCAAAAATCAGGGCTTATGGGTAACTCGCGACCACCGCGATCCGCTAGAACTATCAATTGCAGACTCGCTGGTCTGCCGTAATCAAATATTTCATTCATGGCGGCGCGAATCGTACGACCAGTGTGTAAAACGTCATCGACCAACAAAATGTCGCGGTTTTCCAGGTCAAAATCGATTTCTGATGAGTTCACGACCGGGTTGAAACCGCGCCGACTAAAATCATCTCGATAAAAGTTAATGTTTAATGTGCCGAGCGGCATTTCCTGATCGATGTGCTGGTGCAGTTTTTCGGCGACCCAGGCACCACCAGTATGGATACCGATAATGGCTGGATTTTTCAGTCTGCCTTGTTCGAGCATTGCGGAAATTTCATCCGCTAACTTTCGCACAAGTTTGTTTGGTTCAATCTTCATTTTTGTCTCCGCGCAGCCAGCGTTCAAGAATAATAACAGCCGCTTGTGCATCAATTTCTTCTTTATTGATCTTTTTATTGCGTCCCTGCTGGCGTAAGTTTTTAAGTCGTTCGCCGGCCGCAACGGATGAATAGCTTTCGTCGACGAATTCAACGGGCAGATCATAGCGATTATTGAGCTTGTTTTTGAAGCTATTTATCTGTGCTAACAGTTCTTCAGTTGGCGCCTGCACTTGCTTCGGTAGACCTAGTAGCAGTTGTTGCGGTTGCCATTCCTGCATAATTTTATCGATCTCTTGCCATTGTTGTTTCATATTAGTACCGGAAAGCGTGGTCAGTGCAGAAGCGGTATGCGTTATTGAGTTACCTACCGCAACCCCGGTTCTTCGGGTGCCAAAGTCGAACGCTATAATGGTAGCAGCCTTAGGCACTGCCATAGCCGCCACTCATTAAATTGATGTCGACACCTAGTTTATTGGCGGCTGCTTGCCACTGTTGTTCGGCAGGCGTTTGAAAAACCAGGTCCGGGTCAGCACCAACGGTGAGCCACGCATTGCGATTGATTTCGTCATTTAACTGATTGGCATCCCAGCCGCAGTAGCCAAGAAATAACATGAATTTTTTCGGGCCTTGGCCATTGGCGATCGCCTCGATGATTTCATTCGAAGAGCTTAGTAGAAAGTGTTCGCCGAAGTGCAAAGTGTCTTCAAATTCAGAGGATTCGGTATATAGAACGAACGCGTGGTCAGTCGCCACCGGGCCACCCGAGAATACATTTTGCGTTCTCAGCTGCATGTTTCGCTCGAGCTGGGTAATCTCGCTTTGCTGTTGTAATAGATCCGCGATTGATTGCTCACTGGGTCGGTTGAGTATCAAACCCATGGCCCCATGCTCGTCATGCCAGCAGATTAAGTTGATTGTTTGGAAAAAATTGTGGTCGTCCATGCCGGGCATGGCGATCAGGAGTTGGCTGGTCAAGTCCATTGAAGTAGCCAGCCGTATGTCATTTTGATCGAATACTCATCGATTTGCACAAGCGGGATCCTTAAGTGGCGCGCATGTTATCTGGCTTTTGGGTCGCTGTATAGTCTAAAAGCCGAAATATGGGAAATCTTGCGCAGTTCGGTGTTTAACTAGCCAATTTTAACGTACGGCATTGGTCCCGGAATGAAATACCCAGGTCCGCGTGATGTCTAATTGATCATATTTTTCGCGCATTTCTGATGGAAATTGCATAAAAGGTGCGGCCAATTGCACAATTTTCTTGGCGGCATTATCGAGCAATGCACTGCCGGAGGAATGATCGACATCAATTAGCACAATATCGCCATTGTGATTGAGTCGCACTGACAAGGTTAATCGACCGCTCAGTTTTTGGGTGCGCGCGGATTCGGGGTAATTGAGATTACCCATACCTTCCACTCTGCGTACCCAGTCACCGACATACATGGCTTCAACCGCACTTTTAGCGCTAAGCGCGTCAACAAAGTGGACTCTAGGGCGTTCTGCATATCTTTTGTCCGCAAGTTCCATTTCCGCGGCTAATTGGGCCATTTCTAATTCGCGTTGTTCCGTAGATTCATCTTGTTCGGCTTGCTGTTCGTTTTCTTCCTCGGTTAATTCATTAGTTGGGGTGACGAACTGGCTTTGTTTTGCGACCAGAATTTTTTTCTCGGCCTGTTGGGCTTGTTCTTTTAGTTTGGTGTCGATTGGAACAGGGGAATGGCCAGGCTGGTCAGTTGGTCGCACCGAAGCTAACGGCGTGCTTGGCCGCCCAGGTTCGTCGGCCGAGCCGCTGGCCTGTTGATTAAACTGAGCGATATTTTTTGCGTCTTCGGGTTCTTCTATGCTTTGCGTGTTGGCAATGACGATATCCAGCGGTTTTTGTTTGTTGTTTTGCTGGTTAAGTTTTGCGGTAAATGAAATACCAAGAATGAGCATTATATGTGCAGCGGCCGCTATAAATAAGGTCGTTCCTAGTCTGTCGCTCGCTGTGACTGTCATTGTGGACGGCGCTGTATTCATTGAAATAACTTAACCTGAAAAATAAGAGCAGCATGGTCTATTGCTGCCGCAACCAGAAACTATGGTCCATTTAAAGCTACAAATCCGCATTCAGTTCACATTTTATCAGTTGCACCCGCGGATGTTAAAGGTTCACTTAGCGCGAGTCGCTTGCGCATTGCAGCAGTTGCTTGCATGTTGCCATTGTGCTCATAGCGTAGCGCCATATCAATCTGCATTTGCACTGCGATTTGCCTCCATTTATCCGCACTGGCAATCATTAATGCGGTCGCGGCTGCATCCGCGCGTGCAGCGTTGTTATGAATGACGGTTACCGCACGTGCACCCGTTGCCGGTCGACCGGTTTCCGGATCGATAATATGATGAATATGTTCGCCATTTTGTTGATAAAAACGTTCATAGTCGCCGCTACTAAAAACGCCTTCGCCATCAAAAACAATCAGTCGGGTCGGCGCTTTTTTATTATTTGGACCACGTGCGCCAATGCGCCAGTTACGTTCCGGGTGTTGGCCCCTTGCTACCAGGTCGCCACCGGCATTAAGTATGAAGTTTTGAGCGCCGAGCAAAACCAGTTGCTTGGCGATTTTCTCCAAAGCATAACCTTTCGCCAAGCCGCCGAAATCGAGACGCAGATGCGGATGCGTGCCACGTAGTTGACCGTTTTCGATTTTAATATCTTTAATGGAAGGTGGATGTTCCAGCCACGTGATCACGGATTGTGGCGTAACGCTTACATGCTCTCCTGGCTCGTCGCTGTGAAATCCCCATTGTGCAATTAAGCTACCTAAACCGGGGTCAAATAGACCATTGCTTTGGTGGTAAAATTCTTGCGCCACGGTAATGAGTTCAACGATTTCCGGGTCACCTTCAAAGGGCAGTTGGCTTTGTAGTTTGGTGTTGGTCGCAGTGAGTAGACTCGGGTTCCAGGCATGCCAGTCACGATGCATGCGACTTAGTTCGGTCTGAACCAACTCTTGTGCTTGCCGCGCGATGCGCGCGTCATCGGTATGCATAGAAAGTTCTATGATGGTGCCAAAGGCAAGAAAGCGCTCGGTGTGTACCTGCGGACGATCACAGGAACATAGTGCGGTCAACAATATGCCGGTCAGCATCCATGTTTGGTATGGATGACGCACAGCAGACACTAGCTAAGTTTGGCCGCCAGACAGTCCATCAGTTTTCCACCTATGTCGAGGTCGAATTGTTGATCAAGTTCGCGGATACAGGTCGGACTTGTAACATTGACTTCGGTAAGGTAATCACCAATCACGTCGATGCCAACAAAATATAATCCACGCGCTTTTATTTCATCGCGCAGCTCGCTGCAAATCCAGCGTTCACGATCGGTGAGTGGTGCCCCGACGCCTTTGCCTCCCGCAGCGAGGTTTGCTCGACCTTCGCCAGCAGCCGGAATACGTGCCAGACCATAATCAACCGGCTCGCCATCAATTAGCAAGATGCGTTTATCACCGTCTACATATTCTGGTAGAAATACCTGGCCCATGGCCGTGGTGTTACCAAAGTCGAGAAGTGTTTCAAGAATAACACCGGTGTTGGTATCACCCTCTTTGATACGAAAAATTGAAGCACCACCCATACCGTCGAGTGGTTTTACAATAATGTCTTTGTGTTCTGCTATAAATTCCCGAAACTTTTCCGGGTCGGAGCTGACGATGCTGGTCGGGGCGCATTGTGGAAACCAAGTAGTGGCAAATTTTTCGTTGACGTCGCGCAGGCTGGCGGGCTTGTTTGCAACTAACACGCCATCGCGTTCAAGTTCTTCCAACATATAAGTGCAGTAAATAAATTGCATATCAAAAGGCGGATCTTTGCGCATGAGGATAATGTCAAAATCGCCAGCAGATTTGGTTGTTTGCTTGCCCAGAGAGAACCAATCTTTCGGGTCGTCGCGCACTTCCAGTTCGGTTGCCTCCAGCAGTACTTTCCCGGCAGTTGAAAACAGATCGCCAGGTTGCATATACGACAGCTCCCAGCCGCGCTTTTGAGCGGCCAATAACATCGCTAAAGAACTATCCTTTTTGGGATTTATGGACTCGATCGGGTCCATTACAATACCTAGCCTGATTACACTCATTTTTTGATCCAAAGTTGCTTAAAAAAACGGTAATACCGTTAATCCTTGAAAAAATACCACTTGTCGATACTTATCGTCAGGTTGAGAACTAATCGATAGTCCTCTAACATGAAAAAGTGTGAAATAGATCCCGCACAGTTTACTCTATAATAAAGAACAAGAGCTAGCGGGATTTTTCGCCAGACAAGGGCCTCAAGACTTGTCTTGCTTACACCTAATCGGAGCATTACTAACGCTATGGAACAGTTGGATTCAAAGGCAGCGTTTGACGGTCTCAAAGTCATGATTATTGATGATAGTAAGACCATACGTCGGACCGCCGAAACGCTATTAAAGAAACAGGGGTGTAATGTAATTACTGCCGTCGATGGGTACGAAGCGTTAGCCAAGATTGCGGAGTATAATCCTGATATCATTTTCGTCGACATTATGATGCCGCGTCTCGACGGGTACCAAACCTGCGCGCTCATTAAGCACAACCAGAATTTCACCAAAACACCGGTGATCATGTTATCTAGTAAAGATAGTATTTTTGATAAAGCACGGGGCCGCATTGTCGGCTCTGAAGATTATTTGACTAAACCATTCACTCGAGAAGATTTACTCGGAGCATTACAATCGTACGCGGAATCGCAAGCGACGAACCAAGTTAAACATTAGGGCTTAAATTAAACATGGCACATATACTGATAGTTGATGATTCTGCTACAGAACGCCATTTTTTTACCACGATATTGGAAAAAAATGGACACACCGTAAGCATTGCTACGGATGGCGAAGAAGGTATAACAAAAGCGAAGGAGTTAACTCCGGACCTTATTTTGATGGACGTTGTTATGCCCGGTATGAACGGATTCCAGGCGACTAGAAAATTGAACAATGATCTGGCTACCCAAAACATACCGGTCGTGATTATAAGCACCAAAGATCAAGAGACCGACAAAGTGTGGGCTCTTAGGCAAGGTGCTACCGAATATATTATAAAACCAACGAAAGAAAAGCCGCTGATGGTTTGTGTTAATCAGCTACTAAGCGCCTAAACCAGGATTGAGGGCTTAAAGGATGTCATTGAGTATGGCCATGCGACCATTTGATCTACTCGTCGCGCTTGATAAGAAGAGCAGGGATAGTTCTGGTGGTATGCCGGTGTATGAGCACGCGGGTAGTAGTTGGACCGGTGTGTTGGTTGCAATTGGCGCGGACAAGTTAATGTTTTCGATGCGCGTTGTGCGCGAAATTATTATTCCGCCTGCGGTTACCCGGGTGCCAGGTGTACAAGGGTGGTTGAAAGGTATTGCCAATTTACGTGGCACTTTATTTCCGGTGATCGATATCGAACAGATGTTGGGTTTGGCGCCTGGTGAGAATGCCTCGCAACAGCGTCGTTTGCTGGTGCTGGAGAAAGATGGTTTTCTTATTGGTATTTTTGTGACTGCGGTGTTCGGTATGAAAAATTTTATGAATACTGACCAGGTCGAAGATCAACCAAACATAAATTCCTTGTTATCGCCATATGTTAATAAGTCATTTCAAAATGTTGACGAGCACTTTCCGGTTATGGATTTGGATGCGCTAATGCAAGATCCCTTGTTCAACCAGGTTAGCGTGGGCGTTGCCGTATGAAGTTTCCGAGCATAAATATATTACGTGGCTCGGGGTTAGCCACGCGCTTGGTGTTTTGGGCTATCTTTCTGGCCGTCTTTACGATCGGTGCAATATATGCACTAACCCGTTTACAGATTCTCAACTCAGAGCAAGAAGCAACGCTACAGCATAATTTTAATATGATGTTGTTAACCGAGCGTATGAAAACAATGTCGGATAAAAGTATACAGGGCGATGGCGTTGCACTGGTTAATTTAAGTGACAGTATTTATCAATTCGATGGCAGTTTACAAAAGCTCAACGAAGTCGCCGCCCCAGAATTATCAGCCTCTGTGAATACGATTGGTAAATCCTGGGCGCCTTATAAAAAGCAATTGGAGCGGGTAGTAAACACCGGGCCTGAGATCAAGAAGGTACTGGAGTACGCGGACAGTATTCGAAACGGCTTGCCAGAACTAAAGCAGCAGTCCAACCAAGTGGTCAATGCATTGGCTAGATCTGATGCTACCGGTATCAGTACTATTATAACCGCAACGCGCCAGTTGGAACTAACTGAACGTATCGATTTTGGTATGAGCAAGGTGCTCAGGGGTGACGCCGACGCATTAGGCTCGGTTGATCAATTTATCCGTGATCTGACCGAGTTTGGAAAAGGACTAAAAAATTTACAAAGTGGTGGCGATGTCAAAGACGTTACGGTTCTAGAGTTATTGCGTAAGACAAGCCTCAATTTTTCCGTAATCAACGAGAAAGCGCGTCAACTGCAGCAAATCACCAGCCAGATTTATTCTTTTAATCAAAGTGTTTCGAGTCTGCCGCAGCTTGCGGAGACCCAGAGTGAAAATACTTCGAGTTTTGAGCAAACCGTCAACGACTTTTATTCGCAGCGTAAGATTTGGCGGATCATTGCCGCGGCGCTCGGGGTGCTGGCAATTTTTTCGTTTGTTGGTTTAGTGATGAGTTGGTACGGGTTTACCAAGCATAAGTTAGAGGACGAACAAGAGAGCAACGAAAATAATCAACGCGCAATTCTTCGTTTATTGGATGAGATGTCCAGTTTGGCGGAGGGTGATCTAACCGTCGCGGCAACGGTCAGTGAGGATATCACTGGTGCTATTGCGGACTCGGTCAATTTCGCTATAGAACAGCTGCGAACTTTGGTGCGGACTATAAACGATACTGCGGTTCAGGTTACCACAGCGGCATCAGACACTAGTGGCGTGGCGAAGCAGTTAGCGAGTGCCAGCGCCAGACAGAGTCGTCAAATGGTTAGCGTTTCGTCATCCGTAACTGAAATGTCCAAGTCTATAGACCGGGTTTCAAATAGTGCCCGGGATTCGTCTAATGTTGCTAAACGCTCGGTTGCATTATCCCAAAAGGGTGTGTCGGAAGTACGGCAAACCATTTCCGGTATGAACACGATCCGTCAACAAATACAAGAAACTTCAAAACGCATTAAGCGCTTGGGTGAGAGCTCGCAAGAGATCGGAAATATTGTGAGCCTTATTAATGATATTGCGGATCAAACCAATATACTCGCTTTGAATGCTGCCATTCAAGCTTCCGCAGCCGGTGAGGCGGGTCGCGGATTCGCGGTTGTGGCAGATGAAGTGCAGCGATTGGCGGAGCGGTCTGCCGGTGCTACTAAACAAATTGAAGTGTTGGTGAAAACGATACAGTCCGATACCAGCGAAGCGGTGACTTCTATGGAGGCTAGTACCACGCAGGTGGTGGAGGGCGCCAAACAGGCAGAAGCTGCAGGTAGAGCTTTAGCGGAAATCGAAAATGTTTCCAGTTCTCTGGCTGAACTAATTACCAATATTTCTTCAGAGGCTTCCGAACAGGCAAATTCTTCAGCAGAAATTGCCAAGACGATGTCGGCAATACGGGATATTACCGCGCAAACCTCCGCAGGTACTACATACACTGCGAAAGCGATCAATCGCTTGTCCGAGCTTTCAGGCGACCTGCAATCCTCGGTATCGGGTTTTAGATTGCCAGAGGAGCTTATCCAGCCGCCCGAGTCAGTAACAGTTGAGACAACCTTCGACGATGACACCGAGGTTCTGGATGCGCATAATTTGATGAAGTCTGCAGATGGCTCAATTTCAAAACGAGAGGCTCCAAAACAAGAAGCGCCCAAAAAGCTGGCCCCAAAACAAGAGGCAGTGAAAGCCAAGTCGGCCGAGACGCCAGAATTAACCTTAGAAAAAGTTCCTGACGGTAAAGCCCAAAAGCCATGAGTGATACTGACTCCAACATAAACCTGAATGCCATACTGTGGTTAAAATCCGAGCTCGATAAAACGCTTAACGACGCTCGCAGTGCGTTGGACCACTACGTAGACAATCCTGCTGATTTGAAAAGCGGCAAAGACGCTTTGGCGCTTTATAAGCTTGCCTACGGCGTACTAAAAATGGCGAGAATTCGTGGCGGCGAGTTGTTGTTGCAGGAACTTATAGCGGTTATGGATGAGCTGTTGGCGGGGGAGTTACGGCGTCGTGACGATGCTCTGGATACGGTCATGCAAGCGACTGCACAATTACCTGATTATCTAGAGTACTTGCAAGCGGGTCATGCTGATGTGCCAATCGTTCTTTTGCCGCTATTAAATGATATGCGCGCATCCAGAGATGCGGAGTTACTTTCGGATAGTATTCTGGATCTGACAGAACTAGGTAATGATGCCGAGTTTTACACTAACCGTAAAAGCTCCGGTGAGTCGGTGCCGCAGTTGGCGAAAGGCTTGCACGGCATTTTTCAAAAGGCATTGCTGGACTGGTATCAAGAACGTGACAGTAGTAATAATCTGCTGAAGCTGGCGGCAATATTTTTCCGTCTCGGGAATGCCTGTAAGGGCGTAAGTAGTCGCCGTCTTTGGTTGGTCAGCCAGTCCGTAGTGGAAGCTATTCAATGCGGTGATTTGGAAACATCTATCGCGGTTAAAACTTTACTCGGTAAAGTCGACCGACAAATGAAACATCTGATTAATACCAATGAAGAAGAGTTTGACCGCTCGATCCCCTTAGAGCTGGTTAAGAACTTGTTGTTTTATGTGGCGGCTGCCAATAGTGGTAATAAAACCGTTGATCGGGTTAAAGAAGTTTATAAGTTAAACGAGTTATTACCAGACGGTGGGTCAATTGAGGCTGCGAGAGCAAATTTACGTGGCGCCGGAAAAAACATATATCGCTCTCTGACTAAAGCGGTTGGTGACGAAATAAACGGCATTAAAGAGCGTCTTGAGGTTTATGCCTTTGCGGACAAACCTAGTGCAGACATGCTTATGCCGGTCGTTGGCAAGCTTAACAGTTTGGCGGAAACAGTCGGTATGTTGGGTCGTGACAGTGAGCGCGAAGAACTATTGCAGGCAAGCGGGCGACTGGACACGGCATTGTCCGCTGAATCTATCTTAACTCGTGAAGAAATTCAGGAGCTGGCGAGTCTACTTGTAGATATCGAAATATCAGTGAAAGGATTTGTCGGCGAGAAAACCTCGGCCGGTGAGAGTAAGGTTCATGAGCAAGAATATCGAAAGGTCTACCACGCCGTCGTGCAGGAAACCCTGTCAGAACTTGGCAAGGTGCGTGCTACTACTATTGATTATCTTGACCGCTACAAAAATCATGATTTGCTGGCGCCACTGCCGGGATTGCTGAAAAATATTCGAGGCGCGTTAGCCATTCTGCCGCTGATGGCAGTTGAACCATTATTATCGAAGTTGGATGGTTTTGTCGCCAGTCTGATTACTACTAAACATCAACCTACAGACGAGCAGCTGTCCGCATTCGCAGATGGTCTGTCGAGTATTGAGCTTTATCTGGAGTCGCTCGAGCCGGGTATTGGTGATCAACAAAATCTTTTGGAGATTGGCAAAGCGAGCTTGGCGCAGCTCGATGCATTTATTGTGCCGAACGCCACACGCCAGTTAGAACCAGCAATGGTTGAGAGTGTTATGCCAGAGATGGCGATGTCTGGCGCTGATACAGTAATGGGCAGCGACCTCACAACTGAAGATTCTGATATGGCGGAATTGTTGGAATTGGATGCCATGGATGCTGAGGGTAGCACAGCTGTAAGCGGCGATGTAGAGGATACCATTGACTTAGAAGACACTATGGTTTTTGATCAGCCAGACGTACAGGAAGAAGGTGTCGGCGAGATCGAAATAGCAAATATCGAGCACGAAACTCCATTGCTGGTGCCAACGGCAAGCATACAAAAGTCAGTCAACCAGTTTGCCGATTTACAGGTTTTGCCGACCAATGTTGATCAGGAAATTCTGGAGATATTCCTGGAAGAAGCGACTGACGAGCAACAAAAAATCGCGGATTCATTGGAGCATTGGATAGCAGATACGTCGAACAATGATGCGTTATCAATAATCAGGCGCGCATTTCATACTTTAAAAGGCAGCGGCCGGCTAGTTGGTGCCGAGGTAATGGGAGAGTTTGCCTGGTCTTTCGAAAAGCTACTGAATCGAATAATGGATGGCTCCGTAGCGCCTACTGTCGAAGTTTTCGCGACGCTCGAAGCAGCCCGGGATTTGCTACCCGGTTTAGTGGCGCAAATAACTACACGAGAAAAACCGGAAGAAGCCGTGGCAACAGCCGCTCGGCATGCTGATATTTTAGTCAGTGGCGAGAGTCTTGATGCGCAGCAAGATCGTCAAATTGATATGCCAAACGATCTTACAATTATTATCGATCCCGATGAAGACCGCGAGTCAGCGAAGATGGGTGACGTCGACTCAAACCGTGATGGCTTGCGTAATACGGTAGATATGGACACAGCGGATTCGGCTGAAATCGATTTGCGAGAAGATGCCTTAAGCAAGTCGGGTCTCGAGAAGTTTCCGACTTTGGCTATGGATGCAACTAACGAGTTATTGGCCCTGAGAGAATCGGAAATTGACAGCGACACATTAGAACCAATTGTCGAAGATACCGTCAATATTCGGTCGGTAATTCTGTCCGAGGTAGAAGAGCAGCTTGAGTATATTGATGCTCAAGTACAAAAAGTGGCTGAATACGACACTCAATTAAGTGCTGATGCCGAGCTTTTGAATTCTATTCAAACCTTGAACAATGTTGCGCGCACCGCCGATGTTCCAAGCATTTATAACGTCTTTTCGGATGTCGAAGAGTACCTTGAGTATTGCGCCAATCATGATGTTGAGTTGGCTCGTTCGTTTTCCGGTTTGCTTGGTCGTGCAAGTCAACATGCCAATGAGGTTTTGGGTAGTCTAAGAGGCGGCGTGGCGATGCCTGACGACAACGAAGAAACGATGCGCGCGCTAAAGCAATTGCTTGATAAAGCGCGCGAACAGGCGGACGAAGAATTACATCAAACGCAGTTGCAAGTGCGTGCCGAATTAGAGGAACAAGAACAAACACTCAACGTCGAAGTGATTGATATACCTGATCAGTTGCAGCAGGACTCTATTGAAAATATTGCCGCAAACGTTTCAGAGCCGATCATGCAGGCGCAAAATTTTGATCAGGAAACGCCGGACATTATTAATGCCAAGGATGCCGAGTTAACCGGTATTTTTCTTGAGGAAGCTCGAGAAATACTGGATGCCAGTGACGCGCTCACGGCTAGTTGGGCTGATCAAGCTGACGACAATATCCTGATCAAGGAATTGCAACGCCATTTGCACACCCTTAAAGGCGGGGCGCGCATGGCGGGTCTGGATAATATCGGCAATCTTGCGCATAGTATTGAGTCGGTTTTTGATGGTTTGATTGAGAATAAAATAGACGGCACCGCCGAAGTTATACATTTGGTGCAAACATCTTATGACATGCTAGGCACCATGTTGAGTGCTGCTGAAAATGGTCAGCCGATATTTCCCGCGGCAGGATTACAGCAAGATATTCAAGATTTAATCACTCCGGACCAAAAACGACAGACTTCAAAAAAACCCCAGGTACATCAATCACCAAATGTCGGGGTCCCGTCCTTTCTCGCTGCGGAAACCCAGGTCACCGACCCGTATGACGATATTGAAGAAGTGCAGCCAGAACTGGATTCCGAGCCAACCCCGATTATTGTTGACGAAGATGAATTTGAGCAATCGCCAGTAGAGATTTTAGAGGAATTCACTTCGGAAGATGTCTTGACCAGTGCAACCCTGACCGGAGTAGCAAACTCTGCACCGAGTAGTGCCGCGGATGACCGGTTGGTTCGTCAGGATTCGATCAAGGTTAATGCGGTATTACTGGATGAATTGGTTAATCAGGCAGGCGAAATTAATATTTTTCATTCGCGTATAGATGAGCAAATTAAGCAAACCAGTTCGCGTCTTGAAGAATTGCAGCAAACCATTACGCGTTTGGGCGCGCAGCTAAGAAGTCTCGAGAACGAAGCAGAAGCACAAATACTTTCGACTTTTAAGCGGGATGAGAAATTTGACCCGGACTTGAGCACGGTCTCTGGTGACTTTGATCCGCTTGAATTGGATCGGTACTCAACCATTCAGCAATTGTCACGGAGTTTGGCAGAAAGTATTAGCGACTTAACCAGCCTGGAAGAAATTGTTAGTAACAACCTTACGGACTTGGAGACTTTGTTGTTGCAAAAATCTCGTATCTCGACCGATTTGCAGGAAGGGTTGATGAGGACCCGGTTGGTGCCATTTTCTATCCAACTGCCTAGGTTTCAACGCGTCGTGCGCCGCACTGCAGCGGAGTTGGGCAAAGAAGTCGAGCTCGTCATAAGCGGTGAAAATAGTGAGCTCGATAGAAAACTGTTGGACAGTATGATTTCGCCATTAGAACATTTTCTGCGCAACTCTATTGCTCACGGAATCGAATTACCAGAGGTGCGTCTGGCAGCGGGTAAGAACCGCAAAGGCAAGATCGAAATAAATATAAAACGTAATGGACCCGAAATTGAATTGTTGGTCAGCGATGACGGTGCCGGTATTGATGTTGAAAAAGTTCGCGAAAAAGCAATCGCCGGGAACCTGTTGCAGCAGGACGCAGATCTTTCTGATGAAGATGTTTTGCAATTTATTCTTGAGTCCGGGCTTAGTACCGCGAACTCGGTTGACCAGATATCAGGTCGAGGTGTTGGTCTTGATGTTGTTAACCACGAAATCAAGAAGCTCAATGGTGATCTGCGGATTGCCTCTGAGCGTGGTGTTGGTACCCGCTTTAGAATCAATCTGCCGTTTAGCTTGGCGATCAATCAATCGCTTATGATTCAGGCTGGTGAAGATGTTTTCGCCGTCCCGGTTACCAGCATTTTTGGTGTGATCAGGATGCAGCCGGACAAAATCGGCGAGCGACTTGCGCTAGAAGAGCCCACGGTTGAGTATGGTGGCACAACTTATGCGCTGCAGCATTTAGGCTCAACACTTGACCGTAAAATTATCCCGATGAATACCAATGAAGAGCAATTGCCACTGCTACTTGTCAATACCGGCGACTACCGCGTGGCATTTCTGGTCGACGCAGTGTTGGGTAGTCGTGAAATCGTGGTTAAACCATTGGGTCCCCCGCTTAGCGGCTTGATTGAGTACTCTGGCGCCACGATTATGGGTGACGGTAACGTCGCACTTATTTTGGATATGCCAGGTGTCGTCAGAACGACTTCTACCGGGAAGTCGGAGCTTACTAAATCGGGAGCAAAGCAAACCGAGCGACCTTTGGTAATGGTGGTGGATGACTCAATAACTATTCGCAAAGTCACCACGAGGGTTTTAGAGCGTCATGATTATCGTGTGATTACTGCTAAAGATGGCGTCGATGCGCAGCGACAATTGACTGACTTCGTGCCGGCAATTATTTTGCTCGACGTTGAAATGCCAAGAATGGATGGTTTTGAATTAGCTACAAAATTACGGCAGTCAGCTGAACATAAAGATGTACCGATTATTATGATCACATCGAGAACCGGTAAAAAGCATAAAGAACGTGCCGCAACAATTGGTGTAAATCGTTATCTTGGTAAACCTTTTCAAGAAGAAAATTTATTGAAGGAAATTAGCGCTTTGCTGACTATTAAGGAAAATGCTTAATGAGTTCTTTGCAAGCTGAAAAAATCCAGTCGTTAATTATTCCGCTGCGCCATAACAACATTGTGTTACCGCAAACGACAATAGCTGAAGTTATTTCAGTGCCTGAGGTGGATTCTACCGGTTCTGATGCCATTTGGTATACCGGTAATATCACTTGGCGGAATCAACAAGTACCACTTATTTCTATAGAAAGAATGTGTGGCATTGGTAATCTTGACCCCATTAACCGGGCGCGGCGAATTGCAGTTCTTTATGGACTGGAAAAGTTTGCCGGTTTGGAATATTACGCCATTGAGATTCAAGCGATCCCTCATCCGGTCTTGCTTGGTAACGAAGATTTGGTCGCGATTGATGAAGTGACTGATGACGACGAGGTGATTGACGCGCATGTCCAGGCAATTGGTATAAAGTCATTTATACCGAATCTGACGACCGTAGAAACCAAACTAAGAGCGGTTTTGGAGAATATTTAAACCCGGAATGTCAGCCCGACCTGCGCGGCAAGTATTTCCAGTAGAAAAACATTAAAGGAAGAGCAGCGAGATAAAGCATGCTCAGATGATTGATTTCATTTTTTTGCGACACAAAAAAAACGATGCCGACCATAAAGTAGCAGACTGCCAAGCCTAATTGGGATAAATAGCTTTTCGCAACAAGGTATTGGTGTTGCTTATCGCCCAAGGCATGGTCAAAGAATCTTTTGTTGAAATTGAGTCTAAATAAGGCCGTTAAAAAAGCGATCGCGATCAGCGCGATTATCATTACTTTCTGTGACATTTGCGGAAGCAGTGCGCGTAGCAACCATGAAAATGCATATCCAGCCAAACTTATTGTATAGATTAATGTTGATGTCGTGCGATCTATGAGTCGTTTGACTAAATAAAACAATGCACTAAAAGATATGCCTAAAACGATTACGATGAGGCTCAAAGTGGTAAAGTTTTCATTGCTAAGAAAGAATAGCGACAAGAGCCAAAAATGACTCTCCAGATACAATAGAGCGCCATCGACAATAAAAACCCCTCGGGCATTGTAGCTATCGTTAAATCGCAAACCGGTTTTTAGCGGGATCGGCTGGTAGTTCCTGTCGTCTAAACTTGCAGAGAAATCAAGATTTAATAGAAAGGTAGAGGCGCAAGCCAAGCCTGCTATTAATGTTGATAGTGCGAGAATTGACAGGAAACCCCGCTGTTCCAGGAGATAGCCGCCGGTCAACATACCCAGTTTCAAAACCAGCACCACGACGATTTGCAAGTTGCCGTAGGCATTACCACTTTCACCGTGCTTTATCGAGCTAATGAAGAACGTACGCTGGGTCATCCAAAATGTACAGTTGTAAATACCAGTGATAAGGGCAAACAAAAAGATAAAAGTATCGTTGTCTTGTTGCAGTACGATCAGTAGCAGTATCAGTTCGATAACAAACGTCGCTACGACCATTTGGCGCCAACCCAGTATTAGTTTGGCGCGATCCCAAATCCAAATGCTGAAACAAAATGAAATGCCCGTCATGCTGATATACAAAGCAATACCGGTAAGAGAGAATCCTATCTGCCATAAATATACGGGAATGAAGAACGGAAATAAGCCAATCAAAAACGAATTAAATATTAGATGTTGATAAAACCTTCGCTGTTCGATGCTGGGTTTAGAATACATCGGTTTTTTCAATATTAAGCGCATCTAGTTGTTGGTAGCTATTGGCAAGATCAGGTGCGTCACCGTAGCGGGGGAAGTCATGCATTTTAAGATATGGCCGGGAATTTACCTCAAGAAAAATACAATTTTGTTGTTCGTGACTTTTTTCAATGGTATCGCTCATGATGATATCGACACCAAGAATATTGGCATTGAATCCATCCAGTAATTTTAAACACAAATCCCGGTTATCAGGGTGCATCTTGTCCGGGTCAAGCGTTTCGACAATCCCCCCTGGTTTTAGGGCGATTTTATTTATTATATTTATCCGCCGGGACTTATCTGGGACGGAGCTGAACTTCAGGCCTTGCTTGGCCAGAGCTTGACGAATATCTCGAGACATCGGGATAGGGTGCATACAAGGCATAAGCTGCATTTCTTCCCGGATTTTGTTTTCCGCATTGATAAGCGTTTTGATGTCGTCTTTGCCATTACCGATTACGAATGGCGGATAACGTTCAATAACAGCCATAATTTCGTTGCGAATAGCCACTACTCGATAATTATGCCCCTCCAGGTATTCTTCAATTATCGAAAAAGGCCACCATACTTTAACCAATAAACTGGCTTTTAGCAGTTCCCGGTAATTCCGAATCGGGAAGTGACTACCGCGCGAGAAGCCGCTCACGTTCGGCTTGATGACGACAGGAAAGCCGTGTTCCTTAACAAATCGAAACGCTTTACCGGGGCTTAGAAAAACTGCGCCTTTAGCATGTGGGACATTCAGTCGGGCAAACATTTCCCGCGACATGACTTTTGAGCGTGAGTTTTTACGAACCTCAAGAGAGTTATAACTGCTGCAACCGTCTAGAAATTTGTTATCAACCCACTGGTAAATTAGCTTTTTGATTCGTTCCATTTCACAATTTTACGATGAAGTGCCCATTTACCAAAGAAGATTTCATAATAAGGCTGATTTTTAGGGATGTTTTTTATAAGAAGCGCGAGTTGCCGACCCATTGACTGAACGAATTTTTTTTTGCTTTGCCATTCTATCGTATCGTCAAGCAACAGTAATGGCATAGGTACGAATAGATTGATTTCGACAATGTCAAAATCACCGGCTAGTAAATCGGCATTTGAATCGGCGCGACAACATGCTCGTGCGATATTGAAGGGTCCAATGCTGCCGATCATCGACCATAATTGCGCTAATTCAGTCTCGTTAAATTCTTCAGTGCAATGTTTATAAGTCGTTTCGGGGTTACGGATGCTATTGATAGGGTAGCGTAAACCACTGTTATTCTCTGCCTTTGAAATAGATAGCGTTGCAAAGTTTTCTCGACTCTCAGCATCGCGTACATAAAAGACTTCATACTCACACTGTCCTGGTGCCGCATGTTGCGCAATATAAGAAAAACTGCTGTTCCAGATTTCTTTATTGGTTTCCCAGTCCGCGATGGAATCAATGCGATGAATGCCATGAGAATTTTGACCCCATTCGGGCTTCAAAAATATTGGAAATGAGCTTGGTGAGTATTGGTCGGTGACTGCTGCCTGAGGTAGCCGCCAACGTTCCGGGATGTGGGTATCGATATCCAGTTTGGAAAAAATATTTTTTTCTTTATTAAACCACGGTGCATTGATTTGGAAATATCGATACGGATTGGTACCGAAGCGAATAGAGTAAAAGATAACCCACAAAACGATTCTAAATCTTAACATGGCGGCGTGACCGCATTCTTGGATGAAATTTCTTCGCCGGTTTCGATCAGGGTATTAAAAAAATCGCTGATATTATTCTGGTCAAGAGCGGGGTTACTACTTAACCACCGCAACACCAGATCGTTTCCGATCCATGCGATCCCGACCAGGCTGATACCGCGTTGATAGAGCGTGGTTCGTAACTTCTGGTTTAGTTCATTCAGGTCGTCACTATCTTTGCCGAGAAATCGAAAACACAGATTGAATGATTGCCGCGGTGCCATGAGTTCGAGTTTGTCGTTATCCAGTATTATATTTTCTGCAAATTCAGATAAGGCCAGAAAATTTTGCACCCGTTCTGCCAATCCGCGCTGGCCGTAAAATTTCCAGTCGAGAAACCATTTAAAAGCATCTACTCTGCGACCGCATTGCAGCGAACTAATTCCGGGTTCTAATGCCTGGTTATTATTTGGTTCTTCTTCTTGCTCCCTGAAAAGGTAACTGCCATCGCCGGCGCCGCATGCCCGGTTTAGATGTTGTTGGCTCGAGTTCACCAGGAATACATTGCACATGAGAGATGTGCCTAACATTTTGTGAAAATCCCAACTCAAGGAATCGACCTTCTCAATACCGGGTAAAAATGCTTTACGTAGCTCTTTGTCCAATAGAACACCGCCGCCCCAGGCTGCATCAACATGTAACCAGAAGTCATATTTGTCTCGCAGTCTTAGTAGTGCCTCGATTGGATCGTAGGCGCCACGAACGGTGGTACCGGCGGTTGCGCAAACAAAAAATGGATTGCTACCTTTTTCTTGTGCAGATTGAATGGCGAGTTCAAGTTGCTCCGGGTCCATTTCACCATTGGCATTGATGGGCACTTTAAGCAGGTTGTTGGTGCCAAGACCAAGAACATTAGCGGCTTTATCCAGTGAGTAGTGTGCGTCTGCGCTCACGAATGCTGATAATGGTTTGGCCTGAATGAGGCCGTCACCTTTTATCTTTTCGGACGTCATATTTCTGGCGCACAACATGGCAATCATATTGGCGTTGCTCGAGCCAGTGGTCATTTGTGCTTCGCCGTTTTTAAAACCGACCAACTCGAGAATGGTATCGAACATAAACTGCTCGATCAAAACGGCGACCGGTGCAGATTCATAAGTGCACGCGGAAGTTTGAGCAATCGCGGTCACCATTTCGCCGAGTACCGATGGCAGATTCGCTTCGGCCCACATACGATTGACAAAACCGGAATGATTTGTGCGGACCGAATATTGCAGGTATTTTTCTATCCAGCTGAACAGGGCGTCTTGATCGCCGTGATTATCAGAATCGAGGTTCAACAAACCGCGCAGAGAATCGGCATTATGATACTCAACCAATTGATTCGTATTGGTCGAGGTGCTGCGGTAATCCGTAAGCAGCTTTGCAAGCTTTGTCAAGGCGTCTTGTCTGGGCATGGAATTGGGTTATTTGATGTCTTAAATTGTACGGATTGGGTTGATGACGGATGCGCCAACGGATTATAACAAGCTGTTACCATTCAAGGCAGTTATTTGATCTATGCCCTTGTTTTCAGCCATGATCATATCTAACCTGAGAAGGTAAAAAAACAGATTTAAATTGAAAGGAAGCTTGAAATGCGAAAATTATTAATAATTGTATTGTTGCCCCTGTCCATGTGTATCAGTTCATGCGCCAGCAACCCTGAGTTAATTGGTGTTGCCAATGAAATATTGCGTCAAACCGCGAGTGGCGGACCGGTTACCGAAGCGGAAATCGGATTAGGTCTGAAAGAGGCCTTGCGGGTCGGGACTGATAGTGTTGTCGGTCAATTGGGTGCCGTGGATGGTTTTAATGCCGATCCTAGAATTCATATCCCTTTACCGTCCAGTTTATTGCAAATTAAAGATGTTGCCGGACGTTTGGGTCTGGCTAGCATTTTTAATGATCTGGAGCTCAAAATGAATCGCGCGGCAGAGATTGCTACGCCGAAAGCCAAAGCGTTGTTTTGGGACGCGATACAACAGCTTACGCTGGACGATGTTATGAATATTTATCGGGGTGAGCAAGACGCCGCTACCCGTTACTTTGAGTCGAAAATGCAGCCGCAGTTATTGGCGAGTATGCAGCCGATCATTGCGCAATCACTTTCCGAGGTTGGAGCAGTGCAAAGTTATGACCAATTGATCAGTAGTCTTGGTCCGGCTGGTGTGATACTGCCAGACTACAAAACGCAGTTAACCAATCATGTTTTGCAGCTCGGGAGCGCCGCGATCTTTAATTACCTGGCTGAGGAAGAAGCCGCAATAAGGCAAGATCCAGTCAAGCGTACCACGCAATTGTTGCGGCGGGTTTTTGGTCAGTAAGCCCTGAAATATTAGCGCCT
>CAZUMV010000010.1:0-29459 GCA_964621435.1 uncultured Thiotrichales bacterium | reverse complement strand
TGATGCCCCAGGCATCTGTCGCATCGTCCACTACCGCCAATAAACGCGCGTTAATTTCTTCTCGCCTGGAGAGCAGTTCGTCAAGATCCATCGAACCCATTACCGTTCGCAGATTGGTTTGCACCAGGTTCATGACCGCGTGCTTGAGGTTGTTGACCATGTACACAGCCTTTTGTGGCTCACGTACTTTAAAGAACGCCACGCCATCTACGCGCACCATGGCATTATCTTTAGTAATAATTTCTTGCGATGGAACATCCAGAACCTGCTCCATAATATTGACTTTATGCTTAACGCGCTGCAGCCCCGGAATTAAAAAATGCAGACCTGGCTCCAGTGTTCTTTGATATTTGCCGAGATACTCGACCGTGTATTTGTAACCCTGACGGACCAATACAACCGCCGATTTGGCGATTAATATTGCCGCTATAACTAGCGCTATACCTAAAATTGTACTTAACATATTCAAGCTCTCCTTTATTTTTAACTTTTATCTTTCCATACAATATGGGGGGTATTCTATCGTTTTTCAATCAAAACCGTATGCGCGCAACTTCACATCGCGAAATATTTAACAACTTCGATAGCCAACTAAAAACCTAGCCACTCGTTGCCAGTGAGGCGTTCGATTAGCCAAATCAAGGCTACCAATGCAATCAGTCCGGACAAGCCCGGCATTAGAAATTTCCGATAGATTCGACTTTCTCTTAGCAAATAAAGCACCGGCAACAGTACTGCCAAAATCGCTAACTGACCAAGCTCAACACCAATATTGAAACCAGCCAAAGATGTGAATAGCCCGCCACTATGCAACCCCAGATCACCCAGCACATAGGCAAACCCGAAGCCATGTAATAAACCAAACAAAAACGCCAGGGTCCAGCGTCCGTGCGAGAACATCGGCCGAAGGTTGTTTAACCCGACCACGACAACAGACAGGGCGATAATCGATTCGGTGATTTTGGCCGGCAAACTGACCCAGCCTAAAGTTGACATGGTCAGCGTAATTGAATGCGCCACGGTAAAAGCGGTGACGATTTTTATGGTCTCCAGCATGGCTGGCCGGAACCCGTTAAGTGCCTGCCATTGTCGCTCACGCCAAATCAAGAACGCCGGCAACAACAAAGTGACTATGAAAAGTATATGGTCGATACCGATCCAGATATGCCAAACACCTTCTTTGACATAGGTGATAAAACTGCTCAACCAATTGGTCGAATTCGCGGTGGCCTGGCTGGCAGCCGAATTCTCTGTATCCGCATTAACTGGTATCGATTTAGACGGTGTGAGTGTAAAGGTTGATTTACCCTCAAAAAATTCATACCGCGCCGAGTTACCTTCGACCCAGTTGTAGAGCAGAATCCCGCGATGCCCCGATTCAACCCCTTCCAAAAGAGTGTAATCAATTGTGATAGAACCCGCGGCCGGGCAACGCACTAGAAACTTGAGCGAAGCATGCGGGCCGCTGGTGTAGTTACTGGTGCTGTACCCGCTCCGTTCCAGCTCGCAGACGCCTTCTGCCTGACTGATCTTGAGACTGGTAGCCGTAATGCTAAAAACGTCTTCTTGCCGATCCAGTAGCTCTTGCTTGAGAGCGTCCTCACTCACATCAAGATCCAACGGCATTATTTCCGCCAAATTACCTGCCGAAATATCCCAGGTCAGACTAGGAATGCCCTGGTCGTCGCGTAAAAACAAATAACTATCTTCTGGCAGATGCGCCCAGGCAGATATTGGCAGACAACCTAACTGAAGTATCAGCCCAGCAAATAGCAACTGGATTCTGAGTCGATAAAATTTCATGCAATCATAATATTGCAAACTTGCCAGCTTAAAAAGCAAGATCAGCGCCGCAAAGCGAACACAACAGGCTATAATCCAACAAATTTTTACCCATAATTCCAATGTTATTGTCTATTTTAGCCATTCTTGCAGGCTTTGCTCTATTGGTCTGGAGCTCGGACGTGTTCGTAGATGGCGCTTCGGCCATTGCCCGCCTGCTCGGGGTCTCACCGCTAATTATCGGTATTACTATTGTCGGCTTTGGTACCTCGGCCCCTGAAATGCTGATCTCCACCTTCGCCGCACTGGATGGTGCGCCTGCCTTGGCGATTGGCAATGCTATAGGCTCCAACGTTGCAAACATTGCTTTAGTTTTAGGTGCGACTGCAGTTGTCAGCATAGTAACGATCGAATCACGCCTGCTGAAACTTGAATTGCCACTGCTGTTTGGTGCCATGGCGCTTGGCTACTTTGTAATCAGCGATGGCGTACTCAATAGACTAGATGCTATTTGGTTGTTTACTACCTTATTTGTCATTCTTGGCTGGCTGGTGCGCGATGCTATGACTGGCCGCAATAACCCGCAACAAGCCGGGCACGCAGAATTGGAAGAGTCACAAAAACAACTCAACACCACACAAGCAATATTGTATTTTATTGCCGGGTTAACGGTTTTATTACTGAGTTCGAAAATGTTGGTCTGGGGCGCAACCAACGTCGCCACCCACTTCGGCGTTAGTGAGCTCATTATTGGTTTGACCATTGTAGCAATCGGTACGAGTTTACCCGAGCTTGCCGCATCTATTAGTAGTGCGCGTAAGGGCGAAGCTGACTTAGCCATCGGAAATGTTATTGGCTCCAACCTTTTCAATATTTTGGCGGTCATGGCAATTCCGGGCCTTATTAGTGTCACTAAGGTGCCCGCCGCCGCCCTTTCCCGGGATTATCCGGTTATGATGGTTCTCACGGCGATTATGATAGTGATGGCATTTCGCTTTGGTCGGGATAAAGCCACGATCGGACGAGTTGCCGGCATCGGGTTTTTAACTGCCTTTTGTGTGTATCAAATTTTATTGTTTTCGGGGACAGGACCATGACATGGCAGACATGAAGCTACCTATCGACGAACTTCTGGCAGTTGCGGCGGAGGTCATCAAAGTAGAAACGGATTCCTTACAAGCTCTGCAACAACGTCTCGGAGACGATTTCTATAGCGCCTGTGAGATTTTTCTGAACTGCCATGGCCGCATTGTGGTAACCGGTATGGGCAAATCGGGCCACGTTGGGGGAAAAATTGCGGCAACTTTAGCGAGTACTGGAAGTCCTGCGTTTTTCGTTCACCCCGGTGAAGCGAGTCATGGCGACCTGGGCATGATTACCGCGCAAGATGTTGTGTTAGCGATTTCAAATTCGGGTAACACCGACGAGCTTCTGAATATCCTGCCGCTTATCAAGCGGCAAAAAATTCCGCTCATTAGTCTGACCGGGAATTCCGGGTCAGAACTGGCACAGAGTGCCGACATCAATCTAGACATAAGTGTTGAAAAAGAAGCTTGCCCGTTAAATTTAGCGCCAACCTCAAGCACCACGGTAACGCTGGCACTTGGTGACGCCCTGGCAGTCTGCTTACTTAAGTTACGCGGTTTCACGGCCGACGATTTTGCCCGCTCCCATCCAGGCGGCAAACTTGGCAAGCGCCTTATCCTGACGGTCGCCGACATCATGCACACGGGAGCAGAAATTCCGGTGGTTAGTGAGCAAACCCTGATCAAAGACGCCTTGATTGAAATCACACAAAAAGGTCTGGGGTTCACCTGCGTCAAAAAAAACCAAAAGTTGGTAGGCGTCTACACAGATGGAGACCTCCGGCGCTCGCTGGATACCCACACAGACCTGCACCAAACTAAAATTAAAACCGTCATGACCACGACCTTCACAACGATAGAAGCTACAGCACTCGCCGTGGAAGCACTAAACGCGATGGAGACAAAAACAATCACTGCGATGCCGGCAGTCAACGCCAGCGGTGACCTGGTCGGCGCTATCCACATGCATGATTTACTACGAGCGGGAGTAATATGAATCAAATTAGCGAAGCAGAATATGCGCGCCGCTGCGCAAAAATCAAGCTACTAATACTGGATGTTGATGGCGTGATGACCGACGGCAGTTTATATATGGATAATCATGGCGAAGAATACAAAGCCTTCAATTCGAAAGATGGTCACGGCATACGCATGTTACAAGAATGCGGTGTTGAGGCTGCCATTCTAACCGGCAGGAAATCGAAATTAGTAGAACACCGAAGTAAGGACCTCAATATCAAGTATGTGCTGCAGGGATATCGCGACAAACGTCCTGCTTACACAGAACTTAAAAATGCCGTTGAGCTTGCCGACGAAGAAATTGCTTATATTGGGGACGACGTCATAGATTTACCGGTCATGTCTCAAGTAGGCTTGGCGGTAGCCGTAAATGACGCGCATCACTTCGTTATCGAACATGCGCACTGGGTAAGCGACCTTGCTGGCGGGCGCGGCGCCGTTCGAGAAATTTGTGAACAAATCATCGCATCCCGCGGTCTACTTAAGGACAAACTGGAAAGTTATTTAACTTAAAACGATAAATATTGCTCAATGTCAGCCAAAACGCTCATACTTATTATCTTGTTTTGCTTCGGCCTCGGGCTATATTTAATTTCTGACCGCAGCGTCAAGAATAACGCCATAACCCCGGTTAGCGACGGCACCAACAACTTTTATATGGAAAACTTTACCATTAGCAGTTTTGATGAAAACGGCCTACTTAGTCAGGTAATTTCAGGACAACAAATGACTCGCGAAACGGTATCCGGAGCAAGCAAGATAGTAAAGCCGGAGGCGACTCTGTATGAAGAATCTACCGCGGCATGGAAAGTCATCTCCGCCACCGGCACTATCAATGGTGATCAAACCGAACTGACCCTCCAGAATAACGTGCGGGCGCGACGCCAACCAGATGAAGACCTCGAAATACAAACCAATCAGCTTGATATAAACTTGACCTCGAAAACGGCCCAAAGCGACCAAAAGGTCACCATTATGCACCCCGCAGGATATCAGGAAGGCGTTGGCATGACCGCAGAACTAGGCAAGAACGAGATGCGACTAACCTCGCAAGTGAAGGGACATTATGTACAACCACAATAAGACTTTGCTGCGCTATCTACTATTACTAGCGCTGGTCTGTGGCAGCCACGCTTGGGCTTACGACAGCACCAAACCGATTAATCTTGAAGCAGATGACTTGAAACTGAACAACGAAACCGGCGTACTGACGTATACCGGTAACGTAAAATTAACCCAGGGCGAGATGGTACTAACCGCAGACACGTTAAAAATCCATACGGTTGAGAGAAACGTTAATCGCATTGAGGCGTTTGGCAAACTTGCAAAGCTCAAAGATCGTCGTCCCGATGGACGTCTGATTACGGCGCAGGCGCAGCGCCTGGACTACAACGTTAAAGATGAAACCATCGAGCTTGATGGTGAGGGCATGATTGATCATGGTGGCAATACCATGCGCAGCGCAAGCATTTACTATGATCTGACCACGAGTAACTTAAAAGCCGGAAGCACTAAAACGAACGATCGCGTCCACATGACCTTTCAACCAGAAAACGCACCTATTGGGAAATGAGTATTCTCAAAGCAGCCGGCCTGCAAAAATCTTATGGGGCCAAACGGGTTCTCGAGCACGTTGACCTGGAAGTGAATAGCGGCGAAGTAGTCGGACTACTCGGGTCCAACGGCGCCGGAAAAACGACAGCATTTTACTGTATCGTCGGATTGGTCAAGGCCGATGCCGGGAAAATTACGCTTGATGAGCACGATTTAACCGGGCTACCGATGCATGCACGGGCCAAACTCGGGGTGGGTTATTTGCCACAGGAAGCATCGGTATTTAGAAAACTGTCCGTGCAAGACAATATTTTGGCAGTACTCCAATTACGGAAAGATCTACCAAAAGATCAACGTCAGCAAAAACTCGAAGCATTGCTGGAAGACTTACAAATAGATCATGTACGGGACTCTAAAGGTATCAGTCTTTCCGGGGGTGAGCGCCGGCGCGTAGAAATCGCACGGGCGCTGGCCACTGAACCCGAATTCATACTTCTGGACGAACCTTTTGCCGGGGTCGACCCTATTGCGGTTTTAGATATCCAGCGTATCGTCATGCATCTTACCGAACGCGGTATCGGCGTACTCATTACCGACCACAATGTGCGCGAGACACTCGGTATTTGCGAACGCGCCTACATCCTGCATGAAGGTAGGGTCATGATAAGCGGTCTACCTGATGATATTCTGAACAATGAAGACGCTAAAAAGGTATATCTCGGAGAAAATTTCAGCCTGTAATTGTTAGTAATCGTTTCCGGTCGACACAACATCTGTGATTTTAACGCTCTAGTCAGCTCAAAACCCTAAAACGAGTACTATTTACTTAACAAAGTTCTCGTATCAAGCAATAATCGTACCAACTTCAATTAATTGCTTATCATGCTCAAAGGTTCTCTTCAATTAAAGCAGGGCGTGTCATTAAAAATGACACCGCAATTGCAGCAAACGATTAAATTGCTGCAATATTCTTCGCTGGAGTTGCAGACTCAAATACAGGAAATGTTGCTCGAAAATCCGATGCTGGAATACGAGGAACATGTCGAATACACCCAGGAACAACTAGAACCTGACGCCGATCCTGCCCCGATGCTGGACGGTGACCCGATCCCAGAAGATCTACCGGTAGACGCGCAATGGGATGATGTGGTCGACCTGCCGATGCCTATGCCATCACTCAGTAAACCCGCGGATAGTGATTATAACTTTCTTGAAAATCAAGATGCAGGTGAGGCAGATATTCAAACCCATCTGCTCGAGCAGATAGATCTGATCACACTTAGTGATATTGATCTGGCGATCTGTAACACCCTAATTCAAATGATTACAGACACAGGATATCTACCGGATAGCTTGAGCCTAATAAAGGCTCATGAAAGCTTACCGAGTGAGCTGGAAATAGAATTAGACGAAGTTGTGGCTATGCATAAGCTCATAATGCACCTTGACCCCATAGGTGTTGGTGCACGTGACCTGCAGGAATGTCTCATGGTCCAGTTGCTGCAGACCGATGACGCTTGGGAGCGGACTGAAGACGCCAAACTACTGTTAACCAAACACCTTGATCAACTAGCAAAACAAGATCTATCGGCACTAAAAAAGTCCGCGCATTTAGATGAAGAGCGGTTGCTCGACGCGCTCTCGCTCATTCGTACTCTTAACCCGCGCCCGGGCTCGCAGATTGGCACGCGCAATATCGAGTACATTGCCCCAGAGGTTTATATTAACCGCGTCAACGGAGAATGGGTAGCAAACCTTAACCCGGAAGTCGGGCCGCCACTAAAGATCCAGCAAAGCTACGCTGACCTCATTAAGAACCGGGATAAAAGCGATCAAAATCAATATCTGCGAGAAAAGCTCCAGGAAGCTCGTTGGTTTATGACCAGTCTCGGCAGCCGTAACGACACTATCCTGAAAGTCGCCAATGCAATCGTCAAAAGACAACAACGTTTTTTTGATGAAGGCGAAGTCGGCATGCACCCGTTAATTCTCAAAAATATTGCTGCAGACGTCGAGATGCATGAATCAACCATTTCGCGAGTAACTTCAAACAAATACATGCAGACTCCGCGCGGAATGATTGAATTTAAATACTTTTTTTCGAGTGAGATGAAAGCGGCGGATGGCGATAATACCTCGTCACGGGCGATCAAGGCCTTAATTCGTGAACTAGTCGAGGAAGAAAACCCGCAAAAACCCTTGAGTGACAATAAAATCGGGTCTATGTTAAGAGAACAGAAAGGAATTAAAGTCGCCCGGAGGACCATAGCAAAATATCGAGAAGCACTTCAGATACCACCTTCGAATGAAAGAAAACGCATTTTATAAACAGCTCTTAAATATTCCAATGTCTTGGGCAACTTCGTACGGCCTGACGACTTACCACGCAGCAACAAACACCACCCCCACCCCAAGCCAGGTAACCCCTGATCATTACGCAATGGAGAACATAAACTATGCAACTCAATTTAACCGGACAACACCTCGACCTTACAGACTCACTTAAAGCCTATGTTGACACCAAATTTGAACGGGTAAGTCGACACTTTGACCATGTACTGGACGCGCATGTCATATTATCGGTAGAAAAACTTCGACAAAAAGCAGAAGCAACTTTGCATGTCAGCGGGAATAACATATTTGCTCAGGCAACACATGAAGACATGTATGCCGCGATCGATGCACTCACCGACAAACTCGACCGCCAGGTTCTCAAGCACAAAGAGAAAATCCGGAATCATCACCAGCGAGAGGTTATACACCACGAAATCACAATTTAGTAGCGTTTACTAACAGTTTTTAAGACTATATTTTGGGTATAATTTTCCACCATGAAGATAGTCGATATGCTGGATACGGATCGCATCATTTGCAATCCCGATACGGCAAGCAAGAAACGCGTGATGGAGTTACTCAGCCAGACCTTGGCCACCGGGTACACCGAGATCACCTCGGCACAGTTGTTTGATAGCTTAATCAGCCGGGAAAAACTAGGCTCAACGGCCATGGGAAATGGTGTTGCCATACCGCATGGTCGTTGTGCCAAAATTGATCACGCCGCTGTAGCAATTTTAAAACTCGCGAAAGGTGTCGATTACGACGCACCAGACTCGGAGCCGGTTGATTTGTTAGTTGCACTGGCGGTACCCAAAGAAGCTACCGACGAACATCTGGAAATACTGTCCACCATCGCTGAAATGCTTTCGGATGAAAAACTTGTTACCAGGTTGCGACGCGCCAATAGCAGCCAGTCCATGTTTAGTAGTCTAAAAAAATGGGCGCAAGAACGATCTACCGCTGACTCTGAAGAGTAATTAAATCAATACTCCGAACCAATTGAGTATCCACGCCACCTTGGTGACGATCCGAAACATCGGCGTATTGATACTAGGTGCACCGGGTTGCGGTAAAAGCCGTTTGGCACATGCACTGATCGAAGACGGTAATCAACTTATTGCTGACGATCTCGTGGACATAGCCAAGCAAGCTGATGGCGACTTGGTGGGTCAAGCGCCCGCTAAACTGGCGGGACTACTGCATCTACGCCATCTCGGGTTGTTTGATATTCGCAGCCTTTATGGGGCACAGGCATATCGCGCCAGCGCAAGAATCGATTTTGCCGTTACCCTTGATCCGGCCCTAGAATTGCCGCCGGCCATTCTCGAGCTGCCGCTAGAAACGCTTGAGCTATGTCAGCGACATATTCCGGCAATTAGCATCAATCTAAGCGCTGAAAAAAGTCCGGCAGCGATACTTAAATTACTGATCCGGCAATTATTTCCACAATTAATGGTGCCTAAAAGCGCCAAAAGAAATATCATTACAGCGATCAATTCATAATTCCGACTATTCATGAAATTCACTATTGTCAGCGGACTTTCCGGATCCGGCAAAACCGTCGCACTGCATGCTCTTGAGGACGCGGGCTATTACTGTATCGACAATTTACCAATTGGCATTATGTCTGATGCGGTAAGAACACTCAGCGACCTTGGCGAGCACGAGACCATTGCTTTTGGTATAGATGCACGCAGTGGTATGAAAGAAATTGCTGACTTCGAAAAAGTCTTGCAAGACTTACATAAAACTCTGCCGGCCATTGAGACTGAATTGGTCTTTATCATGGCCCGTGAAAACGTTTTGGTACGACGCTACAGTGAAACGCGCCGCGCGCACCCGCTATCGAAAAATGGCGAAATACCTCTGCTGGAAGCCATTCGAGAAGAAAAGAGCTTGTTCGACGGTATCTCTACTTTGGCGGACTTGACGATCGATACGTCTGTTATGAACGTGCACCAACTTAACCGTATGATTAGAGAACGGGTCGGCAATAATGGCAATGACGACACGCTATCTATTCAGGTTCAGTCTTTCGGCTTTAAACACGGCGTGCCTATGGATTCCGACTATGTCTTTGACGTGCGCTGTTTACCAAACCCGCACTGGCAAGCGGACTTAAGACCGTTAACCGGCAAAGACCCCAAGGTCGCAGCATTTCTTCAAGAAAGCGATTTAGTCGAAGAAATGTATCAATCTATTAATAGCTTTCTCGGCAAATGGATACCACCTGTCGCTGAAGAAAATCGTGGTTACTTGAGCATTGCTATCGGCTGTACTGGCGGTCAACACCGTTCCGTGTACATGGTGGAACGAATTGCGGTGGCTCTGGAAGCAATGCAACTGGGTAAAGTAAGCAAACGTCACCGCGAAATCGGAGCAAGCTAATGGCGGTTGGATTGCTTCTGATTACGCACGACCGCATAGGCAAAAGTTTATTATCGGTCAGCAAATCAATGCTGGGGCAACAGACCATCAAGACCGACACTCTAAGTGTTCCGGATAAGTGCGATATTGAAAAAATTACGCGGCGGGCGATGGCCAAACGTAACAAGCTCGATCAGGGTGATGGAGTTTTGATCTTAACTGATTTGTACGGTGCTACTCCGTGCAATATTGCACGCCAAATTTCGGACGACGACAAAGCCATCATTGTTTCAGGCGTCAATCTGCCAATGCTAATCCGGGTTATGAATTATGCGCACCTTGCGCTGCCAAAGCTTGCCGAAAAAGCGATTAGCGGCGGCCACAACGGAATATTTTTAAGCACCGACGCCGACCTGGATCGCGATCGAACATGATCCAGAAACAATTGGAAATTATTAACAAGCTTGGCCTGCATGCTCGTGCGGCGGCCAAATTTGTAAATATTGCCAACCAGTTTGAAAGTACTGTTATGGTCAGCCGAAGTGGGCGAACGGTAAACGGTAAAAGTATTATGGGTTTAATGATGTTGGCAGCACCCAAAGGAAAAACTATCGATATTACGGTAGAGGGTAGTGACGAAGAACAAGCTTGTACGGCATTGGAAGCGCTGCTAAAAAACCGCTTTGACGAAAAACGCTAGGGTTAAGTCAGCATACGCTAGCCACAGAAATACTCAGACAGGTATAATCGCCACGCACTGTAGGATTTCGCATGAATGACGTCGTAACTAACGAACACGTAAAACCTCTGGACCGAGTCTCGGCGGCGCTGGATTCGGGTGTCATGCAGCCCGTCAGGCGCATCATGAACTCCTTGCACAGTGCCGAAGTCGCCAATCTATTAGAGTCATTGCCACCTACACAACGCAAGGTTATTTGGAGCCTTCTGGAAACTACAGACCAGGGCGACGTACTGGTTGAACTGGCTGATGAAGTCAGAGCCGGTTTAATTGAAGACATGGATACCAATGCATTGTTCGCAGCGACCGAAGGCATGGAAACCGATGATCTTGCCGACTTTATTCAGGACCTGCCGGATACCATGACTGCGCAGATTCTGCAGCTAATGGACAACCAGGACCGCGAACGAGTCCAAAATGTTTTGCAGTACGACGAAGACACTGCTGGCGGCCTGATGAATACCGATACTATTACCGTGCGTGAAGACGTCAATTTACAAGTAGTGTTGCGATATCTACACCAGCGCGGCGAACTTCCAGAACATACCGATAGTCTTTTTGTCGTTGACCGTAACGAGCTTTATCAAGGCACCGTATCTTTGGAAACATTGGTGACAAGCGACCCTTTGGCGACGGTCCACGATGTTATAAACCGCGATGCAGAAGCATTCGAAGTTGAAACCAGTTCTTCGGAAGTCGCAAAAGTTTTCGAACTCCGTGATTTATATTCCGCAGCCGCCATTGATGCGAATGGCAAACTAGTGGGGCGAATCACTATCGATGACGTCGTCGACGTTATTCGCGAGGAGGCAGATAAAAACATTCTGAGTCGTGTTGGACTAAGTGATGAAGATGATATCTTTTCACCCGTTATTCCCAGCACCCGAAGACGCGCAGTATGGTTAGGACTCAACCTCCTCACGGCGTTCATCGCAGCATGGGTGATTGGTAATTTCCAGGCCACGCTGGAAAAACTAGTAGCATTGGCAGTGCTAATGCCGGTGGTCGCCAGCATGGGCGGCATTGCCGGCACCCAAACTATGACCATGGTAATTCGCGGTATGGCCCTTGATCAAATTGGTCGCGCGAATTTTCGCTGGCTGCTTAGCAAAGAAATACTGGTGGGCCTGTTAAACGGAATGATATGGGCCGGGGTGGTCGCGGCGGTTACCATTCTGTGGTTTGGTGACAATAAACTCGGTATGGTAATTGCAATCGCCATGCTGGCCAATCAAGTGATCGCAGCTTTGTGCGGGGTTATTGTACCGATGGTATTGCGCCAACTGGAAATCGACCCGGCTTTAGCCGGCGGAGTCGTGCTAACGACGATTACGGACGTCGCCGGATTTTTGATTTTTCTTGGCTTGGCGACCATAGTTTTGGTATAAAGGGGATTAAGCGTAGCGGTACTCTCCCACCGTTACCTGGTAAATACCGGCCTATTCATTTGCTTGGGAGAGACACTGTGCGCCAATTGAAGCTGTATCTGCTACCTGCCTTGGCATCTTTTTTTGTAATCTTCTCGCCACTTGCAGTCGGCCATGGTGGCGGTGTAGACAACAATGGCTGTCATAGTGATGCCAAGTCCGGACAACGCCACTGTCATGATCGACAAAGCAGTCCGCAAAGCCGCCCCGCACAGGGCGGCAATATAACAGCACCGGGGCGCGCTGCAACGAGTTTCAAGGCGACCGCAAATTCCGTGACTATCGCAATTCAAAAAGAACTGGTACGGCTCGGTTATTTCCCCGGCAACACCGTAGGTTATGCTGACGACCGGACAATTATCGCGATTAAGCACTTTCAACAAGATATCGGACTAACACCGACCGGGGTTAGAAATCAGGAACTACTCAAATTACTGCAACTGCACTACAGCAGTCACTAATTACCGAATCAGGTTTTTGGTAACGTCACACCGGTTTGACCCTGATATTTTCCACCCCGATCCTTGTAGGAAATTTCACACTCTTCGTCGGACTCGAAAAATAGCATTTGTGCAACACCTTCGTTGGCATAAATGCGAGCGGGCAATGTCGTGGTGTTTGAAAACTCAAGCGTAACATGCCCTTCCCACTCGGGCTCTAATGGCGTCACGTTGACGATAATTCCGCAACGCGCATAAGTAGACTTACCCAAACAAATAGTTAAAACACTGCGAGGAATCCTGAAATATTCTACCGTTCGAGCAAGCGCAAAAGAGTTAGGAGGAATCACACAAACGTCTGAAGTCAGATCAACGAAACTGTCTTCGCGGAATTCCTTTGGATCGACGATGGCAGAATTAATATTGGTAAAAACTTTAAACTCATTTGCACAGCGGACGTCATAGCCGTAACTGGAGGTACCATAAGAAACAATTTTTTTACCGTTATCAGCACGTACCTGACCAGCCTCAAAAGGCTCGATCATACCCTGTGCAGCCATTCTTTTGATCCACTTATCTGACTTGATTGCCACTGCGGTTAACTCCTGTATTAATCGTTTTTGATTACTATATTGGGAAAATGATGGCTGAAATCTTGTGCTCTGATGGCAAGCTTGGCGGCCGCCTTAAGTGCTATCTCGCGGTAAATAGATGCGATCTTGCCGTCCGGATCAGACGCCACGGTCGGGTTACCTGAATCAGCATTTTCGCGAATGCTGATATCTAAAGGCAGGGCGCCAAGTAGTTTCACACCATTATCGGCGGCCAGTTTCTCACCACCACCACTGCCAAATATATGTTCTTCATGACCGCAACTTGAACAAATATGAGTGCTCATGTTTTCAACCACACCCAGTACAGGCACATCTACTTTCTCAAACATCTTGAGTCCCTTCAACGCATCTAGTAGAGAAATATCCTGCGGCGTGGTAACAATAATAGAACCGCTGACCGGTATTTTTTGCGCCAGGGTGAGCTGGATATCCCCGGTACCCGGCGGCAAATCAACAATCAAGTAATCTAATTCATGCCATTGCGTTTGACGCAGTAACTGCTCAAGCGCCTGGGTCACCATCGGTCCACGCCATACCATGGGCGTCTCTTCACTTATCAGCAAACCTATCGATATGAATTGAACGCCGTGGTTGACCAGCGGTTTTACCGATTTACCATCCTCCGACTCGGGCTTTTCGTTTGCACCGAGCATACGCGGGATACTTGGCCCGTAGATATCCGCATCCAACACCCCGACTTGCGCACCTTCGGCAGCTAGAGAAAGCGCCAAATTAACAGAAGTAGTAGACTTGCCTACCCCACCCTTACCCGAAGCCACAGCGATGATATTTTTAACATTGGGCAAAGGAGTCAGGTTTTTTTGCACTGAATGGCTCAATAATTCACAACTCGAAGAAAGCGCGAATTTATTTTCCGGAAACTTCGCCACTAATGCGGCATATGCTTGTTCTTCAACTTGTGCCGCAGCAGTTTTTGCTGGATAACCAAATTTCAGTTCAACGTTTACTGTCTCGTCGATAATTTCAATGGCATCGACTTGTTTGGCAGAGACCAAGTCGAGTCCGTGAAACGGATCGATCACATCTGATAGAACTTCGTTTATATCCTGAGTATTAAGTATTGCCATTTTCCTGGAGCTACCAACGCTTTCGAACAGCGCGTAGTTTACACGATCAGCTCATTCAACGAGAGCTAGTTTTAGTGTTTTCCGGCTCGAATTACAGCGCCCAAACCGGCGTCAACCAATGCCTGGCATAACATTTCCCGAATTGCCTTAGGCTCGCCGAGGGCAAAGGCTTTGCTTACCAAAGCTTCCGCTTCCGCTTTGCTGAATTCGCTTAACACCCACTTGATACTTGGCAACGAAGCCATGCTCACGCTGATACTGTCGATACCCAGACCTAGCAATAACAAGACCGCCACTGAATCGCTGGCCATTTCACCGCAAATTGACACTGGAGTGTTGACCGAATGCGACTTTTCTATAACTGCCTGCAGGGCCATCAAAAATGCCGGGTCCAGATCCGAATACAAATTCGCGACCTTGGCGTTGTTACGATCTACCGCAAGTAGATACTGAATCAAGTCGTTACTACCAATACTTAGAAAATCCACCTTTGCAGCAATTTTATCCGCCAGATAAACCGCCGCGGGCACCTCGATCATCACGCCAATAGCAGGCATTGGAATATTAAGACCGTATTCTGCCAATTCCGCACGCGCCATAGATATTAATGAGATTGCTTCGTCTAACTCTGCAACCGTACTAATCATCGGCAGCAAAATTTGTAAATTTCGATGCCCTTCGCTAGCGCGTAGCATCGCCCGCAATTGGGTCATAAAAATCTCCGGATGGTCAAGGCAAAAACGGACGCCACGCCAACCTAAAAACGGATTCGATTCGTGTACCGGGAAGTACTTTAACGGCTTATCGCCGCCAACATCCAGGGTACGGAGCGTGACTGGTAGATCTGGATAAGAACCCAAGACACGCCGATAAATAGTTTCCTGCTCTTCCTCACTGGGAAAACTGTCTCTAACCATGAACGGTAATTCAGTTCGGTAAAGTCCCAGACCATCGCAGTAATGACGCTGATCCTGAGACAGATCGGACATCAAGCCGCTATTAATATATACCGGCACACTGTGACCGTCTTTGGTAACAGCCGGCTTTAAGGCAACTTCACGCAGTTGCTCACTAAGCTCATATTCTTCTTGAATCAAGGCCCGATAGGACTCGAGCACCAAAGGACTCGGGTTAATACAAATCCGGCCGGCATAGCCATCCACTACTACCGTTTTGGTGTCTATTTGCCCCAATGGTAACGTTTCTGTACCCATCACCGTTGGCACACCAAGTGCTCGTGCCAATATTGCTACATGCGATGATTGGGTACCGGTCGTGCATATAAAACCCTTCAGGTTTTCGCGTGGGATCTCGGCTAATTGACTCGCGGAAACATCATGACCCACTACGATACAATCATCGGGGTATGCCGTGACCGTATCAGCCTCGTCACTGATCAAATAACCAAGCACACGCCGCCCAATGTCACGAATGTCGACCACGCGCTCGCTCAGGTAATCATCATCCATATCCGCGAACACCTGGGCGTAAGACCCGATCGCCTTACTTAACGCACTCTGCGCCCATTCTCCTTGATCTATATGTTCATGTATTTTCGCAATGAGAGTTTCGCTTTCGAGCATCAGTCCGTAAGCATCAAACAGGACCGCTGCATCAGCATCGATCGATTCATTCATGAGCTGTTTCAGCGCTTGCATATCGCTTTTAACTTTTTCTATGGCTCGAATCAGGCGCTGTTTCTCCTGATCAGGGGCGTCCACAATACGCTCCGGAACATCATCCAGATCAGCCTCTGCATACAGCACCAGGGCGGTACCCGTTGCAACTCCGGGCGCACCTGGCAAGCCGTCAATGTTTACGTCATCGTGTTGCTCACCGCCGTCACTCGCGATCTCGCCAGAAACCTCGGCTGCACTAATTGCGGCCGCCAGCTGCGCGCTTAAAGTAACCAAAAATGCTACATCGTCTTCGCTGTATTCCCGAACTTCCTCGGACTGCACCACCAATACGCCGTACAAGCGCCGATGGTCAACAATCGGCACGCCCAGGAAAGCCTTGAAATTTTCGTCACCGGAATTTTCAAAGAGGCGGTAGCGGGGATCTTTGGTTGCATCACTTAACGATATCGGCTCGGCGCGACGTGCCACTAGTCCGGTCAAGCCGTGGTTTAAATCAATCCGAAGTTTATTCAGCAAGGTCGGGTGTAGACCATCGCTCGCTTTCAACAACAATCCAGCGTCGGAAGACTCACGCATAAACACCGAACAGGCATCTGCCCCCAGAGCGGCTTTTACGCGATCAACAATAATTTCGAGCGCAGACTTGAGATCTGTCGCTTTGCTTACCCGCTGAACAATCCGTTGTAGTGTGGCAAGCTGGGACATGGGCGACTATGTCCCGGGGGAATGATTTTGCGCAGCTGTTTCTTGCGGCTTAATCAAGGGTTTTAGTTCCTGCAGCGCACGTTGATACACTTTACGTTTAAAAGAAACCACTTTGCCTGAGGGGTAGCCGTAATCGACCCAACGCCAGCCGTCAAACTCGGGGTTCTCACAATTATTTAATTGCACCTTACTTTCATTACCAACCAGGCGAACAGCATACCAGCGTTGCTTCTGGCCAATGCATACGGGTTGGGTGTGATGCCGAACCAGCCTTTTTGGCAAGCGATAGCGAAGCCACTTTTGGGTAACGCCAATTATTTCAACGTGATGAGGCTTGAGCCCGGTTTCTTCGCGCAACTCTCGAAACATCGCCTGCTCATGGCTTTCGTTTTTACGAATGCCACCCTGCGGAAATTGCCAGGCATTTTGATTTATTCGTTTCGCCCAAAACACCTGACCAGCATCATTACAAATGATGATGCCGACGTTGGCACGAAATCCATCTGGATCAATCAATTTTGACCCCTATGAGGTTATATTCTGATTGCCGTATTGTGACAATAAACTCTTTAATTATCAATTCACTTATCGTAATACATAACTTTTTCAATGCCGATCGGTCAGCCGACCCGAGCAGTTTAAGATTCTTGCCAATGTTATACTCAACTTTTATTCCAGCACTGCAAGTCCGCTATGCATCTTACCCCGCTTTTTATCTCGCTCAAGGATCGTAAAGTTTTAGTAATCGGCGGCGGCAATGTCGCCTACCGCAAGGTTCGGTCACTGCTAAAATCCGGCGCCAGGGTATTGGTTATTGCGCCAGAACTCAACCAGCCCCTGCTGCGCAGGCATGCCGATGGTCAAATAGATTTCCGCCAGCGACCCTTTAGCAAGAACGATATTCAAGATCAATTTTTAGTCGTTGCTGCGAGCAACGACCCGGAGACCAATAAACTCGCAGCGCATATTGCTACTGATAAAAACGTGTTGGTTAATGTCGCGGATGCGCCTGACCTGTGTACGTTCATGCTGGCATCGGTACTAGACCGCAAGCCACTGCGCATCGCGGTATCCAGCGGCGGCAGCTCACCAATTCTGGCCCGCCAGCTACGGGCGAAACTCGAAGCTACAGTACCATCGAATTTCGGCCAGCTAGCAAATTTTATTGGCCAACATCGGTCCGCCCTTAAACAAAAAATACCGGACGTTAAAAAACGACGCGCATTTTGGAATGAGGTCATAGAAGGCAATATCTCCGAGCTGGTACTAGGCGGGCGCATGCAAGATGCTGACGACGCCATCGAATCACTTATTAGTGAATTTCAAAATCATGACAATGATACCGGCGATGTGTATCTAGTCGGAGCGGGTCCCGGCGACCCTGACTTACTCACATTTAAAGCACTACGACTGATGCAAAAAGCGGACGTTATTCTGTACGACCGGCTGGTCGCGCCAAAAATTCTCGAACTGTGCCGACTAGAGGCAGAAATGATCTACGTGGGCAAGCAACGCGACAACCACAGCGTTCCTCAGGATTCGATCAACAAAATGCTGGTTGATCTGGCTTTGGCGGGAAAAAATGTTTGTCGACTCAAAGGCGGCGACCCGTTTGTCTTTGGCCGCGGTGGCGAGGAAATTGATCAACTATCGCAAGCTGGCATTAACTTTCAAATTGTCCCCGGTATTTCTGCAGCCAATGGCTGCGCAGCGTATGCCGGAATTCCACTTACGCACCGTGATTATGCCCACTCCGTGGTTTTTATTGCTGGTCACCGCGCCAACAACGATATTGACTGGAGTAAAACCTGTAGCCCGGAAACAACATTGGTTATCTATATGGGGCTGGGAAACTTAGAGCAAATAGTTAATAACTTGCTTGAACAGAAGTTGCCATCAAGCACACCCGTGGCGGTCGTTGAACAAGGCACCACTAACAACCAACGGGTGCATACCGCCACCCTCCAAGACTTGTTAAAAACTGTAAAACACGCTAACGTTGCTGCACCGACAATAATAATTATTGGGCAGGTAGTCAGGCTTCACCAGCAACTCGATTGGTACAAGCCAGGCTCACATGACTCAAGGTCGGTTTTTTCTTCAGGGAGTGAGGAGAAGTAAAGCATGGAAAGCGTATTCGCGAATATTAAGTCGTGCTCGAGCACGGCATTAATATCTTTGGAAGTTTTGGATCAAAGCATGGAACCGGAGTTTCCGGTGGGCTGTGTGGTCGTTATAGACCCCTCCACCGAAGCCAAGAATGGTTCATATGTATTGGTCGAAAATCCTCTTGGCATGGTAATGCGGCAACTCTGGATAAGAGCAGACCGCAAGTATCTAAAACCGTTGAATGAAAATTTTCACACTGTGAGAATCACTGACACCTCAATCATCAAAGGTGTCGTGGTGCAACGCAAAGGTAAACGCCGCGCTGATAAAAAGCACTACGGATAAAAATTACTGCGGCGCGGCAGCCAGCACCAGGGCATTGCCGACCAAATGATGCAAACTCAACACTTGATCAATCTCATGCCCATAGCTCGGCATGATACTCGAGAACTGCGATTTACAAATCGCACAAATTGCCACCATATGCGTAACGCCGTGCGCGTCGATAACCTGTTGCAGGGCGGACATTCTTGGCAACGCGCCCTGAATTCTGGTCGGCATAATCTCATCCGTTAACAAGCCCCCACCAGCACCGCAACAAAATGTTTCGTCGTGCGTACTACTTTTCGGCATCTCGTAAAAGTGGTTGCAAACAGCATGTAGAACATCTCGCGGCACGGTGAACTGACCACCGGGTTGCTGGCCAAAATTAGCGCCACGCGCGACGTTACAGGAATCATGAAAAGTTACCACAAACTTATCATTGCGCTGTTTATCCAACTCTAGCCGGCCAGCGCCAATCAGGCCATGCGTAACTTCGATGATGTGTTGCGGAATGGGAAAACTTTGATCAAGAAAATCGAAGCTACCAGCGAGATCTTGTAGATAATTATAGGCCACGCGCCACGCATGCCCGCATTCCCCGAATACAATCCGTTTTACTCCGAGCGCCTTGGCACCGTCATAAACGCGCTGCGCGATGCCCCGCAATTGTTCTTCACTACCATTAAACAAGCCAAAGTTAGCAGCCTCGCTGGCGCTAGAACTCAAGGTCCAGGATATACCCGCGGCATGCAAAACTTTCGCATAACCAATCAAGCCATCCACATGTGGTTCGGCAAAAAAGTCGGCGGACGGCACCACCAGCAACATTTCGACATTGGCGCGGTCTAGCGGTAACTCAACCGCAACTCCGGTCTCCTCTAAAATATCCTCCTCCAGTCCTGACAAGGTATCTTGTAATGCTGCTCTAGGCATGCCCAAATTGTTGCCGATGGTATTCACTTTATCGATAACGGTTGCGGTGTATTTTTGCCCCATACCCACCGCGGCCAGGATTTCACGCCCCGCCATGGTAACCTCGGAAGTATCAATACCGACCGGACAATATACTGAACAACGACGACACTCTGAGCATTGATAAAAGTAATCGAACCACTCATGCAGCACGTCGCGGGTCAAATCCCGCGCGCCCACTAACCACGGAAATAACTTGCCAGGCCATGTGAAGTATCGCTTGTAAACGCTACGGAAAAGATTTTGTCGCGCTACCGGCATATTCTTGGGATCACCTCCGCCTAAAAAATAATGACACTTATCGGTACAGGCTCCGCACTGTACACAACTATCCATGAAAACCCGCAAGGCCCGCGACGTTTTCAGTTTTTGCTGCATCTTTGCCAACACTACGGTCTTCCAGTCGTCCGGCAGGTCTTCGGGATAACCGAGCGCCAGCTGCAACTCGGGGCTTGCTTTATACACTTGCTCTTTAACTTTCGCGTTTGCACGCATGATCGGAATCACCGGATAAGATAACGGCGCCAGGGTTTTATTCTTCACCGGGGCTTCTCCCTGCTATTGTCTACTTGGTTACGCGTCGGCGAAAAGAACAAGCCTGGTGCATGCAACAACTTCGAAAATGGAAAAATAAGTAACAACACAGCCACTAACAAAAGATGCACAATAAGTCGCGGATCTTTCGGAAATGACTCTAATCGCAGTTCAAGTAAACCGCGCACATATTGCTTAACTGCCGCGATGTTTACTGGCTCGCCAAGATGCATACAATAACCACTGATTGCTATCGCGGCTAGCAACAACAACATGAGGTAATCCGAAGGGCTGCTAATGTATCGAATCCGGTCAATCACAATTCGACGCAACAACAAACCAAACAGGCCCAGTAAAAATGCGATAAACAAATAATGTCCAATTGACATTATCGCGCCGATCCAAAATGGCACCGAATCGAAAAAGTAAAAAGCATGCTTGAACAGTAACAATACGAGCGCCACATGCATCAGCCAGGAAAACACCCAAGTCCACCGACTGGCGCGAAAGAGACTATGGAAGAATAATGTTTCGCGCAACAACCGCAACACTACGCCGAGCCGGGATTTCGGCGCTGGCATAGTGGCAATGTTAAATGGCGCTGGCGTGCGCCAATATTGATACACACGATAAGCAAGACCTAGTACAAAAACGGCCACGGCAAAACATAAAAAGTAAGCTAGAAAAATCAAACGCAACCTGTTGGTTTAGGTAGGCCAGCATAACGACACGCTTGCTTGCCAGGCCCATATGGGAACAGCGTGTACAGATACTTACTATTACCTTTCTCTTTCCCCAAACGTCGACCAACTGCCTTAGTCAGTACCCGTACCGCCGGTGCGATCTCATACTCGTCATAATACTCTCGCAAAAATCGAATGATGTCCCAATGCGCTTCACTTAACTTAAGGTCGTCGGCAATAGCCATTGCCTCGGCAATAGCTTCGCTCCAATCGTCGATGTTTTTCAAATACCCTTCTTCATCGGTAGGATAAGACACGCCGTTTACTTCAATCGTCACATTAACTCCACGCTTGGACAACATTATGTTCAGCGCATAACTTAACGAACCCATCGTAATCGATACAAGTCATTTTATTATGCATATTCTCTTTCAACAAACCACGCGCAGCAAAGTCCGGTTCTAAAACATACAACTTGCAAGACAACTCCGACAGCTTCAACGCGGCAATCGTCGCTAGTGCCCCATAGACACCATCTTCATAGAGTAAAATTGCACCGTCTTCTTGAACTCGGGCTGCACATGCACTTAAAGCGTCATGCTCCAACGGTGATCTATTAACGGTATGTAAAATTGCCATATTCGTTACTCAAAAATGTAGCAGCACATCTTGCTGGTTCATCAAACGTGACAGTTTATCTCTTGAAATAAACCGCACGCTTTCAGTCTTACGGTAATCGTCTTCTGGATTCTCATGCCAAATGTTAATAAGGTCTGTTTCGCTCAGCCCGCGCTCTCGTAAAGACTCCTCTTCAATATAAATATACCGAACATCATAATCACCCAAGGCGGCTAAAGATTTCGCCACATTTTTAGCACCGGTCGACTCGGTGTTTTGACCTCGCATCAGCTGGTAGACACCATCATCAATAAATGCCAGACACACATCCTGATCAAACGCCGCGCCTATTAACACCACATCAAGGGATTCTTGTGCGGCGATATTACCCTGTGGCGGGCGCCGGTTAACATACATGATTTTTTTCGCTGGCATTAGTTAAAGCACACTAAACGATCCGCCTCTATCGACGCATCGAGTAACTGACCTAGACCAGAAATATTGAAACCCTCGTGCAAATTTTTCTCGAGCACCCCGCGCCGCTTTCCCGCGGCAATACAGACTGCGAGATCGAGATTGTGTTCTTGCGCTAAAGCTGCCCATAAGCTCGGCAATTGCAACTCATTTTGCGGTGCCTCAATCAGCGTGGAGGCGTTCATCACACCGCCTTGATAAAAAAATACTCGGTTGATTTCATGTCCGCCAGCTAAGACGGCACGCGCGAAATTTAGCGCCGAAACCGAAGCTTGGCGCTCATACGGTGGTTGTTTGATGAGAATACAAAACTGCATGGCGCTAGTTTACGTGAATTCTGGGTAATGATTAAGCGGTTATGGGATTGGTGAACCAATCTAAGACTGTAATAACTGCTCAACCCGAGCTAATTTTTCTTCGGTTTTCTGATTATCTGCACCTATATTATTCAGCCGCTCATACAAGAGCTGCCATAAAACATCGAATATTGCCGGCACTACGGCTGCCCGCTGAACATCAAAGTCGGTTAAATTACCACCGGCCTTCCGGTAAACATCCATTAGTTCGTGGCTTTGCTCAGTCGTTAGCTTATGGGCATCAAGCACAATTGCAACATCAATAGCCGGAGATCCGACCCGGGCATATTCCCAATCTATAGCAAGCAAACGACCACAATCAGACAAAACGTTTTCCGGACTTAAATCATGATGACAGAGACTTTGCGCGCGGCCTGACAAATGTTCAAACAAGGGCGCCAAATCATTTACAAATTGCTGTAGCTTGCTACCCCAACGCCGCGGCGGTGCCGCACAGTTCAGGTAATGCTGGCAATGCGCTGCGTAATCCAATGGCGCGCCGGTTTTTGGCAACTGATGAATTTCAAACAACATCTCACCCAGACCTGATAGCCAATCCATTTCAACAAAACTTTTTTTTGCCAATGATTTGCCGGCACAATATTCAGTTATATGAAACCCTTTTGCCGGTTCTGATAACACCAAAGGCACCGTCAACCTGGCGGTCTCGGCGGAACGATGAGCTTGCCGCTCAATCTCGCGGTCAATATTATAGTCGGCGTCAAACGCTGAATTCAGGCGGAGCACATATTTCTTACCTGCTGCGGCCATTAAAAAGCTCTCGTTTGTTAGCCCTTGAGGCATTGGCTCGAGCATCTCGGGCGGCTCTCCAGCCCATTCCTGCCAACGAGAAATGATCTTCTCCAAGCGAATATCGGAATTATTCACATAGCCTCTTGCAGACGATACTGATGTCGCCACCGCGACAAACCATAAATTGACAATATAATGTAAAGGACAAAAAGCAATGCGGTTAAAGCCAAATCTCTTTGTAAAAACAGGGCTGCCGAGATCGGATTAATTACCAACCAATATATCCAATTCTCTAACACTTTTCTGGCCACCATAAAAGTTGCAACAACAGCGGCCCACGTCGTAAACGAATCCAGATATGGAAACGCCGCCGCGGTGTTCTTCGTCAGAATTGTACCGGTAATCCCAGCCAGCAATAAAATACCACTGATCGCAAACACATGGTTTTTTAATGGCCAACGTTTAATTCGTGTATCCTGACTTTTACTTAGATAACCCCGCCATTGTAACCAGCCATAAACCGCCATCAATAAATAATAGACATTCAGACCTGACTCCATCAGCAAGCTGGCATCCCAAAACAGGAAAATATAAATCAGGGTGCTAAAAAAAGCAGCGTACCAACATTCAATACGTTCAAATATTGCCAAAACAAGATAGGCGATAGCCAATAAAACAGCCACTACTTCCCACCCTGGCATAGCCTGTACGGCTAGCCAGGCTTGTGAAAAAATATCAGGCATCCGGCCGGCGGTCGCCCTTAAGCAGTTTGCAGACGAAAACCGAACGCCCATACTTTTTCCAGGAGCGCTCAATCTCTTTTTCCATAAGCGCCATTATGTCTTTCATTTCGCCAAACAACTGGGTGCTCATTCGGTTGGGGAAGACCTCGACATTCTCGTGAGCATCACAACGCTTAATAAAATCTTTAATTGCGGGTTTATACTCTTCATTAAGCGGGTACAAACTTATTTCCAATGACGCTTTCATAAGCTACTCCTCAAAGATCCAGATTAAAGCTTACTCCTAATATTCGGGGTTCGCCAAGTTGTACGTAGGTATCTGCGGTATAGAAGTTTCTAGGATCGTTACCGAAACTACCGAAGCCCCGGGTTTGAATTTCTTCATCACTTAGGTTTCTGCCCCATACAGAGACCGCCCAGTTATCGCCCTGATAACCCAAGCGTGCATTTATTAACTCATAAGATTCAGAGGCAGACCGATGTCGGTCCGAGAAAAAGAAGCCATCCTTGCCTTCGATATTCGCTTGTACGAAAAAGCCGTTGCCGAACTGGTATTTGCCACCAAAAGAAAATTGATACTCGGGTGCATGAGCCTGATCTTCGCCACTCAAATCAAGTCCATTGGGGTCGGTTTGAGTCGGCGGCGCAAAATATTCATCGAAGGTCGCTTGCAACAAACCCAATCTCGCGTTGAACTGCAAACGATCACTCGGTGCCCAATCCAGTTCCGCTTCAAGACCATAGTTTTCACCGCTAGCGGCATTCGTAGTCAGATCAATAAACTGCGTTGCGCCCGAACCTCCCGGAATAGGTACTTGAATAGAACTTCTGACCTGCTGGTCTTCTCGATTGGTATAGAACAAAGCCAAGCGGGATTGTAGCGCACCTTCTAACCAGTTGCGTTTGTGGCCCAGCTCCCATGCAACCTGAATCTCGGTATCGAAGTCCAACGGTTGATTGGTTCCAACCAAACTACCATTGTTGTTGGTACCACCCGCTTTAAAACCGCGGGCCACTTGTGCGTATAACATTTGCCCGGAATCCACCTGAAACTGTAGACCAATTTTTCCACCATACAAGATCTCGTCTGGATTATTCGAGATGCCGACATTATCGGAATAGTCTGCTTCCCAAAACTCGACCCGTAAACCTGTAATCAAGGTCAAGCGTTGGGCAATACCAGATTCGAATTGCCCATAAACGGCAGTACTACTGGTGTCATACTCGCTGGCGAAGTCAGCCGCAGCGAATGTATATATTCGGGTCAGATCCTCATCGTTCGAGAGATGATATAGACCAAACACCCAATCAGTCGAATCATTAAAAATTCGTCCATTCGGGTCCGATACGAAACGCAGCTCGGCACTCAGGTTGCTGCGATCACGAAGATACTGATCAAACGAGGTATAACCGATTGGGTCAAATCCGGTAAAGGTCCAATCTTCATCAAAGCTATATTCCGCTTCGGTATCGGCCGCGCTCAGCTTGGTTTCAACATGATAACCTGCATCGGTTTCCAGCTTGGCGCGGATCGATATCGCATTTGATTCTTGTGCATCTCTTCCGGGCGCGTCGGATCTGGTGAACCTGTCGTTATCCAGGGAAAAGGCATCATAACCATTATCGATGTTAATGTGATGTATTGCAGTGTCGATAGTTAGATTTTCACCCGCCAACCACCGGAGCTTTAACCGCGCGGTCAGTTCATCGCGTTCATTGGTATCATCTCGACCAAGAAAAGTATTTTCGATATAACCATCTGACTGAAATTGTTCTACTGCTAACCGTCCAAGCAATTTATCTTCGATCAAAGGCAAATTGCCGACCAGTCCGAGCCGGCTGGTGCCAAATTCTGCCACTTGCCCGCTAACGCTAAACTCTCGCCTATTGCGCGGCGCAACCGTTTCCAGACGAATAGTGCCCGCCAATGCATTCGCACCATACAACACGCCTTGCGGTCCACGCAGAATTTCAACCTGGTCGACATCGAACAAAGTGCCAGCACTACCAATAGCGCTAAAATCAATATCATCAATGATAAATCCAACCGAAGAATTAACAGGCTCGGTAAACTGGCTGCGCTCGCCAATGCCACGAATCTGAAAAAACCGTGCCCGTGATGATCCGCTAGAGAAATTCAAATTAGGGACAAGACCGAGCACTTCTTCAATATGCTGCGCCGCACGCCCCTCTATAGCGTCCGTATCGATAACCGAAATACTGGCTGGCAAGGTTTGTAAGGTGGCAGGACGAAACTCGGAGGTCACAACGATTTCTTCGATTTCCGCACTAGCCTGATTTCCTAGCATCAGTAGCGGCAACGATAATAGTGCAAGTAGATTTTTCATGGGTTTCCCTAAATTAATTGGAAACCGGTCGCGCGACGTAAAACAAGAGACTGCCTGTTCCTACGCCGGTATTAACCGGATCAGGTTCAAGGGTTATCAACGTGGATTCTCAGGCCGTAGCCACCCCTCAGGTTGGGCATATTCTAACTGATTTAAAGCGGCAGCGTATAGCTAATCTAAAGCAAACATGAATGTCACTGACAAGTCAGGCAGAATGTAGCTTGCAAACGGGCCGGTAGGCCATCGCGACATTAATCGGATCAGGTAAGCGCTATGTTATTGTTTTTTGACAACATCAGTATTCTGTTAATTGGCTTCAGCGTCTGCGCGTCGCTGATTTTGTTGATTTGCTACCTTTGGTTCATTAACAGTTTGAACAAAACCCCGACGCTGAATATAAGTTGTATCATCCTGCTTTTTTCATTTTGTTATCTTCAATTTGAACATTTAAGGTATTTTTTAAACGACGTCCAGCCTATGTCGCAAAGACCTTATATGTTCTTTTTGTTTCTCGCGCCGCCGACCTTTTATATTTTTTTTCGCGCTCTGCTAAAGCAAGAACAACAATTTCACCCACTGCTGTTGCTCAACTACTTATTATTCGTAATTAGTTTTTTCGTCCGGCGAGAAATCACCATGCCATTGCTCTTTATGACCGGCACCGCCTACAGTGTCTGGCTAGCAATAATGGTGTACGGCCTCAAGGATCAACGCAAGCAATTCAAAATCGAAATCTCGTTTTTAGTATTGTTCAGTATCCTCGCCGTCGGGGTACTATTATTGGGAATCGCAATACCTTATATGGACGCTCGATATTTTTATTATTTCTACACCTTCGCGATCGGCATCGCTTTGGCACTAACGACGGGCGCGTTGATCGTGAACGCAGATCTGCCAGGTGAAATCTCTGAAATTGCCAAGTCTCGTTATACCGCCTCAACCCTGACCGGCGTAGATATCGAGGAAAAATTGAAGTTAATCGATAGCCTGATGACCGAGAAAAAACTGTATCAGGATGAATCTCTTAATTTAGCCTCTATGGCAAGCGAAACAGGACTTAGTGGCCACCAACTATCCGAACTCATCAATACCAAAATCGGCCTGAGTTTTTCCCAATATATGCGTTCCACGAGAGTTGATGCGGCAAAACGCTCATTAATAGAAGAACCAAACGCTTCGGTACTGGCAATCGGCCTGGATAACGGCTTTAAATCACAATCGAGCTTTTACGCCGCATTTAAGGAGCTAACCGGAATCTCTCCTGGCGCTTATCGCGACAAACAGACCAAAAAGGTCTCCTGAAATGCCTGAATAACTCCAAAATGATCTTCTTGGAACTCCATAAGCATCTGTTTTAATTGATTTTTATTTTTTTCCGGTTTGCCATTATCCAACCGGAATCGCGCCGCGAAAATTCGCTCTAAGCTGCACTCAAGTTAAATGAAGTGGCAGCAAAATGAACGCAATACAGCATCACAGCAAGCTTGATAACCAATCGAGGCAAGATCCGGCACCGATCACTGAACTACGGTTTCGACGGCTCTTGAATGACCTTGAATGGGAGCGCCTACCGAAGACGATAAAAAGACGTTTCGGTGAAAAACTCGTAGCCGGAAAAACCAAGGTCTATAGTGGGCACATTCTGGAAACTAAAATGAATTGGGCCGGTAAAATTCTTAGCATGTTCATGTTACTACTCGGCGGCTCTTTGCCAACCGATACCAATAATTCTGGCGCCAGTGCATTAGTAAGCGTAAGTGCTTACAATAGCGATAACGGTTTAGGGGGACAGGTTTGGACGCGTCAGTATGGGCGCAACAATCGCCCGCCTCAGACAATACAAAGCCACAAGCAATTTTCAGGTCCAACAGGGCTGGAAGAGTATTTAGGTCAGGGTATTGGCATGACGCTTAATCTGAAAGCAACTGAAAACTCACTTTTATTTGTCGCCGAACAATACTTCATTGAGGTTTTTGGCCTGCGGATTTATTTGCCAAAAATATTAAACCCCGGAGCATTGACGATCTCGCATACCAAACAGTCAAAAAACTCGTTTGTGTTCGGTATGCGTCTGGTGCACCCCTGGTTTGGCGTACTGGTGACTCAAGACATAATTTTTAAAGACTTACAGGAAACAAAATGATTACTTCAACCCTGACCGTACTAATCATCGTGCACTTGCTTATGGGTGGTTTTGATACGCTTTATCACCACGAATTCAAAGAACGCCTCGCTTGGCGCGTCTCCCAGCGAAAAGAACTACAACTGCATAGCGCACGCAATCTGTTTTATGCCGTGATTTACTTCTGTTTTGCGGTTCTAAATCCAACCGGACTATGGGCGCTGCTAATGATTGCGGTTTTATTTATCGAGGTGGCAATCACAATAATCGACTTCCTGGAAGAAGATAACAGCAGAAAGCTCCCGGGCAGTGAACGTATTTTGCATACCTTGTTGGCCTTGAATTATGGCGCGATCCTGGTTCTTTTATTGCCGCGCCTATGGAGCAACCGGTTACTGGATACTACACTTAATTTCCATTGGCAAGGCGCTTGGAGTTTGTTGTGCTGCGCTGCTGCCGCGGCGGCATTACTATTTGCAGCACGCGATCTGCACGCCGCCAAACGACTGGCTCGTATTGATGCCAAAGAGGTGCGTGCACTTATCCCATCGGATCTCGCAAAAAAACACTTTTTGATTACTGGTGGCACCGGCTTTATCGGCTCCAAGCTGGTGCATGAATTACA
>CAZUMV010000009.1:28611-30462 GCA_964621435.1 uncultured Thiotrichales bacterium | reverse complement strand
CCGGATTAAGGGTAAATGTTTATCTGGAAGACTGGTCGAATGGTTATGTTGATAGCCGCGACTACGTATTTGCTTTGATGGATGAACTCAATAAGTTAGATATTGATCATTACATGTTGCCGGATACTTTGGGTGTTATGTCGCCGGAAGAAGTTCATGACAGTTTGAAAGATATGATCGAACGTTATCCTGATTGTCACTTTGATTTTCATCCTCACAATGACTATGGTCTGGCCATTGCTAATGTCATGTCGGCGGTGAAGGCTGGCGTTACTTCAATTCATTGCACCATCAATTGCCTGGGTGAACGTGCCGGCAATGTTTCTCTTGCCGAGGTGGTAGTGGTGTTACGGGATAAGCTAGGTATTGAGACATCTATTGATGAAACCAAGATATTTAGCGTGTCTGAAATGGTCGAGATTTTCTCGGGCAAATGGGTAGCGGCGAATACACCGGTTGTTGGTGCCGACGTGTTTACGCAAACAGCAGGTATTCATGCCGACGGTGACCAAAAGGGTGGTTTGTATGAAACCCGTTTGAGCCCGGAGCGATTTTCACGACAACGTAGCTATGCGCTGGGAAAATTGGCAGGCAAGGCATCATTAGCCAAAAATCTGGAGGCACTTGGAATTACTTTGTCCGCTGAAGATCAGGAAAAGGTCTTGCGACGTATTGTGTCGATGGGAGATTCCAAGCAAAGTATGAGTCTGGATGATCTGCCATTTATCATTGCCGACGTAATGGAAAGTGCGGAGTTTCAGTTCGTAAAATTAATCGACTGTGTTGTTTCTAGTTCCTTGAATGGCAATGAGAGTCAATCTAATGCGGACGTCGTGTTGTCGGTAGATGGCGAAGAATGTCGCGGCAAGGGAGTTGGTAATGGCGGCTTTGACGCATTTATCAAGGCCACCAACGAAATCATGACACGAAAACAAAATTACCAAATTCCGAAGCTTGCTGACTATGAAGTGCGCATTCCCAAGGGCGGGCGCACTGACGCATTAACCGAATGTATCATTACCTGGCAGGTCTCCGAGTCGAAAACAATGCGCACTCGTGGCGTGCATTCCAATCAGGTCTTTGCTGCGATGCAGGCGACGCTCCGCGTTATTAATGTGCAGTTAAGCGAAAAACAAAAGCTCGCCGCTTTAACCACACCTGCATCCTGATTTATTGGTCGGCGATTGGCATCGCTGCAAGTTTTTCCACCACTTTAGCACCAAAGTCGCTAGTGCTGATCATGTTGACGCCGGCTCCCGGTTTCGACAGGTCAGCTGTAGAAAAACCATCGTTGAACACATCTTGCATCGCGTTCCAGACATTGCTTGATTCAGCAAACATATTAAAGCTGTACTCGAGCATCATCGCGACCGAGCCGATCATTGAATAAGGGTTGGCAATACCTTGCCCGGCGATATCCGGTGCCGAGCCATGTGAAGGCTCGTAGTAAGCTTTTTCCGGTCCGAGACACGCCGAAGGCATCAGTCCGAGCGAACCTAAAATACCTCCGGCCTGGTCGCTAAGAATGTCGCCAAACATGTTTTCCATGACCATGACATCGAACTGCGTCGGGTTAAGGCACAAGTGCGTTGCGGCGGCGTCTACCAGCATATGTATGACTTCTACATCCGGATATTCCGGCGCAACGTCGTCGAGAACTTCGTTCCAAAGCACACTTGATTTCAGGACGTTACTTTTGTGAATGTTATGTAACTTCTTTTTCCGGCGGTTGGCAAGCTTGAAGCTTTCATGAAGTATTTGTTTGATTTGTTGTTCATCATACTCCAGGGTCTCTTTTACATACCGTAGGCCTGACTCATTGGTGCCGGTTTCTTTTTCGCCAAAATACAG
>CAZUMV010000009.1:0-28601 GCA_964621435.1 uncultured Thiotrichales bacterium | reverse complement strand
CCGCCAACTAATTCACGAAACATAACGATATCAATACCGTCGCCAACTATTTCCGGTTTCAGTGGCGAAAAGTGTGCCAACCCTTTCGGCAGCGATACCGGGCGGATGTTGGCATAGGTATTGTAGCGGGCGCGCATTGGCAGTAGTGCGCCACGTTCCGGTTGCAAGTCTACCGGTATTTTTTGCGATGCTTCGTGGCTTAAACCGATGGGGCCTTTCAGGATTGCGTCGGCGCTGTCGCAAACCGCGATAGTTTCATCCGGAAAGGGATGGCCGTGATCAAAGTACGCTTGCGCGCCAAAGGCAGCTGGAATGAGTTCCAGGGCCAGATTATTTCGGCTACCAACCAATTCAAGTACTTTGATGGCTTCGGTAGTGATTTCTGGGCCGATCCCGTCGCCTTCCAGGATCGCTATTTTGTAGCTGCTCATTTTTTTATACCTTAGCATCGATGGCTATGTAAATTTGAATCAGCAATGCTACCGCAATCTTTATGGCTCTGCAGAGATATATCTGGCCATAAGTGCTTGCATTCCGGTGCTTGAAGACCCAAATTAAAGGAACACTGATTTGTTTGCTGGAGTAATTGTGCCGCTATTACTGATATTTATCGGCTTGCCGATTCTTGAAATCTACGTGCTACTGAAAGTACACACGGTGATCGGCACTATGTCGACTATTGGCATGGTGATTTTTACTGCAGTCGCTGGCGTGTGGCTGCTGAAGCAGCAAGGATTCAGTATGTTGGCGCGCTACCAGAACACCATTCTGAGTGGCAAAATGCCGGCGCAGGAAATGCTTGAAGGTGTTGCCCTGGTATTTGGCGGAGCATTGTTGTTGACACCGGGGTTTGTCACCGACACGATTGGTTTTCTGTGTTTATTACCGTTTACGCGACAGCCAATCGTAAAGTGGTTGATGGGTCGGTTTGGGCGATATGTCCGTGCTAAAACATCCTTTGTGCAACCGCAGCAAGGCCGGGTATTTGACGATCCTAGCCAGAGCAGAGACGACAAACACAACAATCCTTGACTTCTGAATTTTCGGCCCTATTATTAGCACTCTCTAAAAGAGAGTGCTAATTAGGATTAGTAACCCTCTTTCAAAAATATAAGTTTTAATATCAATCAGTTAGGAGTAGTTGAGATGGCTAAATTAAAGTTACGTCCCCTGTATGACACAGTCATTGTGCGTAGAGAGGAAGAAGAGACCGTGTCATCAGGCGGCATTGTGCTACCTGGAACCGCAACCGAAAAACCAACCTTTGGCACTGTCCTGGCAGTTGGAGATGGCCGGCTTGACGGTAATGAAATAATCCCGTTAGAGGTCAAAAAGGGCGACAAAATCCTTTTTGGTCAATATTCAGGTCAGGCCTTCAAGCAAGGTGATGAAGAGCTTCTGCATATGAAGGAAAGCGACATCATCGCGGTTGTCGAATAATAATCGAAATAAGAAATAATCAGTTAAGAGGAATCAATCATGGCTGCAAAAGAAGTTAAATTTGGAAATGACGCACGCGCGAAAATGGTCGCGGGCGTTAACACTTTGGCAAATGCGGTAAAAGTTACCCTGGGGCCCAAAGGTAGAAATGTTGTATTGGACAAATCATTCGGTGCGCCGACTGTGACTAAAGATGGTGTTTCAGTTGCCAAGGAAATCGAACTTGAGGACAAGTTTGAAAATATGGGTGCGCAAATGGTTAAGGAAGTATCTTCACAAACTTCCGATATTGCCGGTGACGGCACGACCACGGCTACCGTTCTCGCGCAAGCGATTGTACGCGAAGGCATGAAATCTGTTGCCGCGGGCATGAACCCAATGGACCTTAAGCGCGGTATCGATAAAGCCGTTGTTGAAGGCGTTGCTGCACTGAAGAAGTTATCCAAACCTTGTAACGACAATAAGTCGATTGCTCAAGTAGGAAATATTTCTGCAAACTCGGATGCCTCAATCGGTAGCATTATTGCCGAAGCAATGGAAAAAGTTGGTAAAGAAGGTGTTATCACCGTCGAAGAGGGACAGGGCCTGGAGAATGAACTGGATGTTGTTGAAGGCATGCAATTTGACCGCGGTTATCTGTCACCTTACTTTGTAAACAATCAGGACAAGATGGTTGCAGAACTTGATGACGCATTTATTTTGTTAATCGACAAAAAAATCTCCAACATTCGCGAATTGCTGCCACTATTGGAGAACGTCGCTAAAGCAGGACGGCCGTTATTGATCATCGCCGAAGATGTTGAAGGCGAAGCGTTGGCAACTCTGGTTGTGAACAGCATCCGCGGTATCGTCAAAGTTGCTGCGGTTAAAGCACCAGGTTTTGGTGACCGTCGTAAAGCGATGTTGCAAGATATCGCGGTATTGACAGGTGGTCAGGTTATTTCAGAAGAAGTTGGTTTGTCGCTTGAGAAGGCAGAATTGACAGACCTTGGATCAGCCAAGAAAGTTACCATCGGTAAAGAGAATACTGTGATTGTTGACGGTGCCGGATCTGGTAAAGACATCAAGGCCCGAGTGACACAAATTCGTGCACAGATCGAAGAGACTTCTTCCGATTATGACCGTGAAAAGCTGCAAGAACGGGTTGCCAAGCTCGCGGGCGGCGTGGCTGTCATCAAGGTTGGCGCGGCCACCGAGGTTGAAATGAAGGAAAAGAAAGCGCGTGTTGAAGATGCATTGCATGCGACCCGTGCGGCGGTTGAAGAAGGTGTCGTACCTGGTGGTGGTACCGCGCTAATTCGTGTTTTGGGTGCGATGCAAAAAGCCAAGGCCGAAAATGCCGATCAACAAGCTGGTATTGATATAGCTTGTCGTGCTGTGGAAGAGCCATTGCGTCAAATCGTTAACAACGCCGGTGCCGAAGGCTCGGTAGTGTTGAATGAGGTACTTGGTGGCAAAGGTAACTATGGTTACAACGCAGCGACCGACGAGTACGGTGACATGATCAAGATGGGTATTCTGGATCCTACCAAGGTAACCAGAACAGCATTGCAAAATGCCTCATCAGTGTCCGGGTTAATCATCACCACCGAGGCTATGGTGGCCGAAGCACCGCAGGACGAAGCGCCAGCTGCTCCAGCCATGCCTGATATGGGTGGCATGGGCGGTATGGGTGGAATGATGTAAATTTCGTTACCTATCGTACGGATGACCCCGGTTAGCTTGGCTAATCGGGGTTTTTTTATGCGCTCGCGGTGGCTTCGTGCTGTGAGGAGCGGCACTTTTTTACTATAATGTCGAACTCAGGGCTTTGTAGTATTGTTGCTGCTTCAGGCTCGAAAACTTGAATAGGTGCTGGACCCAAATAGCCGGTCGCATGAACTTACTAGCCAATACTACCAACGATCAATCTGCTGAGGCGCGATTGATTAATACCTCTGCACCAACCATGCAGCTCATGGGTATTCTGGCCGGTATTGGTATTTATGTTTTCCTCTGGTTTGGTAGTGAGCATGCCTGGTTGCACTATTGGTTAGCGGCGCATTTGGTTGTTAATGCGGTAAGGTATTTCTGGATGGAGAAGTTGGTCGAGGGCGACGAACGCGTCCATCAGCCCGTGCCAATACAGTTATTTCATTTCAGCACATTTATCGCCGGGTGCATTTGGGGCATGTTGATTTTCTTTTTGCAGCCTGATCAAGCGCCGGTAGTACAGTTTTCTATTCTACTTTTTCTTTGTGTTATTTCAGTCGGTGCGATGTTTATTCATGCGCCGCACCCGTTTAATTACAGCCTCTTCATTGTCCCGTTGCTGTTGCCAGTCGTATTGTGGTGTGTGGTCGACGCGTCGACCGGATTCGAATGGGTGGCAGGTTTGCTGGCGAGTTTCGGCGCTTTGCTGATGTATTTGTGTAGCAGGTTTAGTCATATTTTCATTACCGACCAGCGTTTGCGGAAGCTCAATTCCCAGTTAGTGTCCGAGCTTGAGCGCAGTAATGAAGAGCTTGAGCAGCAAATGCAGCAACGCCAGGTTTCCGAAACCGAATTGCATCGCGATCGAAGATTGTTTCGACAAGGTCCGGTGGTTATGTACCGTTGCGTTGCTGGCGGTAATTGGTTGATTGAGTGGGTATCTGACAATATTCGTCAGTTCGGTTACGACAGTGGCAAGATGGTGCAATCCGGCATTGAGTTCGCTGCGCTCATTCATCCTTCGGATTTAGGGCAAGTCGAAAAAGTCATGCTCGATATGGAAGCCAATCGAACCGATGTACGCGTAGACTTTCGATTGAAACAAGCTGATGATAGTTATTGCTGGGTCAGTAACTATAGTATGCCGGTATTTGATTTCCGGCAGAAACTACAGCATCTGGATGGTTACTTGCTCGATATGTCGTCAATGTATGCCATTAATGAGGCGCTGGACAAAGAGCGTGAACGTGCGATGGTGACCTTGCAGTCGATCGGTGATGCGGTGGTGACTACCAATACGAATGGGCGAATCGATTTCCTAAACAAAGTAGCGGAAGAGTTGACCGGCTGGTCGCATACCGAGGCGCGCTACCAGCCATTAGCCGATGTTTTTAAGGTGCATTCGGAGGTACTTGGTCAATGGCTGGATGATCCGATTCATAACTTCTTTAGTGAGTCGGGCAATCATGAATCAAGACAATTACAAGGTGAGCTATATTCGCTGGATGGTCGTATTGCGGTAATTAACTACAATGTTTCTCCCATTCGTGATCTATCCGACAAGGTCATTGGTTACGTTATCGTATTTCATGATGTCACGGAAAAGCGGGCACTACAGGAGGAACTCGAATATCAGGCCAGACACGATGCCCTTACCGGTTTAATGAATCGGCGCGAGTTCGAAAATCGTCTGCTTGCCTTGCTGACCACTGCGCATCAACAAGATGAAGAACACGTGCTGATGTATATTGATCTGGATCAGTTTAAGTTAGTAAATGATACCTGCGGCCACAGCGCCGGCGATGAATTATTGAAGCAGCTGGCACAACTCCTGCGCGAAACATTGCGTGGTAGTGACGTGTTGGCGCGCTTGGGCGGTGATGAGTTCGGTATTTTACTGCCCGGATGCAGTATCGAGAAAGGTGAGGAAATTGCGGATAATTTACGCACAACGTCAAAGGAATTTCGTTTCATTTGGGGTGAAAAATCTTTTGATGTTGGCACCAGTATCGGTCTGGTGCCTGTTACCAAGCACAGCGAAGGTGTGCAGTCTTTATTGAGCGCCGCAGATATTGCCTGTTATGCGGCCAAAGACCTGGGTCGAAATCGAATTCATACTTATCTGGAGAGTGATAAAGACTTACACCGGCGGCGCGCTGAAATGGATTGGGCGTCGCGCATTAGTGATGCTTTGAAGCATCAGAGATTCGAGTTGTACTATCAGGATATTGTGCCGGTGCGTCGCAACGAAGTACACGGTGCGCGGCATATCGAAGTGCTTTTGAGAATGCGTGATCCCAATGGCAATCACATATTGCCCGGGGCATTTTTACCAGCGGCAGAGCGCTACAGTTTGATGCCAGAGATAGATCGTTGGGTAGTTAAGTCAGCTTTTGATTGGTATGAATCAGAGGGTTATTCAACCGAATTGGTTATGGCTATCAACTTATCTGGATTGACCATTAATTCGACGTCTACATTGGCATACATAAAATCATTGTTTGACGAACATACGGTGCCGGCGTCATCGATTTGTTTTGAGATTACAGAAACGGCAGCAATCTCGAACCTGGCTTCGGCCGCCGGTTTTATGCGCGAGTTACGCCAACTTGGTTGCCGTTTCGCGCTGGACGATTTTGGTAGTGGCTTGAGCTCGTTCGCTTATCTAAAAACTTTGCCGGTTGATTTCTTGAAAATAGACGGCAATTTTGTTCTGGATATGCTGGAGGACAAGGTTGACCGCGCCATGATCAGCGCAATCAATGATGTGGGTCATACCATGAGTTTACAAACTATTGCAGAATATGTTGAGTCTAACGAGGTGCGCGACGAGCTAGCGCGCCTGGATGTTGATTTTGTACAAGGTCATATTATTGCTAAACCACGTTTATTACAGAACCTGAGCCGCGAAGAAACCTTCGAAATGATCATCGGAGCGCGCTCTGAAAGACCTGGTGCGCGCAAATCACCCGAGTTAATTGGTTAAATGAATCAGATAGAGCAGAAAAATATGCTTGTTTTAGGTAATTGCTCGCAAAATAATCGGGGTCGGGCGCAGATTAATGCGTTAAAATCTCATGGTTGATACGCGCTTTATAGTCTCGAAAAATCGTTTTCCGGTGACCATTGATTTGCGTGATGGCAACCGGGTGACTGGTCACTTTTTTTTACATTTTGCAAAAGATGAGACCGGGGTGCCGGAGTCACCAGTCGACCTCGTAAATGCAGAGAGTCGATTTGTTGTTTTTGACGAGAATCTAAAAGGGATTTGCTTTATTGGCAAGGATAGCATTCTGAGAATTTTCTATACGCAAAGCGAATTGTTTGGTCTAGATAACGTTGAAAATTTTTCGACTTCTATTCTCGTTACGATGAGTGACGGCGAAAAAATCGCTGGCAATGTTGGCGCTTTATTGCCGGAAGAACATCCGCGGTTGTTCGATTTATTAAATCGGGACGAGTACAGGTTTTTGAGCATGGATGTTGCCGAGGGCGAAAAAACATTAGTTAATATGGATTATATCAATACAGTGTGTACCCAATAAGGTTGCTTGCCGCTCCTTTTTGGCACTAACTTATATTTACGGAAAATAGATTGGGATTATTAGGAACTTTACGGGTCGATAAGCATTTAGAAAAATGCCTTAAAGCCGATAGCTTGACTGAGTCTAATGTGCGCAACAGCGTACGTAAGCTGAAAAGTGAAGTGGGCGCCTGTATGCCAAAACTAATCGAGATGATTCCGATGGCGTCCGAGGGCGGAGTCGGGAGAATTCGAGAGTTACTGCACGCCTTGGTCGACACTGCGAGCTTGCCCGCGTTCTTTAGTGGTCTTCATTCCGAGGCGCATCCGAGGGTTACGGCGTTATTTATTGAAGTGCTGGCCAATAGCAATGCTTATGACCCAACCGCTCTGTTACCGTTGTTTGACGATAATGAGGCAGCGAAAACAGCGTTACTGAAAATTCTTCGCGCGCACAAAGATCGAATAAACCCGGTCGCCTTGATTAGAAAAACCGGCACCTTGCAGCCCGGCGAGCGGCTGGCACTTTTTCGTTTGTTAGAAGATTGCAAAGATGAAGCGATCGTCCCCGAGTTAGTCAGCAGAGTATCGGCCAAAGATCCGAATACCCGTTTAGGTGTGGTTAAACTATTGTCTCGATTCAACACCCCGCAATCTAAAAATGCCCTGTTAGGTCGCCTTACAGATAAAAGTAAGACGATCAGATTTGAAGCGCTCGAGGCGCTTGAAAAAATCAATTTTGCCGTCGATATCGGGGTGTTGTGTACGTTGATTAAAGACGATGACTACAACATTCAGTCACGCGCTGTAGATGCCGTGGTTAAACGTAATGACCCTAAAACTGTTCAGTACCTAATCGATCTGCTCAAAGATGAGTCGGAATATGTTCGTCGTGGGGCTGTCGAAGTGCTTAACGGTATGCAGTACCCCAATGCTATCGAAGATTTACTGGCTATGCTCAAAGACGCTGACTGGTGGGTGCGTGCGCGTGCCGCGGATGCTCTGGCCGAAATCGGCGGCCCCCGCGTCGTTAATGCGGTGGTTAAATTGATCCGTAGCAAAGATGAACATATCCGGCGCGCTGCCATAGAAATACTAAACGCCACTAAGAGCGAAACGGCGATGGATGAATTGATCCTGGCGTTGGACGATTCGGACTGGTGGGTTCGTGAACGCGCAATCGACGCCTTGGGGAAAATCGGTAACCCTAAAGCGGTGCCTGGTTTGGTGAATCTTATGCAACGTGACGTCAAGGCCGCGCCAGTTGTACTTCGGGCGTTGACTACTTTGGCCGACGCCAAGGCGGTTCCGGAGGTCCAGGAAATGCTCGCAAGTGAAGATGGAAATGTTGTAATCGAGGCCATGTATGCCCTGTCAGAGTTGGCTGATCATGCAAGCGCCGAGGTGGTTTCCAAAGCTATCAACAAGCGCGGTAAAGACGCTCCCGAGGAAATCCATGACGCCGCGATCGAAGCGGTTGAGCGTATTGATAAACGTATGAAGGTTGATCTGGACGATATTTTCGACGAACCGGTTAATGAACTGAGTCAAGTCATTGAGACGCCTAAAAGTCGACGGCGTAAAGGTAAGAGGCCTATTACCCAGGCATCCGAGACCCTCACTATAAATCAGGCTGGTGAAGTTGATCTTAAAGGGCTCAACCCGGGTGATGAACTTTCAGATCGTTATACATTCGTGCGGCGTATTGGCAAGGGCGCTTTTAGTACCGTATTACTGGTAGATGACACCGTCATCGATGAACAACTAATTTTGAAAGTGCTACATCAAAAAATGGCGCTTGAGGAAGCAATGATCAAGCGCTTCATTCGCGAATTGCGCTTCGCCCGAAAAATTCAACATAAAAACGTTATCAGAATATATGATTTCATTCGTATCGGCGCCTTGTACGCGATCTCGATGGAATATTTTCCGTCACTCAGTCTTTCTGCTGATATGGACAATAAAAAACCCATGGATTTTGCGCGTGCAATAAAGATCACAGCCGACGTAGCAGCCGGCATGCAAGTCGCACATGAACTTGGCATCGTACATCGCGATATAAAGCCGGGAAATATTTTGGTGGATAATCAGGATAAGGTAAAAATAGTCGACTTTGGTATATCTGCAGCGCAACATGGCAGTGATACCAAGTTAACCAAGACCGGCATTTTGATCGGCACGCCACGCTATATGGCACCGGAACAAGTGCTTGGGAAAGACCTCGACGCGCGAACCGATATCTATAGTCTGGGTATCATTTTCTATGAAATGTTAACGGGTATAACGGCATTTGCTGGCGACGATAATATGGCGGTTCTGTACCAACATGTGCATGGGAAAATTGATCCGGTCCATAAAGTTAACAAAGAAGTGCCGCTGCCGCTTAGCAATATCGTCATGAAAATGATGGCGGTCAAGCCTGGAGATCGTTTTCAAAGTATGACCGAGCTCGAAGAAACGCTCTTGGCTTATGAAGTTTGAAGTTGACTCGTTAGCGCCAAACTAACTGCAAGTGCTATAATCTCCCTTTGAACACATCGTTCGCGGTGAGATTTTAACGCAATGGCACGATTAGACGCCTTTTTGAAGCTAGGTAGGGAGCAGGGTTGCTCGGATGTGCATTTGGCAGTAGCTATGCCTCCAATGTTGCGAATGAGCGGCGACCTTATGCCGATAAAGTTTCGCGAATTGGAAGAGCGCGAACTGACCGCATATCTGACCGAGATTTTAACCCCTAATCAAAAGTCCCAATATCAATCCGGTAATGATCTGGATTTTTCATACAGTGCAGAAGATGTTGGGCGTTTTCGAGCGAACTACTTTCACAAGTCAACCGGACCCGGCGCGGTTTTTCGTTATATTCCGCCAGAAGTTCCAACCATTGAAAGTTTATCGTTGCCGGCGGTGGTAAATACTCTGGTAGAGCACCAGCAGGGCATGATTTTGGTAACCGGTGCTACGGGGACCGGCAAATCGACCACGCTCGCGGCGATTATTAATCATCTGAACGAAACTCGATCTGACAACATCATTAGTCTTGAAGATCCCATCGAGTTTATTCACAAAAGTAAAAGATCACAGGTTGTACAGCGAGAGATAGGTACACATGTCGAGGGTTTTGCACAAGGTTTGCGGGCCGCTTTAAGAGAAGATCCCGATGTTATCCTGGTGGGCGAGTTGCGTGATGCGGAATCTGTCAGTATGGCTATGACTGCTGCAGAAACCGGACATTTGGTACTGGGTACTTTGCACACGTCAACAGCGGTCAAAAGTATTGACCGGATTATTGACGCGGTGCCAATCGAGCAGCGCGAGCAGAGTAAAACATTTTTAGCGCAAAGTTTGCTTGGTGTGCTCACACAGATATTGGTTAAGGTTCCGGAAGGGCATGGTCGAAAAGCCGTGATTGAATCGATGGTAATGACGCGCGCAATTGGCAAGCTCATCATGGAGGATAAAATCCACATGATTCCATCGCAAATTCAAACCGGCAAAGATCGTGGTATGCAACTGATGGATCAAGCCTTGCTGGAAGCTATCGAAGCCAAAGAAATAGATCCTGATGACGCCTACCGCTACGCCAAAGAACAGCAAAAGTTTAAACGTTATATCACTGATGCTTCGCTGCTACCCGAGTTTGACGAATGAATACCATAGACACTGTGTTGAAAGAACTGATTACCAAAGGTGGTTCTGATTTACATTTAATGGCAGGTGAGCCACCGCGCATGCGGGTTTTTGGCGAGTTGGAAGTGATCGCGCAAGATACATTGAAAAATGATGAATTAACGCCGCAACTAGAAGAAATCATGACCGATTACAGTCGCAAGCAATTTGACCTCCACGACGGTGTGGATTTTGCTTATGAGATTGAAGATGTGTCGCGGTTTCGGGTTAACGTGTTTAGACATCTCAACGGTCTTGGTGCGGTATTCCGGACGATCCCGAGCAAAGCGGCCAGTATAGATGCGCTCAAACTGCCGAAAGTTCTAAAGTCGGTTTGTAACCACAAGCAAGGTCTAATCCTGGTTACTGGTAAAACCGGCTCTGGTAAATCGACTACTATGGCGGCCTTGATCAATGAGGTAAATGAGAACCGGAAAGGTCATATTCTATGTATAGAAGACCCGATCGAATTTGTTCATCAACGTCGCAAATGCTTGATCTCCCAGCGTGAAGTCGGCATGCATACTGACAGTTTCGCGGCCGCGTTACGCTCTGCTTTGCGGGAAGATCCGGATGTTATATTGGTCGGCGAATTACGTGATTTGGAAACCATTAGCCTGGCGGTAACTGCTGCGGAAACAGGTATTCTCGTTATGGGTACATTGCATACCAATCGCGCCAGTTCAACCGTAGATCGGATTATCAACGCCTTTCCAGCGATGAAACAGGCCCAGGTTCGATCAATGTTGTCGACCTCTATCAAGGCCGTAATTTCACAGCAATTAGTGAAGCGTGCCGATGGCCAAGGTTTGACTGCCGCCATCGAAATCATGATCAATAACTCTGCGGTTTCGAACTTGATCCGTGAGGGCAAGAGTGATCAGCTGGAATCCGCGATGCAAAGTGGTAAATCAAGTGGCATGCAGACTATGGATGGCACACTCTTGCAACTGCTAAGGGAAGGCGTTATTTCGCCCGAAGAGGGATATTCCAAAGCGTTTGACAAAGGCAACTTCAGCGGTCGTGAAGACACTTTACAATCCACCCTTACCGCGGCTATCGACGATACCGAATTTGATAACCAATTTAGCGATTCTTAGCGCTCGCCGTAAAGCAAGTACAATTGTGTTTGATCTCGTTGCCGGGATTCGAGAGAATAGGGATCTTAGTAAGCATTTCGAGGTAAACCCACATGAATATGGCTGATCGTGACGGCGTCATTTGGATGGACGGAGACCTGGTCCCGTGGCGTGAAGCGAATGTGCATGTCTTGACCCATACCTTGCATTACGGCATGGGTGTATTCGAGGGAGTTCGTGTTTATGATGGCGTCGATGGCTCAGCCGCTTTTCAATTGCAGGCGCATACCGATCGTTTGTTTGATTCCGCTGCGATCATGCAAATGGCTTTGCCATTCGATAAAGAAACCATCAATGCGGCGCAATTAGAAGTCGTCAAACAAAATAACCTTAAATCTGCTTACATCAGGCCGATGGCTTTTTATGGGTCCGAGGGCATGGGTATTCGGGCCGACAACTTAAACGTGCATTTGAGCATCGCGGCCTGGGATTGGGGTAGCTATCTGGGCGAAGAAGGTATGACCAAAGGTATCCGGATTAAAACTTCATCTTATACGCGTCATCATGTAAATATTTCAATGTGTAAAGCCAAGGCTAACGGTCACTATATAAATTCCATGTTGGCCTTAAAAGAAGCAGTCGCGGATGGCTACGATGAGGCCATGTTGCTTGATAATGAAGGTTATGTAGCCGAGGGTAGTGGAGAAAACATATTTTTGGTTAAAGATGGAGTAATTTATACGCCGGATTTAACCTCGGCTTTGAACGGCATTACCCGTAAAAGTGTTTTTCAGATAGCTAAAAAGTTGGGTTACGAAATGGTTGAAAAGCGTATCACTCGTGATGAGGTCTATATTTGCGACGAAGTGTTTTTTACTGGTACAGCAGCGGAAGTTACTCCGGTACGAGAGGTCGACAATCGAACCATAGGGGCCGGTGCGCGTGGTCCGGTCACCGAGAAAATCCAGAGTATGTTTTTTGATATAGTCAACGGTCGCAATGAAGACTTTAAACATTGGTTAACGCCGGTAGCGTAATTATGAACAATAAAACAGATGAGATTTCAATGCCGAACCCGGCGACCGAGATAACAGTTTCAGCGCAAAATATGCCTTTGCATTGTCCGATGGATAAGTCCTCCGCATGGGCTTCTCATCCAAAGGTATTTTTGCCGATTAAGCAACAGGCTGGTGCGGACTACGAATGTCCCTACTGTGGTACCAGATATGTTTATGCTTAATTGCGGTTGAAATGGTAGCCGAAGCGCGCTATGTCCGGTGCGAATTTTTCGCGTACTAGAGCTTCAGTTTTATCATCGTAATAGCTGCGATAATCTTTCTTTCTGTTCGTAGCTTTTCTTTTATGCGGTAGCGACAAATTCGGTTTGCCTATTTTGTTCGCGATTTCCTGGAAGTCGTTGGCCAGATTTTCATAGCGCCCGACAAAGTTGGTTAACTCGTTACCATGCAGATCCACTAAATAGTCACTTTGAAGTTCGATAGAGGTATCGATGTGATACTGGTACGGCCGATCCGGATCAAATTTCCATAGCAAGAATTCTTTAAAATCGTCTTTACCTTGCATGAACTGCGGGCGTTCGCGCTGAATGTGATGAAATGAACTCACTTGGAGATCCCACGGGTTCCGAACAAAGGCAAACTTGTGCAGTTTTTCGAAGTGTTCGGTCGCTAGCATTTGTTGTGCGGCAACGATTTTCGCATGTCGTGGAATTTTACTGGCGATTTTGTGTCCGGTTAAGTGGCTAAGTCTGCTGCATATAAATGCTGGAAAATATAACGGATCTTGCCAACGTAATTTTTGCAACGCAGCGCGTACACTGGTGCCGCCGGTTTTAGCGATATGTACGAACAAAAAATCAAATCGGTTTGATATCAGCATGATTATTGCTTTACGTGTCTTGCGCGTAGTTTATCAAAGTGAGCGAGATAAGATTCAGTGGAATTACTGGTGCTGAATTTTTCTACCGCCATCTTTAAATTTTCGGTCATAGGTGGTTTTTTCAAAGTTGTCAAAATCGCTTCAGCCAATGCGTGTGGGTCTTGTCGGCCGCAAATTTTACCGATGTCGCCATCCTGCAGCGTCACTTTAGTGTCGCCGACGTCGGTGGCTACACACGGAACCCCCAGTGACAAGGCTTCCGCTAATACGGTTGGGGATCCTTCCCAGTCTGAGGACAAGACGAATACGCTGGCATGCTTGAGCTCAGCAAACGGATTATTAATGAAACCGGGTAAATCCACCTTGTCTGCAATGCCCAAGCTATTGGCTCGTCGCAATAGTGTGTTCTTCAGTTTACCTTCACCGAAAATTATAAGTCGGGCATCTAGTTGCTCCAGAACCTGTGCAAAAGCGCGAAGTAGCAAAGCGAAGTTTTTTTGAGGTGACAGGCGACCAATGCCGACCACCACGGGAACGTCGTTACTGTTCAGCCATGGATGCCTGGCCGAACTTTCGGACTGTTGCTTTATAAGCGGCGTTATCACAGCGTTCGGCAATACTGTGACATCGTCCGGACTGAGCTTGGTTATGCTGCAGACCGCCGCAGCGGCATCTTTTGATACCGTTATAATGTGATCGAGTTGCGGATAAAGCGTACGCATAGCGGTATGGCGAAGCGTTCTTGAAATACGTGACCGATTCGCGAGTCCGACTATCATGTTGTTGTGTAGTTGTCCAAGGACTAGTCCTTGATAGCCGGATATGAATTTGGCTGCAGCTGCAACTTTTATGCCGCGGTCTTTGACCGCGATAAAAATGTCAGGTTTATTGTTTTTTAGATAGCCGACGATTTCCGGCAATGCTGTCCAGGAGCTACTACTGCGGAGTTTGATCTGTTCAACATCCGGGTGCAAATTTTGCAGATGAGGGCTGCTGTTTCGAATTAGTAAAACCGTAACCTGCTTGCCAGCTGCCACTAAACCAGCACACAAATTATTTGTTATTACCTCGACGCCGCCGTTTCCAGAATAGGAGACCAGGAAGGTGATATGGGTGATTTGTGTCAACTGATTGGCTGCCGCAGGCGTCGGAACCCCTAGTTTATCAGCTCTTGTGAGATGGGTTCAATTTGGTAGTAGTTCATAGCAAAGGAACGTACAATCTAGGCACCAAAAATTGAGAGTTCTGGCGGATGGCGGGTGCGGTGTCTACGGGGTCAATCTACACGAAACCAGCGTCGGGTCGGGCGGCGGTGTTGCTTGCCTATTTTTTAATCGGGTACTTAGCGTTGGCGCCGGTTGTGCCAAAACTTGTAAACTACGGCGCTGCGTTGCTCGCTCTTATTGCCATAGTCGCAGTCATATCGTGGCGTTTGCCGGTTCTTCGAGATCGAGTAGACCGAGACCATTTGCTCTTGAGTGCGGACGCTAAATGGGTCTATTTTGGTTTCTGTATTTATGTTTTATCCGCAATTGTCAGTCTGTTAAATAATTCTGATTTAAATACAGCTAGTTGGCGTTTCGAAAGCTATCATCCGTATTTGTTAATGTTCTTTGTGATGGTGATGTTTTTGCGCCTGGGTGTTACTCAAGCGAGCAGTATCTCCGTACTAATATTCGGTTGCGCCGCGGGCAGTATTTTTATGGCGCTCGCAGCTTTTTACCATGTTGAAATTCAAGGCGATTTGCGCGCCGGAAACGGAACCGGATTCGATGAAAATACTTTTGGCTACATTGCCGGTCTATATCTGCTCATTCTTTTCGCTGCATCATGTTTATTAAAAGGTCGAGCGCTAAGAATTGGTTTGTTGGTTTTAAGCATCATTGCTTACTATGCCGTTTATGCCTCTGGTTCTCGCGGCGTGCTTGTGTCTCTATTGCTTGCGGTCGCCTTCGTCATGATTATGACGTTTTTAAAAGTTAAAAATAACCATGGCGCATGGTTTAGTTATCTGGTTGGCGCAACATTAATTTTTGGCGTTGTGATTTCAATTTGGCAAACACCCTATTGGCAACGCCATATTAACAAGGTGTCGGAACAAGTTGCCGCTTACTATGCCGGCGACAATAGTTACAATTCTATTTCTGCGCGGCTGTCAATGTTGGAAGGAGGCTTACAAATTTGGCAGCAGCACCCGGTAATTGGTACAGGTATTGGTGATAGCCAAAACGATCTGGATATTTTGATCGAACAGGATCGCGGTCTGATTGAAAAGGCATCCTTCGCAACCCTGCATAATTCTTATGTAGATGCCTTGGCAACGACCGGTTTGTTCGGTTTGTTGGCGCTGATCATTGGTAATTTTTTATTGCCGTACAGGTATTTTTGGAAAACCTGGCGCTCTCCAGAACGCGCGAGCAACGACTATTTCATTGCGTCTCTCGGTATTACGTTTTTGATCTATCATTGTGCATTTGGCTTTTTTAGCTCCTGGATATACCTGCGCAACCAGCCAATCACCCTGATGGTCTTGGTACTGTTGTTGGCGAGTAGTTCGCGGTTCGGGAGCGCACGTTGAAAATACTTGTTATTCGGCTCAGTGCGATTGGCGATATTGTAATGGCGTCTCCATTAATCAATGTGCTGAAAAAAAATTACCCAAAAGCAGAAATAAGTTGGTTGGTGCAACCGGAAGCTGCGGCTTTGCTAGCGGACCATCCTGACCTCGACGAGGTGATCGTGTGGGACCGGGCCGATTGGCAGCGGTTATTTAAAAGCGGCAAATTGCTTAAATTTTTCAGCGCAGTTCGCCGTCATAAAAGAATGTTGCGGAACAGGAATTTCGATCTCGCCGTGGATTTACAGGGGCTATTCAAAAGCGGTGTGCATGCGTGGTTGTCGGGAGCGAAAAAACGTATTGGTTTAGGTTCAAAAGAAGGTAGTCAATTTTTGATGACCGAGGTCGTGGCGCGCGGTGGTGATGCGGATCTCATCGGATCAGAATATAGCTTTCTTGCCGATCAGCAAGGCTGGGACTATGAAAATTTCCCGATGCATATTGAGATTAGCGATCAGGCTCGTCAGGCGGCATCCAGGATGGTTAAAGAGCTCGGAGTGTACTGTGTGATTTGCCCCTTTACCACGCGCCCCCAAAAACATTGGTTCGATGATGCGTGGCTGGCATTGATTGAGCAATTGCAAAGCCAACTTAATTGTACCGTGGTGATGCTGGGAGGGCCGGCTGATACCGAAGCAGCAGCTCCAATCGCGACGCAGTCGAGGATTACGAATCTAGTCGGTCAGACCTCGCTGCAACATGCAGCAGCCATAATTGAAGGTGCGCATGCGGTTATTGGTGTCGATACGGGGCTTACTCACATGGGTATCGCTTTTGCGCGACCGACAGTCGCCTTGTTCGGGTCTACCTGTCCATATCAGGATACCCGTACTAAAAATGCGGCAGTTATTTATCATGATTTAGACTGTGCGCCTTGCCAAAGAAACCCGACTTGCGCCGGAGCGTTTACCTGTTTGCGAGAAATAACAGCCTCGGAAGTAATGCAAGAGCTTATCCGGGTTACCGCGTTGGAGGCTGCATGAAAATTTTGCATGTTGAAGCGGGGCGCCATTTATATGGAGGTGCCAGGCAAGTGTTGCATATTATCGGTGGCCTGAATGAGCAGGGCGTTGAAAATATTTTGGTTTGTCCGACGGCCAGTGTAATCGGCAAGAATGCCGCCGCGCCCACCGTGATCGATGAAATTAGAATGGCGGGTGACCTGGATCTCGGGATGTTTTTTCGTTTGCGTACCAGGATACTTCAACATAAACCCGACGTAGTGCATCTACACAGCCGGCGTGGAGCCGATGTTTTTGGTGGTTTGGCGGCACGCAGCGCCGGCGTGCCCGTAGTATTGTCGCGTCGGGTAGACAATCCGGAGTCAAAATTTGTTAGTCGCTTAAAGTATGGGTTGTACGATCACGTCATTACCATCTCGGACGCGATCAGGAACGTGCTGTTAGGTCAGAATGTTCCGGCAGATAAAGTTACTTTAGTGCATAGCGCTATCGACGCGCGCGAATATCAACAAGCAGAACCGCGCCAGGAGTTTTTACGTGAGTTTAATCTTCCCGAAGACAGGTTGGTTATGGGCGTGGTAGCGCAATTGATTGCGCGCAAGGGGCATCGATATATTCTTGAAGTCCTGCCGGAACTATTGGTGCGGCATCCGAACGTCCATTTGCTCATATTTGGTCAGGGCCCTTTGCGAGCGGAGTTGGAGCAGACAGTCCAGGCTGCGAGTTTATCCGGGGCGGTTACATTTACCGGCTTTCGCGATGATTTGCCGCGCTGGTTGGGGTGTTTAGACTTACTGGTCCATCCCGTAGATATGGAGGGTTTAGGTGTTTCGTTGTTACAGGCGGCAGCGGCGGGCGTGCCCATTATTGGTTCGCGTGCAGGCGGTGTGCCTGAAGTTGTTGCGCATGAAGAAAACGGCTTATTAATCGAACCGGGTGATACAAAAGCGCTATTGCTGGCAATGAAAACCATACTGGGCGACCAGCCGATGCGTGAAAAGATGGGGCAGCGGGGCAAGGCGAAGGTAGAGCAAGAATTTTCGGTGGCGCAGATGGTCGCGGGTAACCTGGCTATCTATCGTCAGCTCGTTGGTCGCAGTACTTCCGGCTAAAAAACGCTACAATGGATATATCATGATGGATACAGCAATTGAAAAGTTAGCCGGTGTGCGTGTTTTAGTGATCGGTGACGTTATGCTAGATCGCTATTGGCATGGAGGTACCGGCCGCGTATCTCCGGAGGCACCGGTTCCGGTTGTGCGCGTTGAAGATCAACAAGAGCGGGCAGGTGGCGCGGGTAACGTAGCGCTGAATCTGGCTGCGGTTGGCTGTCGGGTCACGTTACTAGCGCTGAGCGGGGCAGATGAGGCCGGTGACAGTCTCACCGGGATTCTAGAGCGCGCGAATATTAAGACCTTGCTAAGCCGTGTGGAAACACACCCGACCATTACCAAACTTCGGGTTGTTAGTAGAAATCAACAACTGCTGCGTATGGATTTCGAGGTTGATCTCATTGATGCGGATCATGCCGAACTGCGACAAAATTATTTAGAACAGTTAAAAAATGCGGATGTGGTAGTGTTGTCCGACTACTGCAAAGGTACATTGGCGGAACCTGATTTTTATATTCAAGCCGCCCGCAAAGCTAATTTGCAAACAATCGTCGATCCAAAAAGAATTGATCTGGATGCCTACCAGGGCGCCAGTGTGTTAACTCCCAATATGGCGGAATTTGAATCGGTAGTCGGAGATTGTGGCGGAGACGAACAGCTTATTGCCGAGCGCGGACAACAATTACTTTTAGACTTTGATCTTGATAGCTTGCTCGTCACACGCAGCGAACATGGTATGTTGTTACTCCAGCGGGATCAGGCGCCGGGGAAAATAGCGGCACAAGCGCGAGAGGTTTTCGATGTTACTGGTGCCGGAGATACGGTGGTGGCAATTGTGGCCGCGGCTCTCGGGGCGGGTTTGGATTTGGAGGCGGCCTGTAATCTGGCTAATACTGCAGCAGGGATAGTGGTTGGAAAACTCGGTACCGCTACCGTCAGCGCTGAAGAACTACGTGCCCAGTTTTTGGTGCAAGATCAACAACAGGCAATTGTTGAAAGACCGGAATTGGCTCGTATTGTTAATGAACTAAAATCCAACCACCAACGAGTCGTTATGACAAATGGCTGTTTTGATCTTCTGCATCCAGGTCATCTGGCGTACTTACAGGCCGCGGCGCAACTCGGTGATGTTCTGATAGTCGCGGTGAATGATGATGCTTCTGTAAAGCGCTTGAAGGGCGCGGCGCGCCCGATTAATACCTTGCCAACAAGAATGGCTATGCTGGCTGGTCTGACGGCAGTGGATTACGTAGTGGAGTTTTCAGAGGACACGCCAAAAGAGTTGATCGATGAGGTCACTCCGGATGTATTGGTTAAGGGTGGAGATTATCAAGCCGAACAAGTGGCGGGTTATGAAAAAGTAACTGCAGAAGGCGGCGAAGTTCGAATACTTGGTTTTCTCGACGGATACTCGACCTCTGAGACCATCGAAAAAATCAAATCCAGTGTTTGATGCGGCATTGTTATAGTTTTCTTTCCTATTTACTAACGCCAGTCGTACTGTTGCGGTTGTGGTGGCGTGGTTTTAAAGCGCCTGCATATCGACAGCGAATTGCTGAACGATTCGGGCATTTTGAGTGGTCAGAGTACCAGTCAGGGAGCCGTCCAACCCTGTGGTTGCACGCCGTTTCCGTAGGGGAAACCATGGCGGCCAAGCCGCTCATAGACGAATTGCTGCGACAATATCCGCACTATCGGCTATTGGTCACTACGACCACCCCAACTGGTTCGGCGCAATTACGGCGCTTATATTCTGATCAGGTGGAACATTGTTACTTTCCCTATGATTTACCACATGTTGTGGCGCGATTTTTGTCGCGGGTTAAGCCCGAATTGTTGATTATTATGGAAACTGAAATTTGGCCAAATTTGTATCATCAATGCGCAGCTAGGGAGATTCCACTGCTACTAGCGAATGCGCGGTTATCGGCTAAATCACTTAAAGGTTATAAAAAAATATCAAAATTAGCGACGCCGACCTTACAAAATCTGAATTACCTGGCCGCGCAAAGTGCACTCGATCTGGAACGGTTTATTAGCTTGGGGGCACGCCCTGAAAAGAGTGGTGTTTGCGGAAATTTAAAATATCAAATCAGTATCCCCGAAGCATCACTCAAACTCGCGACTGAGTTCAAAGAAACGATTAAGGAACGCCCCGTTTGGGTTGCAGCGAGTACGCACGCCGGCGAAGATGAAATTATTTTGCAAATACACAAAAATTTGTTGCATACCCAGCCAACAGCGCTTTTGATTCTCGTGCCGCGTCACCCGGAACGCTTCGAGCAAGTGGCAGCCTTGTGTCAGTCTTCTTCAATGTCTTATGTTCGCCGCAGCGCAGCACAAATACCGGGAAACCAGGATTCCATTTGGTTGATCGATAGCATGGGCGAACTGTTAGCAATGTATGGGCTATCTAACTTCAGTTTCATTGGTGGTAGCATGGTGCCTACCGGAGGACATAACCCGCTCGAACCGGCGGCGTTGGGCATCGCGAGTATTATTGGTCCTCATACTTTTAATTTTGCCGAGGTGACGCAAACAATGTTAGATGCAGAAGCGATTTTACAGGTCAATTCTATCCCGGAGCTGGAAGCAGCGGTGGTTGAATGGCTAGCTTCTTCGGCAACGCCTCGGCGCATAGGGCGTGCCGCCCGTCAGGTTCTGGATGATAATAAAGGCGCGGTGGCTTGTTTGCTTGATCAAGTTTCAAGTCTGGTACCGCGCTCGTGAAAAACTTACTAATCGTTGCAAACGATCCGGCTCCGTCTACAGCAAAAATTAAAGCAGCGGTGGTGCGAGGAGCGCAGCATCCGGATATATCAAACATCAATGTTGTGGCTAAAGAACCGCTTCAGGCAACGCCGCAAGATGTGCTTGATGCGGCCGGTGTATTGATTGGATCAACTGAAAACTTCGGTTATATGGCCGGACTAATGAAGGATTTTTTTGAGCGTATCTATGATCCGTGCCTGGAAAAGACAGAAGCTAAGCCGTATGCCATTTTTGTCAAAGCAGGTCAGGACGGCCAGGGTGCAATAAGCAGTATGCAGCGAATCATTACCGGCTTACGCTGGAAAGAAATCCAACCTCCGATATTGTGTGTGGGAGTATTGACGGATGCGCATATTGAGGCGTGTCGCGAACTGGGTATGACCATGGCCGCTGGCCTGGAAGCCGGAATATTCTAACTTAAAGCGATCGAGTCATTTATTTTTTTAAGTCGACCAGAGTTTGGTTTTTCAACATCATCTTCAGTTCCGTACCATTCTCGTTATGGGTAACCATAGCCGGTATAAATCCGAGCGCTTCGGCCATACACAAAGACGTACTACGTTTTCCTGATGAGCGGGTTACCTTGTAAACATCGCAAGTAAAGGAGCTACCAGCGGTGCGTATATCCTGTTGCCCCAAATAGTCGAATTTATATTCCTTAACGCGCGCTCTTTCAACCACCTGATATTCAAGGTTAGTGCGTTTACCTGCATCCAGCATCAACATGATTTCCATACTTGCGCGGTCGATCAAATTGTCTTTGGCGGGCAAACTGAACGTTTTGCCACGCGAATTTCCGTCAATAGTTTGCGTGGCAGGATTTAGCATAAAAGACTCATTGCGACTCTCGTCTTTACTGAGCATTGTGTATTCATATTTCTGGACTGTCAGACCTGTATCCGAAACTTTAAACACGCTGGTTTCGGTCGCCTCTTTTAGCAATACCTTGGCCAGTCCTTTTGGTCTGGTTTGCTTGGTATATACAACAAGATCACCGTTTACGCTGACGGTCGTATTAATGGTGGCCTTCATGCCGAATTTTCGAACGGTATACGACGCTTCGTAGGGCTTAAGCATTTCTTTGGTGTGCAAGGTAAATGTTTCCTGGTGCGCGCTTTGTGTAGTATTTTCAACCATACCAATATTTGATTCAGCCGCTACCGCCAGACTCGCTGTTACCAGTAAACTCGTCAAAAGTATTTTAATGTGCATAATTTTCCTCGCATAATAACCACTAGTAATGCGTTTCTCAGCCACACCTATTGCGCAATTTTGTTGATACCTGATCATTGGACAGGTTTTTTACGATACAGTTCAGGCATTCCAGGTGGACGTGTTTTGAAGCGTCGGTGGAGCCACATGTATTGTTCAGGGTGTTGAGCGACCGCCTCTTGAATTGATCGGTTAACAATTTCTGCGTCCAATATATCATCCTTTCCAGTAATAGAATTTAACGGCGGTAGGATGCGAATTTCAACGCCTTGATGATTTGGAAGTCGAACCGGATAAAATGGCACCACAGCCGCGCCGGTCTTATTTACCAGTTGTCCGGTGGTCGGAATCGTCGCTGTCGGGATATTGAAAAAACTCGCAAAAACACTACGATGTGGGCCGAAATCCTGATCAGGTGCATACCAGATCGCTTCATTGGCGCGTAGTCCTTTGATTAGCGCCCGCAGATTAGTATGCGGGAAGGTGTTTTTCGCGGTTCGTTGGCGACCACGTTGGATCACTGTTTCAGTGAGCAGATTTTTTGATTTTTTGTACATTAAATGCGTCGGGTATTTCATACCTAAAGCATGGCCACCTAGTTCTAGCGAAGTTACGTGTGCAGTAAGCATGATCACGCCATTGCCTGCTGCCAGAGCTCGGTCTAGATGTTCAGTTCCCGATATTCGGCACAACTTTTCAATTGTGCCCGGACTGCGCCACCAGGCGAAACCGGCTTCAGCCAGAAGGTAACCTAGATGTCTAAAGTTGTCTTTGGCAATAGCAGTGCATTCAGCGATTGTTTTTTCCGGAAAGCATAGTTCCAGATTAATCATGGTAATGCGTCTTCTGGAGGGCATTGCATAGTAGAGCAAGCTACCTAAAGCGCCGCAAATTTTACTGGCCAAGGAAAACGGTAAGCGGCAAATTAACCAAATAATCAAGAGGCCGAACCAAACTCCCCAATATTTCGGCTTGAGCACTTCGTTAAACGGAAAGGGGGTTTTTTTCAAGGGTTAGTAATTAGCCATGAGTTAATAGTACTTAGGTCTTGTTCTGTGACCGCGCCGGCAGCTTGTTTTAGTTTAAGGCTATTTACAATAAAGTCATAGCGTGCTCTGGAGAAGTCACGCTGTGCCGCAAAAGTTTGACTAAGTGCAAGTAACACATCTACAGAAGTTCGCGTGCCAGCCTCGAAGCCGGCTTCCGCCGCCGCAGCGGCAGTTTTAGTGGATGCGAGTGCCTGCCGCAATGCTGCGACCTGGCTGATTTGCGATACGACGTTCAGGTATTGTGCGCGGGTATTTTGCACCACATTGCGGCGTACCAACTCCAGCCGGTTTTCCGCAGCGCGTGCCATACTTCTGGCCTCGGCTACTTGAGAATTAATCAGACCACCGGTGTAAATAGGGATTTTGAGTTCAAGACCAATCGTCGTGTCGCCGCTGGTGCCCTCGGTAAAACCACCTTCGTCTTCTAATTCGCCACTTTCTGCAACCAGACCTACGGTGGGGTAGCGTCCGCCTTTACGTTTCTGGATTTCTTGTCGTGCGAGTTGCCAATCATATTCCGCGGCGATTACGTCCGGATTTGCGGCTGCTCCGCCGTCGACCATTGTTCTATGTCCGCGGGTTCCGGATAGGGTGACGGTGAAGCGTCGTTGAGCGCATAGAGTTTGGTGATAGCAATACCGGTAAGGGTACGGAGATTTTCTGTGCTTATCGCGAGTGCGCTTTCGGCGACTAACTCCTGGGCGTTGCTAAGGTCGTACCTGGCTTGTGTTTCTTGCAAACCGGTAATCGGAATTAAGCCGACTTCGAATCGCGCCGAGACGCTATCTAGTTGTTTTTGAATCGCGGTTTTTTCCGCGCGTGTGAAGTTAAGGTTATCTTGTGCTACCAAGACGTCGAAGTAGGCTTCTACAACGCGCACAATTAAATCTTGTCTGGCTGAGGTGATAGCCACGGCGGCTTTGGCAATCGTGGTATCGGCTTGATGCAATTGCATTCGGGCTTGGCGGTTGAAAACTATTTGATCTAAACGAATGCCATAGGCCTTACTGTCGAAATTAGTGTCGTTTAATAGTGAAAAAACCGGATTGGCATTTTCAAATCTCTGATCAATAAACGAATAAGATGCAAACGCGCTAATTTGGGGTAGCAACGCAGCTCGAGCCTGTGGCTTCGCCTCTAAGGTGGCTTGATAATTAGCGTCGGCTATCGCATACACAGGGTCCGACGAAATTGCGGCTTGATAAATGTCAAGCAGATCGCTCGCGTCACCACTTGATTCAGCCCACAAATTGCTGCAGCAGAGCAGCAACATTGCGAGGATCAAGCATTGGTTGCGTAAAAAGCGAATGGCAAAGCCTTTCATTAAAAGACAAATTCTTGTTTGGCTTCGCAACCAATTAGCGCGGGGATGTTAGTCTCGAATAGTGGTTCCGCGGCGCACTCTCCATCGGGGTTTTTGCGTACCAGCGTGGCCTGCATTGCAGGTGCCTGGCCGATGATGGCAAACAGCCGGCCGCCGGCTTTGAGCATGGGTTCGAAAGTCTCAATGTAATTTGGTAAAGAACCTGTGAAAACAATTGCATCGTACTGTTTTTCAGTATTCCAGTTAGTGATTGCGTTAGCGACGCTTAAAGTAACGTTATTGATCCCGGCTAATTCCAGTCGTTGCTTGGCTAGTGTTGATAAATCCCCATGTACTTCAATGCTGTCAACATGCTCCGAGAGTTTTGCCAAACAAGCGGTTAAGTAACCGCTGCCAGTGCCAATTTCTAATACCTGATCTGAATCTTTCAGCTCTAGACATTGCAAAATTCGCGCTTCTACTTTTGGCGTCATCATATGCTGATCATGATCAAGCGGTAGACGTAGATCGGCGAATGCCAAATGTTCATTACCGCTTGGTACAAAATCCTCACGCGGCGTTGCCGCGATTAAATCCAGAACGGTTTGATCCAGTACATCCCATGGTCGGATTTGTTGTTCAATCATGTTGGCACGGGCAAGGTCGTACTTGGCGTCACTCATACTGCTTTCCTGAAAAAAATTTGCTCATAGAGTACGAGTATTAAAGGGTATCAGCAAGCTGTGTGGCAGTTATTTCGAGGGTAAATCGGTGTTATGTGTAACGGAGCCATACTTGGCCTGAAGGTCGCTGACCTCAAAACGCTCTTATTCACAACTTCGCTTACTCTTTCGATGCACTAAGCCTTTGAAAAATCTGGAAAACCTCTTATTTTCCCTGACATCGGGTGAATCAGCAGTTGCGGGGTGAGCCAAATTTCGACGATAAGCGCATTAATTTTGCGAATTTTATAACAAAAATATGCTTTCTATGGTCGTCATCAACACCGCATAGCCATGCACATTTTTGAGTGATTCGCTAGTACCACTGCCTCTATTAATCACGGCTTCGCTTGTGTTAAATTTGACTGTCCGCAATTAATGCCCGCCAAGCTAGTAATAGTTTGAAAGGATTTCAGAGACGATGACACCAGAGCCACATGCACTAGCAGTTTTGATGCTGACGTTTGTAGCGCTGATTTTGTTCAGTCGTAAAGAAATTCCGTTGGAAACTTCTGCGTTAATTATTTTAATCTGTCTCATTGTCGGTTTTCATTTTTTCCCTTATGAAGATGCCGCGGGCAGACTCAATCCGTTAGTATTTTTTGAAGGCTTTGCGAACCAGGCCTTGATCGCAGTATGTGCATTGATGATCGCCGGGCAGGCACTAGTGCGAACCGGCGCGCTTGAGCTGGTGGGTAAATTGATGGCCAAGATTTGGAAAATAAGCCCGAGTCTTTCCTTTTTAGCGACGCTAATACTGGGCGCCGTGTTAAGCGCGTTTATAAATAATACCCCGATCGTGATCTTGCTGATTCCTATATTGATCAGTGTTTGTCATAAGAACAAGATGAGTCCGACCAAGATCATGATGCCGATGAACTTTTCGACGCTACTGGGTGGTATGACTACTACCATCGGCACTTCAACCAATCTTTTGGTAGTCGGTGTTGCTGCCGATATGGGAATCAAACAGTTCACTATGTTCGACTATTTTGTTCCTGCTTGTGTGGTTGCTGCGATTTGCATTTTTTACTTGTGGCTGATTGCACCGCGGTTGTTGCCAGATCAGTTACTATCTTCCGAGGAAGAATCCGCACGACTGTTTACTGCTCATCTGTTGGTGTCGGAAAATAGCGAATCGGTAGATAAGAGTCTTTCCGAGTTGATTAATAAAACTGGCGGTCGCATGCAGGTGCAGCGAATTCGACGCACCGACCGGGTTACCATTGCCTCGTTGCCCGATGCTGTAGTCCGCGCTGGTGATCGTTTGTTGGTGGATGACACGCCCGAAAACCTCAAGGAATTCGAACAGCTGATTGATGCAAAACTGTATTCCGGTGGCGAGCGGGTTGACGATGAGCATCCGCTTAAGCAGCAAGAAACCCAAATCGCAGAAGTTTTGGTTTATCCAGGGTCGCCACTCCATCGTAGTACCTTGAATGAAGCTAATTTTTTCATGTACAACAACCTTGAAATTTTGGCGATTCATCGCGCCGGTAAATCAATCAAAGCAATGCCGCAAGGTATTGCCAATTCGCGCTTACGTATGGGCGATATCTTGTTAATGCAAGGACCACCAGAGGCTGTTGATACACTTAAAGAACAACAGGAATTTGTGGTCCTGGACAATACGCGTGATCTTCCATACACCAGTAAGTCCCGCATCGCTTTGTTGTTGATGGGCGCTATGATATTCGTCGCCGCGATCGGGATCATGCCGATTCATTTTGCTGCCCCAATCGGCGTTTGCTTACTATTGCTGACCAAATGTATCAGCTGGAAAGATTTTACCCAGTCACTCAGTCCGCAAATTATTTTCATCATTGTCACCAGTCTGGCTCTTGGTAAAGCGCTGCTGGCAACTGGTGGTAGTGAATTTATTGCCAGTAGTTTTGTGCACATGACCAGTGGACTCGGTCCGGTATTGGTACTTGGATGTTTGATATTTTTGATGGCAGCGCTGACCAATGTTGTTTCTAACAATGCAGCTGCGGTGATTGGCGCACCAATTGCCATCAGTATTGCCACTACCATCAATCAGCCAGCTGAACCCTTTATACTCGCCGTTATCTTTGGCGCCAACTTAAGTTTCGTCACCCCGATGGCTTATCAAACCAATTTGTTGGTTATGAACGCAGGTGGCTACCAGTTTGGACATTTCGTTAAAGTCGGTTTGCCGCTGGCGCTGATAGCGTGGGTGTCGTCGACCTGGGTGCTATCGGTTATGTATAATCTTTGAGCGTAGGTGCTTTTCCCTGACGCCATAAAAAATCAACGCATAAAAAACGCCCAGCCTAATGAAAGGATGGGCGTTTTTCTATTTTCTACGGTCTGTTTTTTTAGAAGCCGTAAACAACACTCACTGCAGTAGTAGTGTCTGTTTTATCTGTGCCAGGCAATACGTCTGTGTTGTGCTTGATGATATAGGCGATTTCACCAGCAATGTTTCCAAAAATATTGGCACGAAGTGCCGTTTTGGAATCAACTGAAGTGTTATCTGAACCGGCCAAGACGACAATATCCTGATGAAAGCTTGAAGTTTCGCTAATCTGGCGGGTATAGAATAAAGCGCCCCGGAATACCAACTCTTCTTGCGTATCGCCATTTTGTAGTTCAGCAGAACGGAAACCAATACCACCTTCAAGATCCAGCTTGTTGTAATCGTCATTCAGTACATGGCGACCGTAACCGGTTGAACCTGTGATTTGACTATCGAACGAAGAAAAATTGTCTTGCTCATAGCGAATCTCACCCCAAATGTAGGACACAGGAGAAATTTTGCGGTCAAGCTTATATCCAACTAAAAACCGGTCCGCCGTGGTAACGTCTGAAGTTTCTGATTGTAGAAAGTTGGCGAAATAATTATGACGGTACAATTCTTGTTCATTCTTAATATACGCGTCCAGATTTATGTTCTGGGTGTCTGTGTTACCAGACGTAATTGTTAGACCAAAGCTTGCCGAGCCTGAGGTGCCATATTCAACTTCTTCTGCAATCGCTACGTTAGTCATGCAAATAGCGACCAGTGGTAGTAAGATCTTCTTCATCGTTTTTCCTTCTGAGGTGTATTAAATGTGCCGCCATTGGACGTTGTTGTGGTAAAAAAAGCAAGAAAATTATGTTACGTGTTGTGAATAGGACACAAGCTTTAAAATATTTATATTTATCAATGAGTTAATTACATGCAAGATCTCACTAAGTTGGATCAAATTTTACAAAATTTCGGCAATTTATTGGCGAATCGACCGTCCGAAAGTGCACAACACTCAGGCGCGAATAGCCGCGCCGCAAACGAGACCGCGGCGGCCTTAATGCGAGTGAATCATACCGGAGAAGTAGCGGCACAAGCGCTCTATCACGGGCAGGCGGTGTTCTCCAGAGAGCAACAAACCCGTCGCGATCTGTTGGCGGCAGCAGATGAAGAGCAAGCACATCTGGATTGGTGTGAACAGCGTGTTAGTGAGCTCGGGGGCGAGGTAAGTAAGCTTGGGCCGTTTTGGTACTGGGGCTCTTATTCGATCGGCTTGATCGCTGGTATGGCAGGTGATCGTTG
>CAZUMV010000008.1:2901-33629 GCA_964621435.1 uncultured Thiotrichales bacterium | reverse complement strand
TTACTACTATGCGGCCAAACTGGGTTCAGGTATTGATGATATCGACTTGAACCTTGATGACCTGGTCGCGCGCGTTAATTCAGATTTGGTTGGAAAAGTGGTCAATATCGCTTCGCGCTGCGCCGGCTTTATTAGCAAATCATTTGACGGCCAGTTAGCGTCGGATGCCGGTAACAAAGACCTGGTTCTGTCATTAGCGCAAGCCGCTGATCAAATTGCTGAACACTATGAAAAACGTGAGTACGGACATGCCATGAGACTGATAATGTCGTTGGCTGACGACGTTAATCAATATGTGGATGCTGCCAAACCATGGGTGCTAATCAAGGAAGAAAGCAAACATAGCGAAGTGCAAAGAATTTGTACCGATGGCATCAATTGTTTCCGGCTGCTCATGATTTATCTTAAGCCGGTACTGCCGAATCTCGCCAAAGATGCCGAGCAATTTCTAAATGCGGGCGAACTTAAATGGTCAGATTGCCAAAACCCGCTTTATGATACCCGGATAAAGCCTTTCAAAGCACTGCTGAATCGAATTGAAGCTGATAAAATAGCGGACATGGTAGAAGCCTCGAAAGAAGATCTTGAAAGCGCATCAGCTACGACCGTTACTGGCGCACTGGCTGATGACCCTATTAGCGAAGAAATCAGCTTTGATGATTTTGCCAAGCTGGATTTACGCATAGCAAGAATTGCCAAAGCCGCACATGTTGAAGGCGCGGATAAATTACTCCAGCTAACTCTGGATTTAGGTGGCGTCAAAAAAAATGTATTTGCCGGGATCAAAAGCGCCTACAAACCAGAGGACCTAGAAGGCAAACTTACCGTAATGGTTGCTAACCTGGCTCCTAGAAAAATGCGTTTCGGAGTATCGGAAGGTATGGTTCTAGCCGCCGGTCCGGGCGGCGGCGACCTATATATTCTCAACCCGGATGATGGCGCCGAACCCGGCATGCGAGTTAAGTAATGTTAAAAATATTATCGCCTAAATGGCAACATGATGACCCCGCGATCCGGCAGGACGCTATCAAATCAATAACCGAAGAAGCAACGCTGCTTGAAATCATCGCCGCGGAAAAAGACGACGCTGTTTTAAGCACTGCGGTAAAGCAATTATCTGACCTAGAAACATTGCTTAAAGTGCATCAGAAAAATCAAGAGACGGCTAGTGGCAAAGTTGCTGCGGAAAAAGTGATAGATCTCATTCAAGCTAACCCCGGAGCAATTTCTTTCAGTTCCCCGCTCGCAGGGTTTCTATCCAAGGCCGAACCATCGCTCGGGCAACTTTTGGCACAAAAAAACACTGACCCTGACTTTGCGCTCTTCGGTGACTGTACCCTGCTACCTACGCCCACTCTGGTCGAACAATGCAGTAAAGCACCTAATTCCATGATGAGGCAAAATGCCGCCCATGCGCTAAGTGCTGAAGATGACATTAAAGCCGCTATCAAGATTGCGGCCCACAAAGATAAAAATGTTTCTCATATTCTGCGCGAAAAGTTGGCGGTAATTCGTGCTAACCATGAGAAACATGCCAGCATTGATACCATAACCAAATCCCTTGATAAAATCGGCCATTCCGATGATGACTGGGAACATGATCAAGCACGACTAGACAAGCAAATTTCAAAGTGGGAGTCTTTAAAGTCCGAAGCAGATAGCAGTCAGGAGAAAAACTGGCAAGATACGCTCGCAAGCACCCAAAAACGCCTGGCAGATAAAAAACTCGAAGCAGACAAATTGGCGCCCGTCATCGAGTCGAAAAAGGCCCTTATCAGCAAACTCGAAGACTTCGATGATCAATATAAAAACAACGAAAGCTTTGAGCAAAGCCAGGCGCCGGGATTACTGGAACAGCTCGAAGAGTTCGCGACACAATGGCAAGCACTACCGGCACTGATCGCTCACAAAGAAGAAGATTACAGCAACCGCTTTCAAAGTGCGCTCAATAAACACCAGGCAGTACTTGGTGAAATTGCTAAAGATGTGCAAAAAAGCGAGTCGTTCCAAAGAATCATCGGTCACGCCAAGTCGTTGCACAAACGCAAAACAATTAAAGCGAAAGATATCGACAAGCTTGAACCACGCTGGAACGGACTACCAGCAGCGGCCGACGCGGCCACCGCGGCATCACTAAATTCGGAGTTCAAGCAATTGCTCGAAAAACTTCGACAAAAGTTTGAGCGCCAAAAAGCAGCGGCTGAAGTGTCAATCACAAAAATGCAGAAATGGCTAGACGACATGGAAGCAGCACTGGCCGAAGACCAAACCAAATCTGCAAGCAAGATTTACCACAAGATTGAACAAGAGCTAAAAGCAGCCAAAGACGCGGCTGTAGGCGGCGTGAAGAGCATAGAAAAACGCCTCAACAAGCACAAACCCAAATTAAAAGAGCTGGAAGGCTGGCGACATTGGGGCACGGATAAAGCGCGTGAAGCATTAATCAACGACGCCCAAGCCCTGGCGAAAGATGATCTGGAGATAAAGGACCGGGCCAAGCAACTTAAAAAACTACGTGACGAATGGAAAAAGCTTAGTAAGCTAGACCCGATTTCAGCACAACGCCTTTGGAAGCGCTTTGACAAAGCCTGCACCGAAGCACATGAACCGATCAAACAGGCACGCGCTGAAGAAAATGCCGAGCGAACTAAAAATCTGGAAAAACGAAAGGCCCTGTGCGAAACCCTGGAGAAGCTTGAAACAGATACCGATTGGAGTGCTCCGGATTGGCGCGAGATCGATAAAAGTATTGGTAAGCTTAGAAACAAATGGCGCACTGCTGGTGGCGTGCAGCGAAAAAAGTGGGAGAAAATTAACGACCGGTTTTTTGCCGCGATAAAAGCTCTAGACGTACATCTGGACGATGAACGACGTCGCAGCATTAACATGCGCACCGCGTTAATTGAAAAGGTTGAAGCTGCAAAAGAACTGGAGGACGTGCGTGAAGCCATTAACATCGCCAAACAGGCCCAAAGAGAATGGGTTCCTACGGTATTGGCAAAACGCTCCGAAGAGCAAAAGCTATGGAAACAATTTCGCGCCGCTGTAGATACCCTTTTCGACAAAGATAAAGAAGTTCGCAAAGAGAAAAATGCGGAAAGCAACAAGTTACTCGATCAAAAAAAGTCCCTGGTTAACCAGCTCGACAAAATCAGCAAACTCGACGGGCCTGCGTTAACCGAAGCTCAAGGCGAGATTGGAAAATTAAAGAGCGAATGGCAAGAACTAAAAATGCAGGAACAAGGGTTTGATAAACGCGCCACCGGCGTTGAAAAAAAGTTCCACAGCATTTGCAAACAACTCGAACGGGGCATAAAAAATCAGGCAGCGAATGCAGAAGCAACGCAGCTGACCGATTTTCTCGATGGCAAGTGGGAGGGAAAAAGCACAACCGCTGACGACGACACGTTGCAAACAGCGTTGCTAGAGCTCGAAATTATATTAGAAGTAAACTCACCGGCCGAGCAAGCGAAAGCGCGGATGCAATTGCAGGTCGAGCGCATGGCAGATTCAATGTCCGGTGGCGACTTTGGTAAAACCAAAGAGATTTATAAGCTGTGCGAAAAAGTCGGGCAACAACTAAAAGCTGGCGCCACGGTCAGCGACTTACAAGCACGCGTTGCTGCGCTCAAGCCACAGATAGGACCTGCGCTCGCAAAAAGCAAGCAACAGAGTCAATGAAAGCGTATTTATTTATTCTAATCAGCACGATTCTGGTCAATAACTTTGTGTTGGTAAAATTCCTGGGCCTATGCCCCTTTATGGGGGTGTCTCGCAAATTGGAGACCGCATTGGGGATGGGTCTGGCTACCACTTTTGTGCTTACTCTGGCATCAATGACCAGCTATCTCGTTAACGCTTATCTGCTGGTACCACTAGACCTGACTTACTTGCGCACCATCAGCTTTATTTTAGTGATTGCCACTATTGTCGGTTTCACCGAAATGGTGGTGCATAAATCCAGTCCGTTATTATACAAAGTACTGGGAATTTACTTGCCACTGATAACCACAAACTGCGCGGTACTCGGAGTCGCGCTTTTAAACGTCCAGGAGAACAATAATTTTATCGGTTCGATCTTGTATGGTGCCGGTGCTGCGCTTGGATTTACTTTGGTATTGGTATTGTTTGCAGCCATGCGCGAAAGAATAGCGGCCGCAGATGTGCCCGCGATTGTCCAGGGAAATGCAATTGCACTGATTACTGCAGGCTTGATGTCTCTGGCGTTTATGGGTTTTACCGGACTGATCAAAGGCTAATGCTGGTTGCCATTACCGCAATTGTTTCATTGGCCGGCTTATTCGGCTTGCTACTGGGTTTCACGGCTTTAAAGTTTAAGGTTGAAGGCGATCCCGTAGTTGATCAAATTGATGCCCTGCTGCCGCAAACTCAATGCGGACAATGTACGTTCCCTGGTTGTCGCCCCTACGCCACTGCTATAGCTAGTGGAGAAGCAGACATTAACCAATGCCCGCCGGGTGGCGAAGTAACTATTGTTGCGCTGGCAGATTTACTCGGCGTCGAAGCGAAGCCTCTCAATGACGAACACGGAACTCATGAAGACATACCCACTGTGGTGATCGTACAGGAGGATATTTGTATTGGCTGCACGCTTTGCATTCAAGCTTGCCCAGTAGATGCCATTGTCGGAGGTGCCAAGCAAATTCATACTGTGATCGAAAAGGAATGCACTGGATGTAATTTGTGCATCCCGCCCTGTCCGGTAGACTGCATCGATATTATTCCACGGCCAAACGCCGCCAAGCAATGGCATCCGCCAATGCCGGCCGGCCCTGAAGTGAGTGCCAAAGTCTAATGTCTGCGAAGCCGGCCCGCACTAAAGTTTCCGAATTTCATGGCGGCTTACATTTGGATGGTCACAAGGAAATCTCTACACAAGTACCTATTAGCAACATGCCATTGCCAAAGCATCTGTATATCCCGGTCTTGCAGCATATTGGTACCAAGGGAAAATTATTAGTTAGTGTTGGTGATCAGGTTTTGCGCGGGCAAGCGCTAACCCAAGCGCACGGCGCAATCAGTGCGGCTGTGCATGCCAGCAGCTCTGGAGTCATTCGCGCTATCGAATCTGGTGCAGTAGCCAACCGTTCCGGTCAACAAGAGTTAATCGTAACTATCGAATGCGACGGCCAAGATAAGGCTGTTGATGCCTTGAGCCCCATTCCGTCACCGGCCCGGGACAAAGCGCTTGCGCTGCAACGCTTACGCGACTGCGGTGTGGTTGGGCTGGGTGGCGCAACCTTCCCGACCGATGTCAAACTAAGCACCGAGAACACCATTGAAACGCTAATTGTCAATGCTGTGGAGTGCGAACCTTACATCAGTTGTGATGATATGTTCATGCGTGAAGAGCCTGCCGTTATTATCCAAGGTGCGAGCTTACTTGCCGAGATTGTTGGTGCGACCAATATTTGTGTCGGCATAGAAGATAATAAACCACAGGCTATTAAGTCGATGCAGGTGGCAGCGACCGAATTTAATGCGCAAGCGAGCCAAACACGAGTATCTATTGTGGTGGTACCAACCATCTACCCGAGTGGTGGCGAGAAACAATTGATCAAGCTACTCACTGGCAAAGAAGTTCCGAGTGGCGGATTACCCGCCGAGATAGGCATTGTTTGCGTCAACGTCGCTACCGCCGCCGCCAGCAAAAATGCCCTGATCGATGGCGTGGCGCTTACCGAACGCATTATTACGGTCACCGGCATTAGTCTAACCAAACCCGGTAATTATCGTACCCGAATCGGTGTGCGCGTTATCGATGTATTACAGCACGCTGGCGCCGATCTGAACAACATCGAAACGGTGCGTATGGGCGGACCGCTCATGGGTATCAAAATTTCCGATCTTGATAGCCCGGTCGTAAAAGCCTGTAATTGTCTGCTCACCCAAAACACTGGCGCGGACAAAAAAGAGCAGGCTTGTATCCGCTGCGGTGACTGCGTAAGGGTATGCCCGGCCGAGTTACTCCCACAGCAATTGTATTGGCATATTAAGGCTGGCGAATTTGACAAAACGGAAGATCACTCGCTATTTGACTGCATAGAGTGTGGATGCTGCGATTACGTTTGTCCTAGTCACATACCATTGGTGGATTATTACCGCTACGCCAAATTTGAAATTAACACCATTAAATCTGAACGTCAGCGTTCGGATCGAGCTCGAGATCGTTTCGAAGCCAGAGAAGCCAGGCTAAAACGAATTGCCGACGAGAAAGCAGCAGTACGCGCCGCGAAACTAAAGAAGTTAAAGGAACGCGAAGCGCAGCAAAAAGATGGTGCAAGCGATGCCGCAGAACCTAACAAGACCGATGAGATTGCAGCAGCATTGGCGCGCGTTAAAGCCAAGAAAAACCAGCCAGAAGCAGACAAGTAATGGACGCATCAACTCTCAGCCCCGCGCCGGAAATCAATACTTCAATTGGTAAGGTCATGCGTAAAGTCCTATACGCACTAGTCCCTGGTATCGCTCTCATGGCCTGGATGTTTGGCTGGGGTGTATTGAGCAATCTCTTTTTGGCCACGCTATTTTGCATTATCCTGGAAGCGATCGCTTTAAAATTGCGCGGGCGGAACATCGCTGCCGGACTCAATGACTACAGTGCGGTCGTGACCGCATGGCTGCTCGCTATCGCCCTGCCTCCGCTGATGCCTTGGTGGATGCTGCTTATCGGCTGCTTTTTTGCCATCATGGTTGCCAAACATTTATACGGCGGACTTGGGAATAACCCCTTTAACCCCGCCATGGTCGGTTACGTAGTGTTATTGATCTCCTATCCCTTAGCCATGACCCAATGGTTAGCACCGGGCATTTTGGGTGGCGGTCTGCCAGATTTAAGTCAGTCATTACAGATCGTCTTTGCCGGTCAATCTTTAAGCAGCGTGGGCATGGATGCGATCAGCATGGCAACGCCACTAGATACCGTAAAAACGCAATTAGGCTTAAGTAATACACTTGGTGAAATTCGGTCTGCCCCCTTGTTTGGGCAATTTGCCGGCGTCGGCTGGGAATGGATTGCTCTTTTATTCAGTCTCGGCGGACTTTATCTGGTACAACAAAAAATCATCCCTTGGCAAACGCCGCTAGCGTTGATTGGCGGTATGGGCATTATGGCAACGATCTTTGCGTTAGCGATGCCTGATCATTACCCGCCGCCAACCTTCCATATTTTAACTACCGGAACTATTCTGGGTGCGTTCTATATCGCCACCGATCCGGTCTCGGGCTGTTCTTCAATGAAGGGCCGCGTGATCTTCGCTGCGGGCGTTGGTATTTTGGCCTACATTATACGGGCCTGGGGTGGCTACCCGGACGGCATCGCATTTGGCGTGCTGTTGATGAATATGGCGGCTCCCATGATTGATCATTACACCATTCCGAAAAGCTACGGCAACAAGACATGAATCCGGTTTTTAAATATATGTTTGGCAGCGCCGCGATCCTGGTGGCATTTGCATTGGCTGGCACGGTACCGGTAGCCGGTTTGTACTATTCAACCGCTGACAAGATTGCCGCAAATTTACAGGCAGCACGCTTACGTAGTATCAATGAAGTTATAAGCGCCGATCTTTACGACAACGATATTTTAAAAGAACCCATTTCCGTACTGGATGAAAACCTGTTGCCCGGTAACACCGCGGCCACTATCTATATTGCGCGCAGCCAGACTGAAATGGTTGCAGCAATTTTTGAAACAATCGCCCCGGATGGTTACAGCGGCAGCATCCGCATGCTGGTCGGCATTAATGTCGCCGGGAATTTGACTGGCGTGCGCATCCTGGAGCACCGGGAAACACCGGGACTCGGGGACACCATCGATCAATATCATTCAGACTATCTGGAAGTTTTCCCTGGCAAATCTTTACAAAACCCGGTGGGCCACAGATGGGCAGTCAAAAAAGATGGCGGCGACTTTGACCAGCTAACCGGTGCAACCATAACGCCGCGGGCAGTCATCAAAGCGATTAAAAGATGTCTTGACTATTATGATGCACACAAATCAAAATTAGGCGTCCCTCCAGAACAACAGAACAATATCGCATATGGCAAGCAGTAACGAGATCCTGAAAACCGGCGTTTGGGACAACAATGCCGGCTTAGTCCAACTACTTGGGTTATGCCCGTTGTTGGCCGTAACCGGTACCGTGATCAATGGTATTGGCCTGGGAGTCGCCACCCTGATCACCTTAATGGCATCCTGCGGCATAGTCTCCATGGTTCGAAATGTGCTCCGCGCAGAAATTCGAATACCCGTATTCGTACTGATTATTGCCTCGGTTGTAACTGTCATTGAACTCATCATGAATGCCTGGTTTCATGAACTCTTCAGAATTCTGGGGATTTTTATTCCACTGATCGTCACTAACTGCGCAATTATCGGACGCGCCGAAGCATTCGCATCCAAAAATCCGGTGTGGCCATCATTGCTAGATGCGTTTGCGATGGGACTGGGGTTCTTGCTCGTACTAGTGGCGTTGGGCGGTTTAAGAGAGATTCTTGGCAGTGGCACTTTAATGGCTAACGCGGAACTGATGTTTGGGGCAAACGCGGCGAGCTGGGAGCTCAGCTTAGGCGAGAAGTATCAGGGTTTCCTGTTAGCACTATTGCCGCCGGGAGCATTTTTCGGGCTAGGTTTACTACTGATTATTAAAAACTATCTGGATCAACGTGCAACTGCCTTACAAAGTTCGCCCAGCCCGGGTCTCAGCACCGCGTCAGGCGCCGAATGAATCCGGCCAAACGTCGAGAAATTTTTACCCGACTACAAAAAGAAAATCCAAACCCAACCACCGAGCTTGAATATCAATCTCCGTTTGAGTTATTAATCGCGGTGATTCTTTCTGCGCAAGCAACCGATGTCGGCGTTAACAAAGCAACTAAAAAACTCTATGCCGTTGCCAACACACCTGCGGCGATCGCTGCGCTAAAGGTTACCGGTTTAAAGCGCTATATAAAAACCATCGGCTTGTATAACACCAAAGCAAAAAACGTCATTGAGACCTGCAAAATTTTAGTGGCAGAACATAACAGCGAAGTCCCCGAGACTCGTGCAGCGCTGGAAGCACTGCCAGGCGTCGGCCGGAAAACGGCAAACGTGGTACTGAACACCGCCTTCGGTCAGCCAACCATGGCTGTCGATACGCATATTTTCAGGGTTTCGAACCGCACTGCCATCGCCCCTGGTAAAACCGTACTAGCAGTTGAAAAGGGTTTGTTAAAATTTATTCCCGAAGAATTTTTATATGATGCCCACCATTGGTTAATACTGCATGGACGTTATACCTGTATTGCTCGCAAACCACGTTGTGGTAGCTGTATCATTGAAGACTTGTGCGAATTCAAAAAAAAGGTATATGAGTAATGTTTGGCAATAAAGATGAGTTGCGGCAAAAATATTGCGACATTTATAAACGTATGCAAAGCAACGAGAAATTGACCGACCGACTGGACCAGATGATTGCCAACGTTATTAGCATGCATCCGGAATACCAGAAACTATTGGCCGACCCGGAAGAATCTCTTGGTGCGGATTATGGCCCAGACGGTAACCAAGCGAACCCGTTCCTGCATATGGGCATGCATTTGGCAGTATGGGAGCAGTTAAATACCGATCGGCCAGCCGGCGTCCGGGAACAACACCTGCGCTTGATCAAAAAGAGCAATGAACATAACGCCGAGCATCAAATGATGGAGTGTCTTGGGGTTATATTGTGGCAAGCACAACGTGATAACGAGCTGCCCGACGAAAAAAAGTATCTTGAAGCTATCCGTTCTTTATAAAGCCCAACACACAGCATAAAACGCCGTTAACCTGAATTTACATACGTCGAGTGGCATAGCACTGCGGTTCTCGTCCAGGTTAGGTCCACGCAAGTCACATATCGCCAAATTATTGAAACATTCAGCGATACAGCCGGTCATACTGCTTATAACGATGACCAAAGAGGAAATATCATGCTTAAGTTAAACCGATGTTTGGCACTCCTAGTGACCTTTAGCATTGCCGCGACCTCATTCGCAGCGGATCAAGGTGAACAATCTAACGGGAAAATGTGGGACGGCAGCAAAAAAGAGCGAAGTACCGGTGTTATGGGCTTTGAAGATATTAAGCAAAAAAGAATAGAGAAACTAACACTACAAATTGAGCGATTAAACACTTTCAGAGCTTGTGTCAATGAGGCCACTGACCAAACCGCAATGGCGGCATGCCAAACGGAGAATCGTGCAGCCAAAAAGGCTTTGGCCAGCCCTAATAAAGGCCAAATTGACGCGGACGGCATTCGCAAGCGCTTTAAAGAGCCAAAGTAAAAGCATACCGATAATCACTCAGCGGCCCAGCCCGTTGGCCGCTGAGTTTTTTTTCAAAATTCCTCCATTACCAAACGCACTGTTAAAGCCGCATATATATTTTCCAAATCATGCTTCTTGGTGATGTAAATAAGCACCTCTGTGGCAATTAAATAACACTGTATTTTGCGGATGTGAACTCCATCACATATTTATGATGATGCGCGGATTAATTAAAATTACCAATGCTTTTTAGGAGTTTGCGCCCGACTTGTTTCAAGCTACTGATATCTCTCAAGTAACACTATTTCACGTGGTTATACACAACATACTCACAGCTGATTCAGTAGGCTATACACAGCATGTTGTGCTTGACCACTATGCTGACTACATCTTATAGTACCCGTCACTTGCTGAGGGCACTTATTCAAAGAACCTCACAGGGCTAAAAATACAATAAGAACACCGCAATTTGCGCACTTAAATATGGAGATTTTGTAATGCTGACAGAAAGTCGGAAGGTCAAGTTGTCTGCGAAAAACGCACCCGGAACCGAGTTCACTGATACCCCCACGGAAGGCGAGGTACAGGCGACCGCACCCGGTCAATATAAAGTCATTAGACGTAATGGCAAAATCACAACCTATGATGAATCCAAGATCAAAGTTGCGATCACCAAAGCATTTCTAGCTGTCGAAGGTGGTCAGGCGGCCGCTTCGGCCAGAATCCATGAAAAAGTGGATAAGCTAACCTCTGTGGTCGTTGAAGGCCTGTTTCGGCACAAGCCCAGTAATTCAACCGTCCATATAGAAGACATTCAGGACCAGGTTGAATTGGCACTGATGCGCGCCGGCGAGCATAAAATTGCTCGCGCCTATGTGTTGTACCGCGAGGAGCAATCTATAAAACGTTCCGCGGAAACCCAACAGGTTGATATCCAGCAAGTTGAAGAAAACCTGATTAACGTCAAAAATGCAGAAGGTAACTTGCAACCGCTAAATCGTACCCGCCTGCATTCTGTAGTTACCGAGGCAACTGCCGGCTTAAGTGACGTGCAAGCCAAGCCAATCATAGAAGAGACCGAGCGAAATCTTTTTGACGGCATAGCAGAGGTCGAAGTTGGCACGGCCATGGTCATGAGCGCCCGTACGCTGATCGAGAATGACCCGAATTATTCAACTGTGGCGGCACGCTTGTTGATGGATAATTTCCGCCGCGAAGCATTGAGCTTTGTCTATCAAAAAGCCACCGAGGCAACCCAGACAGAAATGTCGGACTTGTATGTCGACTATTTTGACAAATATATCAAACGCGCCGCAGAACTTGAGCTCGTTGATTTCAAACTTACCCGATACGATTTAGATACTCTGGGCAAGGCATTGAAGCCAGAACGTGATCAACAGTTCACTTATCTTGGCTTGCAAACCCTATATGACCGCTACTTCATTCATTTTGAAGACACACGCTTTGAACTGCCACAAGCGTTCTTTATGCGCGTTGCGATGGGCCTAGCCATTAATGAAGAAGACCAAATTGGCAGAGCGATCGAGTTTTATGACCTGCTCTCTTCCTTTCATTTTATGAGCAGTACCCCGACGCTGTTTAATTCGGGCACGCTCAGACCACAACTTTCCAGTTGTTACTTAACCACCGTACCGGATGATCTGGATGGTATTTTCAGTGCCATTAAAGATGACGCCATGCTGTCAAAATATGCCGGCGGACTCGGCAATGACTGGACTCGCGTGCGCGGCATGGGCTCACACATCAAGGGTACCAATGGCAAATCCCAGGGTGTGGTGCCATTCTTGAAAGTCGCCAACGATACGGCCGTTGCGGTTAATCAAGGTGGCAAGCGAAAAGGTGCAATGTGCGCCTATCTCGAAACCTGGCATGTGGATATCGAAGAATTTCTGGAGCTACGTAAAAATACCGGTGATGATCGTCGTCGTACCCATGACATGAACTCGGCTAACTGGATTCCGGATCTGTTCATGGAACGGGTTACTGAAGACCAATCCTGGACACTATTCTCACCGGATGAAGTACCGGAACTGCACGACTTGTATGGCAAAGCTTTTCGCGCCAAGTACGAAGAGTACGAGCAAAAAGCCAAAAACGGTGAACTACGAATAGCCAAAGAAGTTAAAGCAGTAGACCTATGGCGCAAAATGCTAGGGATGCTTTTTGAGACGGGGCATCCGTGGGTGACTTTCAAAGACCCATGTAACCTGCGCTCACCACAACAACATTATGGCGTTGTTCATAGCTCTAACCTATGTACCGAAATCACTCTTAATACTAACGATCAAGAGATTGCAGTATGTAACCTCGGCTCAGTCAATCTGGCCAAACATACTGACGAGAATGGGCTCGACATGGAACGCCTTGAGCAGACCATCACCACAGCCATGCGCATGCTGGATAATGTGATTGAGTACAATTACTATTCGGTACCACAAGCACGTAATTCTAACCTTAAGCACCGCCCGGTCGGGTTAGGGCTAATGGGATTCCAGGATGCCTTGTACAAGCTCAACATCAACTATGCCAGCGAAAAAGCAGTTGAGTTTGCAGATCGTTCTATGGAAGCGGTATCTTATTTCGCGATCCAGGCCTCGTCTGGACTCGCTGAAGAACGCGGTAGCTATGAAACTTACGACGGCTCGTTATGGAGTCAGGGTATATTGCCTCTGGATTCAGTTGACATTCTCGAGCAGGAACGCGGCAACTATATCGAAGTAGATAAATCTTCATCGCTTGATTGGGATAGCTTGAGAGTAAAGGTCAAATCACATGGTATGCGTAATTCCAACACCATGGCGATCGCCCCGACCGCGACAATCTCGAATATTTGCGGTGTGAGTCAGTCAATCGAGCCGACCTATCAAAACTTGTTTGTGAAATCGAACCTGTCGGGTGAATTTACTATCGTAAATCCATATATGGTTAACGAGCTAAAGTCTCTGGATCTATGGGACGACGTCATGGTCAATGATCTAAAATTTTACGATGGCTCATTACAACAGATTAGCCGCATCCCGGAAGAACTCAAAGCAAAGTATTCGACGGCATTCGAAATTGACCCGCGCTGGTTGGTTGAAGCTGCTTCGCGGCGGCAGAAATGGATCGATCAAGGCCAATCATTAAACCTGTATATGGCAGAGCCATCCGGGGCCAAACTCGACAATCTGTATAAACTTGCTTGGGTACGTGGGTTAAAGACCACCTATTACCTACGCTCGATGGGCGCTACCCACGTTGAAAAGTCCACTTTGGATAACAACAGCGAAGGCAGCTCCTTGAATGCCGTCAAACTCGATGAAGCGCCAGGTTCGGCGGCGCCAGAAGCGTGCTCGATACTGGACCCGGATTGCGAGGCCTGTCAGTAATGACTAAAACTTATACCGGACGAAAGATATCGTCCGGTATAAGTAACTCAGTTAGAAAATAGAAAAAGGACTTCTACACCACAGACGTAATAATCTAAAGAAAGGGATAACTGCATGACCAAGGGACAAAAACAAGCTCGTAATCAATATGCCTGGAAAACCATCAGTAAAAATAGCCGATCTCGAGCTTTCTGGATGAACCGGGAAACGCAAACGACAATGAGTCAGGCAACCACGAACGCGCAACGCCCTACAAAGGTTAAACGACCAGATCAATAAAAAAGATTTTGATCTTGAACTAAACACCGAACACATACACTATTTAACAAGGACACCTCTTACGAGGCGTAAAACTGGAGATACAAAATGCTAAATTGGGATGACCCTACAGCCGTAACACCGACCACCAAAGCAGCTGAACCAGTTGCTCCGCAACCTGTTGTGGATCATCAGGTGGCCAGCAATGATGTCAGACTAACAAATCAAGACCTCAAGGCAACCACAACAACGGCGCCAAAACAGTCGACCAACGTAAACACCGGACTTGAGAGCATCGAAATGGGTGCCGAACGAATTCAGGTAGATGACAAGCGCATGATCAACTGCCGTTCCGATCTCAACCAGTTAGTACCATTCAAATACGACTGGGCATGGCAAAAATATCTGGACGGATGTGCTAACCACTGGATGCCACAAGAAGTAAACATGACGGCTGATATTGCGCTCTGGAAAGATCCTAATGGCCTGACCGATGATGAGCGTCTGATGATCAAACGAAACCTGGGGTTTTTCTCTACCGCGGACTCACTAGTAGCCAATAATCTGGTGCTTGCTGTTTATAAACACATTACCAATCCCGAATGTCGTCAATACTTGCTACGCCAGGCTTTTGAGGAAGCACTCCATACCCATGCTTACCAATACGTTATCGAGTCACTTGGTCTGGATGAAGGCGAGATTTTTAATATGTATCGCGAAGTGCCTGCAGTCGCCAAGAAGGCAGAATGGGCGCTGCCATTTACACAAAACCTATCTGATCCCAATTTCCAAACCGGCACGCCGGAAGCGGATCAACAACTACTACGCGAACTGATTGCCTTCTATGTCGTATTTGAAGGAATCTTCTTTTACGTTGGCTTTACCCAGATACTAAGCATGGGCAGACGCAACAAAATGGTTGGCGCAGCCGAACAGTTTCAGTACATCTTGCGTGATGAATCTATGCATATGAACTTCGGCATAGACGTGATCAATCAAATCAAAATTGAAAACCCGCATTTGTGGACTAGCGAATTCAAGCAAGAAATGATTGATATGATCAAGGAAGCTGTTCAACTGGAAACGCAATATGCTAAAGACACCATGCCACGGGGTATTCTCGGCATGAATGCCAGTATGTTTGAAGAGTACTTGCAGTACATAGCGAACCGTCGTTGTTCACAAATTGGCCTGCCCGAGCAGTATCTCGGTGCGAAGAACCCGTTCCCCTGGATGTCTGAAGTATTAGACCTTAAAAAGGAAAAGAACTTCTTTGAAACCAGAGTTACCGAGTACCAAACCGGTGGTGCACTAAACTGGGATTAGTAAATCAGTAGTATTGAAAAGCGAGCTTCGGCTCGCTTTTTTTTGCGCTACAATTTTTAACTCCTGCTGAGCAAACCAGCGCGGCGCTTTATTGCTAGAATAGCGCATGCTTAAGAAAACACCGATTGTCCTGACCCTTATTGCTGTTAATGTCCTGTTATTTGCAGCAGGCGAGATCTCACCACAATTAGATCTTAGAAGGTTCCTGGCGCTACATTTTTGGCAACACCAAAATCATGCCATTTGGCAATATATAAGCCACATGTTTATGCATGCCGATACCGGCCATTTGTTGTTCAATATGTTTGGCTTGTTTATGTTTGGTACGGCGCTGGAAAGGCTGCTTGGCGCAAAGAAATTCTTGCTGCTGTACTTTGCCGCTGGAATCGGGGCCGGACTAATTCAAAATTTCGTTAACTGGTATCAATTCGCCGATATTCAGGGTCAGCTTATTAGCGCCGGCGCCCCGCAAGCTACTCTGGATACGATTAAGGCAAGTCCATTCTGTAACTTTCAATACGAGCTTGCGATGAAGTTCTGCGCACTCTTCAACACGCCCATGGTTGGCGCTTCCGGGGCGCTGTACGGTATCCTGGTTGCTTATGCGCTAATCTATCCGAATAATAAGTTAGCACTTTTGTTTTTCCCCTTTCCGATCGCCGCGAAATATTTTATCCCCGCGGTGTTGTTGCTGGATTTATTTTCAGGGGTAACCGGCTTTTCGCTATTTGGACGTAACATCGCACACTTTGCCCACCTTGGAGGCGCCCTGATTGGCTTCCTGTTGATGATGATTTGGCGACAAATTGCTGTAAATCGTCGACCGAAAATCGGCTAACTGGTGGCTTTCGTCGGCCAGTTTCGGCAAAACTGTGAGCTTGTAGATGTTTTAAAGGATAATCTGCGTGCGACAATCATCGGATTAAATACGTGCAATATACTTCTATGTCCCAGATCATAAATAGCCCGGTCGTTTTTATAGGCGCCATTCTGTTAATAACCGGCATCGTCGCCTTTCATAGCCTACTCGCTAAAAAGTTTGGTGCGACCAACGCCTCCACCGGACGGGTAACCATATACGCTATCGTCGTTACCTTACTACTTTGCATAGCAACCGCAATCCTGGCGGTCACCATATTGCCTGAAATCATAAGTACGCTAAACAATGGAATTGATATCGTTGGTCTGGGCGATGTTATTTTATCAACACAATTATTTGCAAGCCTGATTGGTATATTTGCAACGCTTGTTATTGCCACCCTTATATTTTCGTTTTGCGTGGAGCTAGGCGCGGTACGGAGCTTTTTTACCGTAACTTTAGGTGGTTTGGCGACATTTGTGGCGATGCTGGCATTAACCCCGGCATATGAATCCTATACCCTTTCCCGGCAAACTGAAGCATCAACAATTCGACAACTAGCAAGTTACAATGACTCGTCTGGAACCCCCACAACCATCACTAGCTATGCTGGTGGTCTGCAGTCCAAACGCCTTGCATTGCAGGATATGGGGCATAACATTTGCATGTGCGAGAACGAACTCAATTGCTTGAAAGTTAATTACGCAAATTATCAAAAACACTCGCGCAAACATGCAAAATCCTACGGGGAAGACGAGCAAAAAAATTTCCTGCAAGATCTAGACTCCAAAGTCAATAATTGCGCCGCTAGCCTGTATGCGCTTGAGTCAAACACGCGACCGGGAGCTACCAAACCAACCCTAGAACAAGCGATAGCTCAGTACTACGATGTGCATGGCAAATGGGCCAATACCTATGTGTTAAAGGAAATCCAGCGAGTGGAAAGTCAATCGCTAAACGCTGATGAATATATCGCACATGTGCGATTTAGATACACTCCAACGGAATCTTCCTCGAGACATAGCGACGGCATCGATAACCGAACGTTCAGCTATCAAAAAAACCAAAATGGAAGCTACACAGTTAGCGCCATGGGCACAGCTGACTCCGCAAATTTTAGCGATAAGGTACACGAGATTCAGGCCAGTTATCACCCACTAAACACGAATATAAGGGATGGTTCTTTGCGCGAGCATACAGGGCGAAAGCTAAAGATTACGCAACTACTGGGTGCGCCCCTGGAGGGCATCCTGGCAGACTCCGATGCAAATGAGTTAACCATTGTTTTGAACCGGCGTGATGGCGAAATCAGCTATCGGCTCGACCGAACCAATATCGCGCAGATCGAAGTTTGGTATTAAGAATCACATTGCCAAACTCAGCTAATTAACCACTTACCGATAACGTAACTTGCACCGGCGACGAGCGTACACAGCAACGTCCCCCATAGTACATCCACAACGACGACTTTAAGCGGCCAGTTTTTTAAGGTCGCCATATTAGTCAGATCATAGGTTGCGTAGGTAAAAAAGCCGAACGCTGCGCCTAAAATTAATGCCTTTAGTCCGGATTGCGCCTGCAAACCGGGAATCGTCGCAAAAAACAAAATACCTACAATGTACATCAGATAAAAAACTACCGCCGCAGTCCAATTGACGTCTGGAGATAGAAACGCCTTTAAATTATTTTGGTAAAAAGAACGGGCAATAACCCCCAGCCATAGCATATCAATCAAGAAAAAAACCGGAATCGTTAAAACATACAACTTTAGATAAAAACTAATATTCATATTCGCTGCTCCTGACAACAAAACAATTGGACTTAATGGACTTAATTCGGCGCATAACAAAAGCTGGGATCTTCTGCAGATTCAAGTGTAATATAAAATAACCAACAATTGTTCAGAGAACTTCCGATGACCGGGTCACCCGCACTTGACGAAATCGCCCTATTCCCTATTCCTGAGATGGTGTGTTTTCCCGGCACTAGCGTACCACTACATGTATTCGAACCACGCTACCGGGCATTAATTCGCGATTGCGTGCGTGATAACCGGTTCGTAGGGGTTTGTCATACCGTCCGGCAAATAAGTTCTGGCAAAGCCAACCAAAGCATTGCCGACACGCTAAGTAGCAATCAGGCCAGTTTTGAGCCCTGCGATATTTTTTCAGCGGGGTCATGTAATGTAATCGAAACGACAGACGACGGCCGCCTGCGGGTAGATATTGAAATGCATGCGCGCTACCAAACTGTAGAAGAACTGCAAGTCGTACCTTACCGAATTGTCCGGTGTAAAAAGATACCCGATGAAGAACTCAAGGAACAACCACAAAAACGGGCCAGTATTCTTATGCACCAAACCCACAAAATACTGGAAAATATTCTCGCCAGCCAGCAACCGGAAACGAGTGAAAAAGTCGACTTAAGTGCCTGGCTTGAACTAACACCGGCAGCTTATAGCTTTCAGTTATTTGGCAAGTTTCGTTTTGATGGTGACTTTATGCAGTCAATTCTGGAAACTAGCAACCCTCTAAAGAGGTTAGAAAAAATCTCGCAGTTGTTTATAGTAGACCCTGGTCCTGACAACGACTAAACCTCTTATGCGGGAAACTGGCGCTCTAAACGTCATCCACATCTAGTTGATACAATAATGCTATATTGTCAAAAACCACACCCCGAATCGCAATGAAAGAAGAAGTTATAAGTTTCTTCACCGCACCGACCACTTATCTGGCGTTACTTTGTAGCATCGCTGCGGTCTATGTGTTTTTGAAAATCTCTAAAAGAGTTTTCCCCGCTCCAGACTACGCGATTAGAATTTTCCTTTCTATGGTCATCGTAATCGTGGCAGGTGTCGTATACATCTTTAGTTTCAGCTTTATTGGCAATCTCCTAAAATAACAAGGACCGAATAATGTTTTTTGGCAGTGATAATCAAACCGGGGCGTCTGATAAAGTGCTAGCGAATATGGCTACCGCAAATACCGGACATACGCATGGTTATGGTGATGATGATTGGACCAGGCAAGCGCATCAGCTGATCAATAAAATTTTTGAGTGTGACGCTCGAGTATTCTTTGTGGCCAGCGGCACAGCGGCAAATTCGCTAGCCCTGTCTTGTCTGGTGCAACCATGGGAAACTATTCTGTCGCACCATGAAGCACACGTCCTGATTGACGAGTCAACCGCACCCGAGTTCTTTACCGGTGGCGCAAGACAAATAGGGATCACCAGAACCGCTGGTAAAATAGATGCTCATCACCTCGAGCGATTTTTGAGCCAAAGTGGGACGGATGTTCCCCACAATGCTCGGCCCGCCGCGCTCACACTCGCACAAATCAGCGAACTTGGCCTGGTGTATCAACCTGCCGAGCTGTCGCGTTTGAAGGAAATTGCGCAACAACATGACTTACGCATACATATGGATGGCGCCCGATTTGCCAATGCTGTTTCCGCTACCAATGCGAGCCCCGCAGAATTAACCTGGCAATCTGGCGTTGACGTGCTTAGTCTGGGAGCAACCAAATGTGGTTGTCTAGCAGCCGAAGCCGTGGTGTTTTTTGATCACTCCCTCGCTGACGATTTTGAGCACCGAAGAAAACGAAGCGGGCATTTACTATCCAAAGGCCGCTTGTTGGCGAGCCAATTTATAGCTTGGCTGGACGACAACCATTGGTTAAACCTGGCAAAACATGCGAATACCCACGCGGCCATGCTAGCGGCCGCATTGGAAAAAAACCCCGACATTCGTTTAGCGTGGCCGTGCGAGGGTAATGAAATATTTGCCATCATCCCGAAGCGAACGGAACAAAAACTAAAAAAGGCCGGTGCTGAATTTTACCAATGGTATAGCCATGGACTACCGGCACATGAGTCACTAAGCGACACTGAAGTACTGGTGCGCCTGGTCACATCCTTTAATACCCGGGCTGAAGAAGTAAACGAGTTCGTGAAAATTGCCGCGCCTGCATAACTTACAGTCATGAGTCTTGAACGCGATAAAGTTTATTCGCTGATTGAGCGTATCCCGTTTGGATACGTCGCTACGTATGGTCAAATCGCAAAACTAGCAGGTTGGCCTAAAAATGCCAGGCAAGTTGGACGTCTGTTAGCGCAAACACCAGAGAATCGCAAGCTACCATGGCATCGGGTTATTAATGCGCAAGGTAAAATAAGCCAGCGGCGTAAACCGGGATATTCTGACTACCAGCGACTATTGCTTGAGGAGGAAGGGATTAAATTCTCCGAGGCCAACGTAATTCCACTATCTCGATATCAATGGACCCCCTGACACCAGACGCATACCGGACCACCCGTACGCACAGTTTGTCTCATACCGGAATTGCATCACATTAGAATTGAAGCGGAGAGCGCTCGTACCCTCAATCCGACCACTCGGCGGAAAGCGGTATCCTACTGCCAATAAGTAGTCAAGAATAACGACTCAAAGCCCTTAGAACGGTTTGATTAAACCTTGAGAATTAAACGAAACTATTAAAAAGACGGTGGTCGCACCCAGCGTGTGGCCACCGCACCTTAACTTTCCTTAACTTTTTCTTTGTACGCTCGCTATGAACAGCAGATTAAGTGTTTTTAGCGCCCTTATCTTTTGCAGTCTCTTCCAGCTTTTCGCCGCCCTTCTTAAGATCTTGACCGATACCTTTAATCGTATTACAGCCAGTCAGCAGGGTCGTACTCAATAGGAGTGTCACCAGCATACCCGAGATAAATTTTAGCTTAGTCATATTCCTTTCCTGTTTGCCTAAAAGCACTTATTGTTCATCAGAATTATACGCCCGTATGCTACACATTTAAACGGTCCATTGCGGTCTGAGACCAACAAATTGGTAGCTGGTTCATTAAGTCCATGATTTCTTGCCGGAAAGGTAGAAAATCGACTAATTTTGGCTGAAATTAACCATTCAGCAGCTAATCGTTGTCAGCACGTGCTTGGCGTGTAAAGATAGTGATCCGGTACGTTTCACGGATAACACCTCGCGATTGAATATTTAACGAGATCGCGTATCCGGGGCACAATAGCTAATTTATTTTAATTTAAACAAACACTTTAAAGAAATCCGAAACTATGGATAGAATCCAGTTAATTTCCACCAACCAGGACCTGGTTACAAACCTAGAGCAAAGATTTGGCGCACTATTGGTTCACACAGAATCCGTCGAAAGTGCGGCGCTTAACGCCGCCGCTGGAAATATCGGCACCACTATTATTGAAGGTTATGAGAAACTTTCGACATTGGAGAAAATCATAACCGTGCTGCGCGATGCTTCTCCGAGCATGGCAATAACATGTTTAGTAAAACCCGATAATGTACGAAAAATCATTAACTCGGAACTCAAGCCATATATCTACCGTGTTCTTCCGAACAACACATCACTCGGACAAATTGTACTGGCGGCCAAATCATCTCAACAAGAACACAAAGCATTGCAGGCGCGAGTCGCGTCCGGTGAAGACCTGACCGTGGAAATGCGTCATGACGCAACCCTCGGGCCATTTTTACCAACCCCAAGCCGCAGCTTTTGGGTTTCTATTTTTGGCAGTCTCGTTTGCGTTAGCTTGTTGACTGCATTTGTAATTTTCCGCGAACCCCAAACCAGCGGCGCAGCGAACGGCAATGTAATTGCAAAAATTGAAGTTCCGGAAACTACTATTGCGGGCGACGAAACGGTCGAGACTGATACCCTGGCCCCACTCGCCGAAAGTACTGAACTCACCTCGAGCCCAAACACAACCACCTCAAATACAGAACAAGAATCTGTCGAACAATCTCCGGCTACCGACATTGCGATGCTTGAGTTTGTCCCCCAGCCACAAGAAGACACTGTGTCAACGATGCTCAGCAAAGCCCGTGACGCTATGCTAAAGGACCAATTAGTAGATCCCTATGGCGACAATGCCGTCACCTACTTTAAACAGGTGCTAAGCATAGAGCAGAAAAACCAGGCAGCCCTCAATGGTCTTGAAGAAATACAGCAGCGTCTGGTTGGGCGTATTGAAGCGTCATTGCGGAGTAATGATAAACAGCTAGCGAGCATCGACATAGTTACTCTACGCTCCTTGTATCCGCAGCATCCGCAGATTGCAGCACTTAGTACACGGTTGCTAAGGTCTGAACTTCCGAACCAGATCGATGCTAATCAGGACAATACTGGTGGCGCGCAAAATTTAACCACAAACGCACCCGCCATAGGTTCAAATAACGAAAAACTGGTCGACGAAATCGAAGAACCACCGTCAATCCAAGATCAGGTAAATGAAATTTTGCGAAGCGCTGATGACCACATCGAAGCCTACCGCTTTGATTCGGCCATATCAGTACTAAACTCACGTACCGCTGCAGTCAGCGCTTATGACAATCTATTCAACCAGCGCGTCACCCGGATTAGAAATATTCTGCTGCGTTCCGGCAATATCGCGATTACGGAACAAGATCTGGTGTCGGCAAACGAATCCATAAGATTGCTTGACCGCCTCGGCTTGAGTAACGAATCAGAGAGTTTAAATCAGCGCCTGGCGCCGTCGCCCGAGACGACTAAAATTGGACTCTATGAACCAGCGAGTAGTATAAAGGTCACACCTCCCACTTATCCAAAATTGGCGCTCAAACGCAATATTGAAGGTTTCGTTCAGCTTAGTTTTATCGTACGGGCAAACGGCGATATCGATGACATTCAAATCCTTGATAGCGCGCCGAGTGATATATTTAACGACGCCGCGATTAAAGCAATCAAAAACTCGCGCTACCAACCCGCTAACCGCGACGGAATACCTGAAGATCAACGCGTCAAACAAAAACTAAACTTCAGCGTCGCTAAAAAGTAAATCGCTCCTGCCAAGCCGGTAATCGCGCTACCGCGAAGTACTGAATGCCCCGGTAAAAAACACCAGAACCAGAACTCCGATCCTCAATTGTGGTCAAAAATCCTATAAAAATAGGTACAATGCGTACGCTTGAAAATAATCGAATAAAAAGGATCAGTGCATGAGCTCGAGTGGTCAAGATATCAACGAATTACGCAATTGGCTAAAGGATCAAATTATTGGTCAGAGTCAGTTGCTCGATCGTCTCCTAATCGCATTACTAGCTGATGGACATCTGTTAGTTGAAGGCGCACCGGGCTTGGCAAAGACCAAAGCCATCAGCACCTTGTCCCAAGGCCTCGAGGCTGATTTTCAACGCGTGCAATTTACTCCTGACTTACTTCCGGGCGATATCACCGGTACCGATATTTTTCGACCACAGACTGGCGTATTTGAATTCCAAAAAGGCCCCCTCTTTCATAATCTCGTACTCGCGGACGAAATCAACCGCGCCCCGGCAAAAGTGCAATCAGCGCTCCTGGAAGCCATGGCCGAACGTCAAGTTAGTGTGGGTAGCAATACCTTCAAACTACCAGAGTTGTTTTTGGTTATGGCAACTCAAAACCCGCTTGAACAAGAAGGTACGTACCCGCTACCGGAGGCACAATTAGACCGCTTTTTGATGCACGTAATAGTGGATTACCCGAATGCCGATGCTGAACTGGAAATTTTACGTTTAGTACGCGAAGAAAATAAAAACCAACAACGCCAACCACCAGCGCCACTAAGCCAGGAATCCTTGTTCGCGGCGCGCCAGGAAATTCTAAATTTGGTCATGAATGAAAACGTCGAGCAATACATTGTCGAGCTAATCATTTCGACACGTGAGGACAATTCGCCAAACGATCAGCTCGCTAGCTGGATAGAGTATGGTGCGAGTCCGCGCGGTAGTATCGCACTAGAAAGATGTGCACGGGCTCATGCATGGTTAAATGGTAAAGACTATGTCAGTCCTGATGATGTTCAAGCAATCGCCCACGATGTCTTGCGGCATCGATTAATCATTAGCTACGAAGCTGAAGCCAATGGCGTTACCACAGATCAGGTTATTGATGAACTTTTAGCATTGGTACCTGCAGCTTAAGCAACATGAGCATTAAAGGACAAGCATGCACGGGGGCATATACTACGCTAGGTGATTTAGTCGCGCTGCGCTTCAATGCGCGCTTGCAACTAACCTCCAAGCGTCGCTCCTTAAGTACTCTGGCCGGTCCCTATCAGGCCAACTTCCGTGGTCGTGGTATTGATTTTGAAGAGGTTCGGGCATACCAGGCCGGTGATGATGTCAGGTCTATAGATTGGCGTGTAACCGCCAGAACCACCGAACCGCACACCAAACTATTTCAAGAAGAGAAAGAGCGCCCGGTGCTTATCGTAGTTGACCAACGCGTACGTAACTTTTTTGGCAGCAAAAAATGCTTCAAGTCTGTATTAAGTGCGCATACCGCCGCTTTGTTGGCGTGGTCAGCTTTGCGCAATAACGATCGCGTTGGAGGTCTGGTACTTACTGATACCGACTTAAAAGAAGTGCGTCCGCGCAGAAGTAAGTCCGGCGTGTTACAGCTATTGCACGAAATACATGATGCAAATAATGCCCTGCGCGCTGACGCCATGAGCAGTAACCCTGAGTATTCTATTAACAAAACCTTGCAAGAACTACGAAGACTGGTAAAACCCGGCAGCGCAGTTTTTGTCTTAAGCGACTTCTATGATTGTGACGATGATTCAACCAAACATTTTTATCATCTAGCCAAACACAATGAGGTTACCTGTATCAACGTTTTCGATGATCTCGAACGACAATTACCACCCGCGGGCCAGTACGCGATCAGCGACGGCTTAAATAGAAGCCTTCTAAATACCTCTGAGCAACGCTTTCGTAACGGTTATACAAAGCACTTTAATGAACAACAAGAGCGACTTAAAGGAAATCTGGCGAAAGCCCGGGTACCTTTAATCACACTGCAAACTGGCTGTGACCCAATGGCCGAGCTATTGCATTTTTACGCCTTGTCGAGGAGCAGCTAGTGCAAGCCGACCCGCTCGCTCAACTGCGCGACATTCGAGTACCGGATCCGATCGGTTGGTGGCCACTTGCGCCCGGGTGGTGGTTTCTTATGTTGTTAACGGTCATGTTCATAAGTGCATTTATCTATAAACAGCTGCAAAAAAAACGTCAGAACCGGTATCGCACTCTCGCCCGAGACGAACTGCAAATCTTCAAGAAGCGCTACGACGAAGATCAGGATCCGCAGACTTTTTTGATTGACACACAAAAGTTGTTACGCCGGGTTGCACTACACCGATATTCTCAGGATCGCGGCAACTTCGCCTCGCTAAGCGGGGCAGCATGGCTTAAGTACCTAAACGAATGTTGCGTAAGCACCGTATTCGAATCTCGGGACACCCCGTTATTCGAATCACTTCCCTACCAAAAAAATATCCGTTTTGACGTCAACGCCTGGCAAAACTCTGTCAGGGAATGGCTGGAGCAACATCGATAATGCTGAGCTTCGAGCTGATCTGGATTTTTTTAGCACTGCCCTTGCCGTGGTTAGTTTATCGACTGATGCCGGCCACTAATCGCAATGTCGCCGCACTCACCGTGCCTTTTTTTTCGCGTCTAACCATGGGGGAAACCACCCAAGGCAAATATCAATCCTGGATACGAATCGTACTATTGGGTATTTTTTGGTTGTGCTTGATCACAGCAGCAGCGCGACCAGTATGGATCGGCGAGGCAGTGGCGCTGCCCTCAAGTGGCCGCAATCTCATGCTTGCCGTAGACATATCGGGCAGTATGGAGCAACGTGACATGTCGTACTCGAATCGCCGTGTAAACCGACTACAAGCTGTTAAAAAAGTCGTTGGTGATTTCGTCGCACGCCGCACCGGTGACCGCTTGGGTCTGATCCTGTTCGGCAGCCGGGCATATTTGCAGACGCCGCTAACGTTTGACCGCAATACGCTCTATGTACTCTTGAATGAAGCGCAGATCGGTTTTGCTGGAGAAAAGACCGCAATCGGTGACGCCATTGGTCTGGCGGTAAAACGCCTGCAAGACAAGCCGGAAGAAAGCCGGGTGCTTATTTTGTTAACTGATGGTAGCAATACGGCGGGCGCCGTTATGCCACTCAAAGCAGCCGAACTGGCACAACAAGCCAAAGTAAAGATCTACACGATTTTTGTCGGGCCAAGCCAAAGAAGGTTAGACCGATACATGGAAAATGGCGAAGAGGTCTTACGCCAGATTGCAACCAGCACCCGTGGTAATTATTTTCGCGCCCGTAACACCGAAGAGTTACAACAGATTTATAAACAACTAGACAAACTGGAACCGGTAGAGCAAGACAAAGAATTCTTTAGACCTAGAAAGTCTTTGTTTTTTTGGCCGCTTGGTGTTGGTTTGGCACTGCTGACGATATGGCTGCTTGCGACACAGTTTCGACGGTTGATTGGCTTTCGTACGACAGCCGAGGTTGATCGACCATGAGTGAGTTTCATTTATTACGACCAATCTTGCTACTCTTTTTTGTCCCGATCGCACTGCTTGTTTGGCAACTATGGAAAACCAATGCCGGCGCCTCACGCTGGAATGATCTGATCGATTCGGAATTACTTGGTCATTTACTCGACATTCCATCCGGCAGTCGCCAGCGCTGGCCACTGATATTATTAAGTCTCGTATTGAGCTTGCTGATTATTGCTGCTGCGGGACCAACCTGGCAACGCTTGCCACAGCAAGTTGAACAAAAACAAGATGCATTGATAATTTTGTTAGATCTGTCTCTCTCAATGCGCGCTACCGACATCAAACCAAGTCGGGTCGGTAGAGCACACCATAAGCTGCGCGATATATTAAGGCAACGCAAAGAAGGCCTTACTGCACTAGCAGTATTCGCAGGGGATGCCCATACGGTTACGCCGTTTACCGATGATGCCGACACTATTGAGGCGATGGTAAATTCTCTGGTGCCCGAGATAATGCCAAAGTTAGGCAGCCGACCTGATCTCGGGATCCAGCTTAGCCAGCAGCTAATGGAGGATGGCGGCATTAGCAAAGCACGGGTGCTACTAGTCGCAGATGAAATCAGCACCGCGGACATTAACCGGATCAAACAAAGTCTGCACCCCGGTATGGCACTCTCATTACTAGCGGTAGGTACAGCCGAGGGTGGACCGATCAAATTTTCCAGTGGCGGTTTTTTCAAAGACGATAGTGGGAATATTGTCATACCAAAACTGGATACCGGAAACTTTCGCAAGCTCGCTAGCGAAACGGGCGCGCGATTAAGCGAACTTAAAGTCAACTCCAGCGATATAAACTATCTCGTTAAGCAGGGCCTGGACCTCAATAACGAAACCAGCGGTACTGACCGTGAATTTGATGTCTGGCAAGACATGGGGCCATGGCTGGTCTTGTGCTGTCTGCCGTTTGCCCTGCTTGCCTTCAGACGCGGCTGGATACTCGCAATCGCTTGCGTTTTTATTATTCAGCCACAACCGGCATTGGCTTTCGGTTGGAATGACCTTTGGCTGACCAAAGACCAGCAAGCACAGCGGGCTTTAGAAACCGGCGACGCCAAAGTAGCTGCCGAAAAGTTCACTGATAAGCGTTGGAAAGGTGGTGCCCACTACCGCGCTAAAGAATACGATCAGGCCGTCGAGCAATATGAAGCGTTGTCCGACCATTACAATAAAGGTAACGCTTTGGCACGCGCCGGCAAACTCCAGCAAGCGAGCAAATCGTACGCGGCCCACCTTGAAGCTTACCCAGATGACGAAGATGCTGCTTTCAACAAGGCGCTAGTTGACAAACTGCTGGAAGAGCAGGAAAAAAATCAGCAGCAACAAGACCAGCAAGATCAGGATCAAGAAGAACAAGAGAACAGCGAGCAAGATAGCCAAGAGCAGCAATCCGAGGACCAGGAATCGCAAGACCAACAAGACCAACAAGACCAACAAAACTCTGAACAGCAGAACCAAAGCGACTCATCTGAACAAGAATCCGAGCAGGAAGAACAACAATCGGAGCAGAGCCAGGAAGAGCAACAAGAACAAGAACAACAAAGCGCAGAAGAGCAAGCTGCCCGGGAAGCCGAAAAAGAGCAACAAGCTGCACTCAGCGAAGAAGAATTGGACGAAGCAGAACAAGCATTGGAGCAATGGCTACGCAAAGTACCGGATGACCCTGGCGGCTTATTGCGGCAAAAGTTTCGCTATGAGTCTGATCGTAACAAACGTAATCGAGAATATGCCGATGAAGACTCGAAGGTCTGGTAAATCATGAATTTAATATTTCGCATCATCATCGTTTCATTGCTATTAGGCTACTCAGCCAGCATTCAGGCGGCCGCATCAGCGACTGTGAACCGGGATAATCTGAGCGCCGATGAAACGCTAACATTAATCATCAATAGCGATAAGCCAAAAGACGTTGATAAATTAAATCTACAGCCGATTGAGGTCGACTTCGAGGTTCTAAACACGAGCGAGAGTAGTCAATTCAGTATGGTCAACGGCACCACAAAGTCCAGCAAAACCTGGCAAATAACACTGGCACCTAAAAGACCGGGACAATTACGAATACCGGGTCTGGACGTTGGTGGTGACCGCACCAACTCAATTGGCGTTACCGTTACAAAAAGCGTACCCATGTCGCAACGCGCCGGCATCGATAATATTTTCATGGAAGCCGAAGTAAATTTGGAGCGCGCCTGGGTACAGCAAGAAGTTGTATACACCACTAGAATATTTTTTTACCCCGGTCTTAATCGAGGCGCAGATCTAGCCGAATTAAACATCCCGAACACTATCGTTACGCAACTATCCGAAGCTAATTATCAGCGTACGATTAACGGTAAAAACTACAATGTTTATGAGATTAAATATGCCTTATTTCCGCAAAGTAGTGGTTTGCTGAAGATTCCAGGGCAGACTTTCACTGGCTCCCTGTCAGAGCCACGACGATCAAACTCGTTTTTTGGCTTTGGCTCAAGTGGCAAAAGTATACGGATAAGAAACATAGATCAAGAAATTTTAGTCGAGCCACGACCGGCAGGCTTCGTCGGCAAACAATGGCTACCCGCAAGAAAAGTTAGTTTGCGAGAAGAATGGAGCGTCAATCCAAACGGAATGCAAGTAGGCCAACCTTTAACACGCTCGGTTATTATTGAGGCAGATGGCTTACAGGCATCACAGCTTCCACCATTGGCAATATCCGCGCCGCTCGGCGCCCAAATTTACCCTGATGAACCAGTAAATAGTGAAGTCGCCGATAGCAAAGGTGTCCGCAGTACCCGTACCGAAAACCTCGCGCTTATACCCTCGCAACAAGGCAACTTAACGCTGCCGGAAATAAGTTTAAACTGGTGGAACACGGCCACGCAAAAAATGGAAACGGCGAGTATTCCTGAACGGACGTTTGCGGTACTCGGCGGAACAAATCCTAATTCGCAACCCAATGCCAGCGGCACGCAAACCCAACAACAACTAGATGACATTAGTGCTGACAACCTGGATTCATCAGCAAGTTCCGAACGCTTGGCGTCAAATTCTATGTGGAGGAACTTTTTCTTCGTTGCTCTGACATTATGGCTGCTGACTCTAGTGGCATACTTTCGTAAAAAAACACCGACGATTAAGGTGGCACCAGATCCCGGTATGGTCGCGACCATAGAAACCGAAGCCTCGACATTCGCCGCGTGTCGGCGCATGGCTAACGAGCCAAAACAATTGCGCCAGGCGTTAATTGCCTGGGGCAAACAACGCTGGCCATCTCAACAAATAAACTCGAATACCGATATCGGGAACCTGAGTAAAAATGCAGTCGTACAAAGCCAGCTCAGTGCTCTAGATCGCGCCGTTTACAATAAATCTGGCCCCGACTTAGCGACGTTCAATGGGCAGGACTTAATTAAAGAACTGGAAAAACTGCGTTCAGATCAAGAAATCAGCAACGGTCAAAACCCGGCAAAATTGGCACCATTATTCCAATCTGATCGTTAAATTGACTCTCGATTTTCCGGACTTGACCGGGAAACCCCTGACTTCTCACACTATAAAACTGCGTTTTTTTCAAAAACCACGCCAAAATCCCACCGACTTAAGTTGCAAATTTCGGGCATCTGAAGCTCAACTTTAGCGCCGTTGGTCGAATATTTCTGATATATCAATGACTTACAAGAGATTTTACCACTGTAACGCTGAACTATGGGCATAATGGTGACTCAAAGTTGTACGGGTATCGCACTGAGCAATCGCGCTTTACCCTATACTGGGAATTGGGGCTTGGAGAACACTATGCATAGAAACTCTTATCGGATATTAATCACATTGACGGCGATTGGCTTGGCGATGCCAGTTGCTGCGTCCGCCGCGAATTACAATCGTAAGGCGAACACCTACGAACAGGTAGAGTCAAAACGCAGCAGCATTCAAAGGCGTACTGTGCCCGCGAAAAGCTCCAGATTACCATCACGTTCCAGAACGAAACCCGGAACGAATCAGATCAAAAGCCACAAAAGATCAACCCCGAGCAGATCAACATCAAACAGATCGCCAAACAGATCAACGGTTGTGAGTAAACCAAGGCCAACTAAATCGTATAAGCCTGCGCCGACTCGAGACATCCGCCCACAACGAAATAAGCAGCCTGTGCGAAGCGTCGTTAATAATCGGCCTATCAGACAGAGCAAGCCGG